>NZ_CADCXN010000083.1 GCF_902806695.1 Candidatus Methylobacter favarea | reverse complement strand
TTTCCTTGCCAGGTTGCGCCGCAAGTCAAAATGCTACAGCAAGTGCCAAAAGATGTTGGAATATTCCGTAAGGCTTCTGATGGCTAAAAGAAATAATGAGATTATCTATAGTTAATTAGCAATACCGACAAGGATAAGTAAGTTAGAGCAATACGATGCCGTCAACAAAACGGTATTGTGGGAGGACACAATTGAAAACCGTTGGGACACTATGTATGGGCAGCTTCAATCCAATGATAATGCCATTTTTATAGCCAATAAGAAATTATTGATTGCAACAGTCAGCCAGATTAAAAGGAATGAACACAAAATAGAGTTTTCTAATGTTCGGGAAATACCCTGCTCCAATGCCCAATTGCTGCAATTACACGAAATATATCCTGAACTGATTTCAAGAGTAAAAGCCAACTTTCAGCCTTTTATTCATCCTAAAGAAGTAAATATTAATCAACTCATTGAGGATGCAACAGCAAAACGGTTTGTGAGTTACTACCTACTATCAGGCATAGACAAATACAATGGTTTAAAAGAAAAATTTCAGGTTAACGACCGTATTGTCCTTATTAATCCCGAGCATCAACTCGACAATGTTAAGCTTTTCACAACAACTGGTTTAGAAAATTTCCCAGAAACCGTAAAAGTGACTATTCCTGTGAAAGGATGGACACTGGATCAAATGCTTAAAAAAAATGAAAATTTTAAACGTAAAAGTATTAAACGCAATAGTGTAAAGAGAATTCAAACAATTAAAACAGAGATTTCTACAAACGGCATATATAAATTCGATAATTTTTCCTCCTATCATGATGCTCTCTACAATAATAGAGTTTATGAAGGGGGTTCCTCAGATAAATCCATTATTGATACCTCGAGTGAAGATAAAGCAACTCCTTCAATAACAGGGAAAATATCAGGCTCAATGAATAAAAAATTAAACCAAATACTTTATGGCCCTCCGGGAACCGGTAAAACCTATAACACCATCAATAAAGCCCTAGAAATTATTGATGTGGACATTAACGGAATGTCAAGGGAGAAAGTAAGAGAAATCTTTGATGCCAAGATACAGGAAGGGCAAATTGTATTTACCACCTTTCATCAAAGCATGAGTTACGAAGACTTTATTGAAGGAATCAAGCCTGAAACAATTGATAATAAAGTCATTTATAATATAAAAAATGGTATTTTCAAAAATTTATGTCTAACTGCTAAAACACCGAATCAGCTTGACTTTAAATCTGCTTACGAGCAGCTCAAAAAAGATTTGAGCGACAAAGAAATGATCGCTATCAAGACTCCAACTGGAAAAGAGTTTTCAATTTCTTTAAATTCAAATGGCAATCTGACACTCCACACTGGCTTAAATAAAGAAAAACAAGGAACGTTAACTCAGGAAAATATTCAAAAACAGATTAACGGCGAAGATAAATTTATTGGTTGGGAGGGCTACTTTAAAGGTGTAGTTAATTATTTAGAAAAACAATATAAGTATTCATCTAAACCACAGAATAATAGTCAGAACTTTGTCCTTATCATTGATGAAATCAATCGAGGCAATGTTTCTCAAATATTCGGAGAGCTAATTACCTTAATTGAAGATGATAAACGCTTGGGCAGAGAAGAAGCATTAGAAGTTACGCTGCCATACAGCAAGGAAAAGTTTGGCGTGCCTCCTAACTTATACATCATCGGCACAATGAACACGGCCGACCGAAGCGTTGAAGCATTGGATGCGGCATTACGCAGACGATTCAGTTTTGTGGAGATGCCGCCTGATGCTGAATTAATCCGTACCGAAGGTAAATTGAAAGAATCATAAGGTGTGTTAGAAGGCATTGACTTGCCGGATTTGCTAAATACGATCAATAAGCGTATTGAGAAGCTATTAGACAAAGACCACCAAATAGGGCATAGCTATTTTATGTCTGTTGAAAAAATGGATGATTTAAAAAACACTTTTCAAAATAAAATCATTCCCTTGCTGCAAGAATATTTCTTTGGCGATTACGGCAAAATTGGTTTGGTGTTAGGCAAAGAATTTGTTGAAAGAGATGAAACTAAAGAAAATATCTTCGCAGATTTTGCCGATGGCGATGCAGGCGAATTTGCAGAAAGAACCCTTTATCAACTTAAGGATATGGCTAAAGTTTCGAATAAAGATTTTATTAAGGCTATCAATTGTTTACTAAACAAAATAGAAATAGTTGATGAATAACAGAAAACTTATCACCGTTTTTGAGCATCAGTCCCTCATACTCAAACAAAAAATTGGTAGCGTAATTTTTGATGAAAATGATCTTACGGCCTTGCAAAAATATTATGGCGAAAAAGGAGTTCCTTATTTTTCGTTAATAAATAATGGCGTCCGCTTTAATGAATACGTAGGCGTTATTCAGGTAGGGAATGCTGTAATTGAAGTTTTACCCAAAGCCGACAAATCGCCAACCGCAACAAATGATATAACCACGTGGCGTGATATTTTGGTTCATATGCTTTCTGCAGTGGGTATATTTGACATCCATGCGCCGAGTAACAGTTCTTTAAAATTAAAATCCAATTCTATTCTTGATCTATATTTTGCGCTCTTTATCAAAGAAGTAGAGTATTTGCTGCACAATGGCTTAATTAAGCAATACCGCAAGAAAGAAGGGAATGTCACCGCGTTAAAAGGCTGTTTGCTGTTTGGCAAGCATATTCAGCAAAATCTTACGCATCAGGAACGGTTTTATGTTCGTCATACTACCTACGATGTCGAACATAAACTGCACTTTATTCTCTATAAAACCATCCGTTTGCTAAAACAGATAAATACGAATACGGCCTTGCATAGCCGCATTGGCGTTTTGTTGCTTCATTTTCCTGAAATGCCCGATATGAGAGTTTCCGAGGCAACTTTCGAACAACTTATTTTTAATAGAAAAACATACGCTTATAAAAAAGCCATCGGTATCGCTCAATTACTTTTATTGCGATACCATCCTGATGTAATAAACGGAAGACATAACGTTTTGGCGTTGATGTTTGATATGAACATGCTGTGGGAGAAGTTTGTTTACGTTAGTTTGCGTAAACATAAAAAACCAGGCACAACCATTACCGCTCAATCTTCCAAACTCTTTTGGCAAACTGAGACAGGTAATAGGTCAACAATCAGAGCTGATATTGTTATTAATAAGGATAAAGAAAATTGTGTAGTATTGGATACGAAATGGAAAAACCTGAATGGCTGCAATCCTTCCCCGGATGATTTGCGGCAGATGTATATCTATCATCGATATTATCACGCAAAGCGAGTAGCGCTGATATATCCAGGTATGGAATCTTTCAAATCCGGGTTTTATTTAGACACGACAACAGGAAAAAAGACGGATAAGGAATGTAGTGTGATTTCTTTATCAGTGGAACCTGATATAAAAACCTGGCAAAAATATATATCCCAACAAGCAGCAAAAGATATTTTGAAGCTTGATGGCGACCCGCCTCAAAACTTGCTCATTTCAGCCAAATAGCCGGCGCAGGCCGTCATGCCAAACAGAACGAATGCTCATACAAGAGAGCTTGATTGCTTAGCCTCATCAATTTTGAAGATTCGCTCTGGACCGGCAAATTCATTAGAACGGGTGTCCGCTGGGGTCGAGCTGAAACAGGAATGTTAAATGCAGTTGAAACTACTTTTGGCGATCGCCAGATCAAATCCAGAATTTTATAAATTATTCCTGTGTGTCATTTATCAAATCGTAGGTTATATCCGGATTAAAACCCATCGGCCAATAGATAAGAGCGGCGGGTGGCCAGAAGATTGAAACTACGCGAAATTTTGCCCTTAATCTCCCCTCTTTAAGTACATCTCCATCTTTTTCCAGACGGTAGGGTATGCCGCCATGAGGCGGAATTCCGGCGGCCGTCCAGAAAAATGGTTTAGTCGTTACTTCGCCATTCGGTTTAACTTCAACCGGCTGGGGCCTTTTATAAATATAAAGATCAGCGCCCTCGGGCACTTTAAAATGCCCTGTCGTAGTACATCCTGTCATCATCATGAACAAAATCAATAGTAAAGCAACTTTTTTTATCATTATTATTTTTCCTGAGAGTTGGTAAGGGACACTGAGTTAATCCCAACGTTTAAAAATTAAGGAAGTATTAATACCGCCAAAAGCAAAATTATTACTCATGACATAGTCGCACTCCAGTTTCCTAACATCCCCTTTAATATAGTCCAGTTGCGCGCAGGCGCTATCGATATTTTCCAGATTAACGGTAGGATGAAACCAGCCTTCATTCATCATATTAATCGTAGCCCAGGCTTCCAGAGCCCCGCATGCGCCTAATGTATGGCCGGTATAACTTTTCATCGAGCTTATCGGGACATGTGACCCGAATACCGCCGCCGTCGCATGACTTTCGGCTATGTCGCCGTGGCCTGTAGCTGTTCCGTGCGCGCTGATATAACCAATGTCGGAAGCTTCCAGGCGGGCATCCTGCAAAGCCAGACACATGGCGCGCTGCATACTGCCGCTATCGGGCTGCGTGACATGCAGACCATCCGAATTAGTGCCGAATCCTGTCAATTCTGCATGAATATGCGCTCCTCTAGCCAGGGCATGATCCAGCTCTTCCAGTATCAAAGTGCCGGCGCCCTCCCCTATTACCAGACCATCCCGATCGCGGTCAAAAGGCCGGGGACTTTTATCCGGCGTCTCATTGCGGATACTGGTGGCAAACAAGGTATCAAATACCGCCGCTTCGGAAGCGGAAAGTTCTTCCGCACCGCCGGCCACCATCAGTGTCTGATGCCCGTATTTGATTGCCTCATAAGCATAGCCGATGCCCTGGCTGCCCGAGGCACAGGCGCTTGATGTGGTATAAACCCGGCCATTGATGCCGAAAAACAGACCGATATTAACTGGCGCGGTATGCCCCATCATCCTGATATAAGACGTTGCGTTAAGACCGTTGGTAGTATGGTTTAGCAGCATATTCCCGAAATCGGCGATGGCGTCGAAACTGCCTGCACAGCTGCCATAGGAAATGCCGGCTTTGCCGCTTTTAAGACAAGGATCATTTAACAGACCGGCATCGATCAGCGCCAATTCAGTAGCATACGTAGCCATTAACGCCACCCGCCCCATGCTACGGGTTTCTTTGCGGGAATAATGCTCCGGTTTCGAAAAATCTGCAGGCGCCCCCAAGCGGGTATTCAGGCCTTTATACTTTTCCCAGTCCGGCATGATTTGAATTCCGGTAGAGCGGGATTTAAGCCGTGCGGAAACCTGCGGCCAGTCATTGCCTATCGGTGAAATACCGGCCATGCCGGTAACAACTACCCGCCTTGTTAACATAGACCACCATTTACCGATATAACCTGCCGGGTTATATAACCGGCATCGTCAGACATTAAAAATGCTACGGCCGCCGCAACTTCCCTGGGACTGCCTACTCTGCGTGCGGGAATGATTTTTTTAATCTCATCCAGCGGCAACTGGCTGACCATCTCCGTATCAATAAGCCCCGGCGCGATGCAATTAACGGTAATCTCACGTTTCGCAAGCTCCAGTGCCAATGCTTTCGTCGCGCCGATAATGCCGGCCTTTGCCGCGCTGTAATTAACCTGTCCGCGATTGCCCATTAGCCCGGACACGGAAGACAGCGTAACAATTCGTCCGGGCTTGCGCCGTCTTACCATAGGCATGATGACCGGATGTAAAACATTATAAAAGCCGTCAAGATCAGTATGGACAACCTTATCCCAGTCTTCGCCTGTTAGCGATGGAAATGCATTATCGGCAGTAATTCCCGCATTACAGACCACGCCGTAATAAGCCCCGTGAGTTTCAATATCGCGGTTTATCTCTGCCGCGCATTGCGCCCTGTCGGCAATATCAAACCGTAATATCCGGGCGGCCCGGCCTAGCTGTTCAATCTCCGCCTTTACTTGTTCGGCCTGCTCTCGCCGGCTGCGGCAGTGGATGACAAGATCATAGCCCTGATCGGCCAAATATAACGCAATGGCCTTGCCTATACCGCGACTGGAACCGGTTACTAAAATCGTTTTATTCATTGTTCATTTTTACAGGGTTATAACACTTTATCCGGCATAACGAGAGTAGCAGACAATAAAGTCACTGATTTATTGATGGATTATTTAATAATCTCGATAATATTTTTAATCTGCCGGCTATACCTTGATTTTTCCCAATTTCCATAGGAAGGATGAGGAACTTCAATAATTGCCGGAAAATGATTTTTTACATAGTGCTTCCAGAAAGTCTGCACGAAGTTCCCGCATAATATAATGATGACATTGTCATCAAGGCAGGCGATTCGCCGATTAAAGTCATCGCTCAAGATATCAATAATCTTGTTAATATCATCATTGGCCGGTTTTTCAGCCCTCTTTTTGGGGTTGCTTCTGATGGTTTCAAAAATTCCCAGTACTTTACGAAGCTCAGGACAAAAAGCCTCATAATCATAGGCAGTCATTTGCAAAGGTAAATTTGAAATATTCATCAGGCCAATTTTTTTCACTTTTCCTGCCTTAACCAGCCTCCCGAAGGCCATGTCTTTATCGGCTTCATCTATAGATAAAACATCCTTTAATACTTTGGTTACCGATTTTCCACTTCTCCCTGCCAGCGGCGCTTCATGTTCTATTTCATCTTTATGAGGAGATTCCAGGATGAGTAAAATTTTTCTATCTGCCACCAAATCTTTAACTAAATAAGCTTTACCGGATTTATTTGCGCCTTGCCTTAATTTTTCAATAATTTTACTCAGCATTCCTAACTCCTTCCGGGTAACATTATTACAATTTGTTGGTACATGATTCCCATTCTATAGTGGATACTCTTGTTCCGACAATCTTATAGCAAATTTAAAGCTGTTTTCTAGCCTGACGCCTGATGAGGCTTCGTCGATCAGAAGCTAAAATACTCGGCCAGATCACGAACATCAGGCATTGAGGCATGGTTTTGGATTAACAGGCTTTGTTGAATGGTCTTGGCGCACAGTGAAATGGTAGCTTTTATTTAAGATTAAATAGCTAATCTGGAAATAATCAGGACTTGGAGAAATACGAGCTTGGACTGGCTATCTTCCCTGGCCGGTCTTTGAAAAAGACACTAGGTTCAGCAATAAACAAAATAATCGCAGAGGCAAATGACTGAATTGGAAAGCTTCAAGGTATTGGCAATCTCGCTGCCATAGGCTTGCTTATCGGTATGGAGCGGGGCCGGCGCGCCCGTGACCTGGATGAAGGTATGGGCGTTGCCGGGCTGCGTACTTATGGACTTATTAGCTTGCTGGGCGGACTTTGGGGCATACTGGCCCGGCAGATTGATCCAGTATTGATGGGTTTTGCTTTTCTGGGACTGACATCAGTTTTGCTGCTTGCTTACAGTAAAAGCCTCAACAAATTTCAGGATTTCAGTATCACCGGAATTATTGCATCGCTGATTACTTTTGTTTTGGGCGCCTTAACTGTTTTTGGCCATATCGCGATCGCTTCTGCCGGCGCCGTAGTCATTAGCTCACTGCTTGGCTTTAAGCCACGGCTTCAAGGTTGGCTGAAAAAGCTGGAGCAGCATGAACTGTATGCCACCCTGAAACTGTTGCTGATCTCGGTCGTTATTTTCCCGATACTGCCCGATCAGGGCTATGGCCCCTGGGCCGCCTTTAATCCCTATCATATCTGGCGGCTGGTTGTGCTGATTGCAGGTATTTCCTATCTTGGCTATTTGGCCCTCTGGATAGTCGGTAATCAGCATGGGCCGGTGCTGCCCGGCGCATTAGGAGGATTAGCATCTTCTACAGCCGCTGCCCTTGATCTGCCCAGGTTACTGCCGCACTATCCAGGCATGGAAATTGGGCCGGCGCCCGGGATTCAACAGCTTGCGCCACGATGTTTACGCCCGCACTTCTGCTGACCTTGGTTATGAATCCGGCATGGTTCCGGATACCGCTCCCGGCGCTGCTGGTAATGAGCATTTACACTGACCCGGTTGCCTTTCTGTTATGGCGAAATACGCGTGATTTCCGGTCCAATGAAGAGGTAAGGCTGCAAAATTCTTTCCAATTAGGCATGGCCTTTGGACTATCGGCTGCCGCGGGCCCCCACGTTCGTGATCGGAAGCACTTTATCGGGAGCTATCACAGCGGGCTTGATAATGTTGTAATCTAAATGACAATTTGAGAACGTGATACTTTCTCGCCGCACCGCACTTACCGGAACCTTTCAATTATTATTAACCATCTAACAGGCATTATATGAAACTAAAAGACAGGGCAGCAAAAATCGGACAATTCATACGCAGCAATCCCCTTAATGCATTGCTTGCGTGCTGGTTCATTATCGTGCTTGTCATACTATCAAGGCTCTATTTCAGCGCCAATGTCGACGATTCCAACTGGGAGCAATTCAAAATTGAGCATCATTGCAAATTGCGCATGACCAAAACCGGAACCCAGCGTTCCAGTTGGGAATGTGATGACAGGAAAATTTATTACCGCTGGAGGCAGCAACGATAATTAATGAACAGAAGAGCTAAATTCCCGGCAGCTGTTCAGCCTGCAAGGATAGCGGGCTGGCCGATAGGCGGGAATGAAGGGCTTGCAGAATCATTGCTTTAACTCATTCTTACGATTCTTTTTTACAGTATCGAGGCATTTTGCTTTAGTCATAAGAGCGTTGCAATTAGTAATTTCCATAGCCAGCCTATCGTTAATTCCGGCTGAAAAATCAGTGTATTGACCGGTTCGTCAGTTCTGCGCCGGCGGCTCTTCGACAGGCTTCCAGGCCTTGCAAAGGAATTAATCGTCTAAATGCCTGGGTTCAACCGCCTGCCTGGCTGGGAATGATCATCAATATGCATAGACACAGCTTGATGTCTGCTGAAAAGCTTTTATTTTTTATATTCATGCGGGCCAAGCCTGTTAAGCCTTTTACAGGCCGGGTATGCCGAGGCGTTGTATGCGAATGGCGTTATTGCCTTCTTCATAGGCAAGCAATTTTCCTTCTTTTTGCCATATCCTGAAAGCCAGCGAATAGGATAAAACCCGGATGGGATAATCCCGCGGCAGTACCTGCAGATAAGGCTGTATGGTCACGAAATCGTTCGCGCCATACTGTTGCATGATAAATCGCAGCCCGCCGTTGGCCGGGCCAATATTGTAGGCCAGCAAGCCCAGAAACAGATCGTTATTCATTTGCCGCAGATAATATTTCAGCGTGGCGGCGGCGATGAAGGCATTGTGCCGGGAATTAAGCAATGACGGCTTGTCCACATCGAGACGCCGGCTGACCTGGTTCATGATGGCTTTCGGCACCAGGGTAATTTGAAAAAGACCGCGGCCGCCGTCGCCGCTGTCTCGCGGCATGAATGACGACTCGGCGGCGGCAATGCCCTGCAGGAGATTGGGATTAATTCCGTAGGCCCGGGCCGCCTCCTCTATCACGGGGTTATATTCGATGGAGCGGCTTACCAAACGCTGTAGTTGGGATGATTTGTAACGGCGGTAAGCCGCGTATACCTGATGAGCCAGGGTAACACGGCTGGCTTCCTGCTTGCCGCCGACCAGCGTGCGAAAGTTTCCGAATGCCAGAGTAAACTCATCCTGTATGACAAACCAGCCGATAATCAGCGCCAGGCTGATCGACATAAACGGAAGCCATATCAAGGCGTCGTCTTGCAGCCATTTTCTAAGTTTCCACCAGCCTATCAAAAACCCGGCTACTATCAGAATTAATCCCAATACACCGATTGCGAAAGGTAACAAACTGCCAAAAAAACTGGTGCCGGAAAACCAGTTCGCGGAATAACCCAGCATGAACATGATGGTTGATACAGCCGTTATCACCAGGCCAAGCACTTCCAGAGAAATCAGCAGCAGTTTACGCCTGAAGTTGCTTTGGAGCGGTGGCGGGGCTTTTGCCGATTTTCGGGCTGCCGGCCTCGGCGAACGCGGCCCGGGCTTGCGCTTTACTACGGCCTTGGCATTGTCTGGCTCCTGGTTACGAGTAACTGCCGGTTTATTCATCGGCAAGGCTATCCGTATCGGCAGGCTTGTTTTTTGACAGGATAGCGTTTTGCATAGAAATTAAAATAAAACCATCACCGGATAAAATATATGAAAATCTGAGTTCCGGCATTTAGTTTATTGCGTATTTCACTATTACTCCACCCTTTGATTACCGTGGATTTAACCGTGATAAGGCATAAGCCGCTAACTTTTAATGACTTTAAGAGAGGAAAAATTTAAATTCTTCATCAATCCAATTATACCTGCGACGCAACAATTTAAAAGTTTTCACAAGTTCATAAGTTCATAAGTTCATGAGGCGAAGTAATAATCGAAGAGCTTTTACGAAGAGGATGATTAATTTTGCTAAAATAAAACTTATTGATACCTGGGCAAAAAGCAATCATAGCCTGAACAATCCGCACCAGCGGATTGAACAATAGTCTTATTTCAGCGTTGCCGCGGCTCGCCTTAATGCATTGAACAACTATACTACCCCGGCTCATGATCGCCGATTTTGTTATCTCTAATTGGAATGCCTGGGCTCCCGGCTTCAACTCGCCGGATGACCCGAGCGCCTGGCAGTCACGACTACAAACCGGACAAGGCTCTAATCCTGCAGCGCCCGCCTTTGTTCCTAAAATGCTTCAGCGCCGGTTAAGTCCATTGGCCAAGGCTGTTTTTAGTGCGGCTGATGGCTGTCTTGCCGCCGGAGAAAAGCTATCAGCCGTGTTCAGTTCTGCTCATGGTGAGATTTGTAAATCCCTGGATATCCTCAAAGCCATTCAGTCCGCCGAGGAGATTTCGCCTACGGCATTCAGCCTTTCTGTCCACAATGCCATAGCCGGATTGTTTTCCATAGCCTATGCTAATCAGATGGAAATTACCGTTATTGCTCCAGGCTTTGAAGGTATCGCACCGGCTTTTATTGAAGCGCTCGGGCTTTTGCAGGAAGGCGCTGCTGAAGTGCTGCTGGTTTTATACGATGAGCCTATCGCTGACTTTTATCCGATTTCGCCGTTTAATCTTAATGCACAAACTACTTGCGCACTGGCGCTAAGGCTTGCTTTAATAGGAAATGGCTTGCCTTTGCAATTTTGCCGTTCAGCGCAATCCCGTGATGACGGCGAGCATCCCATACAATTACTGGCTTTTTTAAAGTTTCTTCTTGGGGAAGATCGATCGTTAAGTTTGGGTCATCACGGGCATAGCTGGCGATGGGACAAACTATAAGCCGAAAATTAATGTACGCCTGGCGGCTTTTTGCAACAGGATTCAGTTTTTTCAGCTTCGGCGCGGGCGGCCTGCTGTTGTGGATTCTGGTTTTCCCCGTATTATCCATCCTGCCCGGCAGCCGCTTGCAAAAGGTAAGCCGCGGACAAAAAGTTGTGCATTACAGCTTTTATGTTTTTATAGGGCTGATGCACAAAATCGGCGTTATGACTTATGAAATAACCGGCCTGGAAAAGCTTAACCGTCCCGGACAACTGATAGTCGCCAATCACCCCACACTGGTTGATATAGTTTTCCTGATCAGCCGGATCAAACAGGCAAACTGCATTGTAAAGGAAAAGCTCTGGCATAATCCTTTTATGCGCGGGCCTATTTTAAATGCCGGCTATATCAGTAACGGCGATCCCGGGCAAATGATAGCCGAGTGTGTCAACTGGCTGCAATCAGGCGGCTCAATGATCATCTTTCCGGAGGGAACCAGATCAGTGCCGGGCAAGCCTTGCCGTTTTCAGCGGGGCGCCGCGGCAATCGCGTTGCAGGCTAACAAAATTGTAACGCCTGTCACCTTGTCCTGTTATCCCGCCACCCTGGCAAAAGCCGAGCAATGGTATCAGATTCCTGACCGCCGCTTTCATTTGGCAATGCATGTGGGGGACGATATTGCGCTGGATGAATTTATCAACACAAGCCCGAAATCAATCGCTGTCCGGCGCTTTAATCAATATTTACAGGATTATTTTACTCAACAGAGAGACCTCTACAAGCACTATGGAAAATGAATTAAAACAATTAATAATTGATACGCTGGATTTGGAAGACCTCAGCATAGCTGATATAGATAGTCACGAAGCGCTTTTTGACGGCGGTTTGGCGCTGGATTCCATAGATGCCCTGGAATTAGGGCTGGCTATCCGTAAAAAATATAACGTAAAAATTAATGCGGAAAAAGAAGATGTGGGGAAGATTTTTGCTTCCGTTTCGTCGTTGGCCGCTTATATTTCGGCACAAAATGTCGCCCCTCACTATTAATTCCCGCGCACTTGTGAAAGTAATGCAAAATCGTGAAGAAATTTTAACGGCTGTTAAAGAAATAATGGTCGAAATGTTCGAGATAGATCAGGACGCTGTCACTTTGGAAGCCAGCTTATACAAGGATCTTGATTTTGACAGCATTGATGCAGTCGATATGATAGTCCGGCTTAAGGAAATAACCGGAGAATCGATCAAGCCTGAAGATTTCAAGGCCGCCCGCACCATTGGCGATGTCGTGGAGGCCGTTTATAAGATGATGAATGACTGATGGCATGCATCATTTTATAAACAGTGTGACAGGACTGCTGACCTTGGTCTATCCTTTCGCTGTTTATTTCGGCATCAATTATCTTGAGCCGCGGCAAATAGCGGCCATGCTGGTTATATTACTGCTCATCAGAGTGTCTGCGGGTCATTCCGCCAAATACCGGAGCGCCCCGCTTTTAATTGCCGGCATTGTGTATTGCGGGTTTGCAATCTGGATTAATAACCTTGTCACCCTGCGTTTTTATCCGGTACTGGTTAATGGAATGATGTTGCTGGTTTTCTCGTGGAGTTTGGTGTCACCGCCCAGCCTGATTGAGCGTCTGGCGCGATTTCAACATCCCGATTTACCGCCGGAAGGCATTATTTATACGCGCCGCGTCACCCAGGCCTGGTGTGTCTTTTTTATTATCAACGGCAGTATGGCGCTGGCAACAGCCTTATGGAGCAGCTTTGAATTCTGGAGTTTATATAATGGCTTGATAGCCTACTTATTGATGGGAGCCTTGTTCGGCGCGGAGTATATTATCAGAATGAGGACCCAAAAATATGTCCGGTGAATTGATTCCGCTATCGCATTGTGCGACTGCAAAGAGACAGGACAATTTACCGCTGGCTTTTCATGCCGGGCATTATTACTGCGCCGACAGATTTTATGCGGCAGTCAGACATTGGGTAAACCTGCTGCAATCGCAACCTTTCGAGCGTTATACTTTATATACGGACGATGCCTATCCTTTTGCAGTTATGCTGTTTGCGCTTTTTCATGCCGGCAAGGAAGTCTGGATTCCCGGTAATAACCGCCCCGGCACCGCACAGCAACTTCAGCAGCAAAAATGCCGGCTCATAGGCGATTGGGATAAAACGCAGGCATTTGATTATTGCCTGGATTCAGCGGATTATTTCAATCCGGCGTTTTTGCCCCTAAACTCCGACACGAAATTGGTGATTTTCACCTCAGGTTCTACCGGACAGCCCAAGCCGATTGAAAAGCGGCTGATTCAATTTCAGCGTGAGATAGCGCTGCTCGAAAAACTCTGGGGCAAACAGCTGGCCGCAGCTGCGGCTTTATCTACCGTCAGCCATCAGCACATCTATGGCTTGTTGTTCCGGGTGCTGTGGCCTTTGTCAGCGGAACGCTGTTTTCACAGCCGGAGTTATATTGATCCCGAGTTGTTGGCAGATGCTATTCAGGACACGCCCGCCTACTGGATTGCCAGCCCTGCGCATTTAAAACGCCTGGATCGAAATTCACCGTGGCAGACAATAAGCGCTTTAAACGCTATCTTCAGTTCCGGAGGGCCTTTACAATATAGTACTGCGCAGCAGATTCTCGCAAACAGCGGACAATCTGTTATCGAAGTCTTCGGCAGTTCGGAGAGCGGCGGCATTGCCTGGAGGCAGCAAAATAGAAAGCCTGATACAGCCTGGACGTTATTTGAAGGCATGACGCTTAGCTGCAAGGATGACCGCTGGCATCTGCATTCGCCTCTAGCCGGTAAGTCTGGTCTGCCGCTGGATGATCAACTTGATTTGCAACATGACGGCCGGTTTTTTCTGCAAGGCCGGGTGGATCGGATTGTCAAGCTGGAAGGAAAACGTGTGTCTTTAACAGAGCTTGAGCAGCGTTTAATGGACACCCAATTGATAGCTGAGGCGTTTACGGTGATGATTGCGAAAAACCGGGATGAAATCGGGGCGGTTTGTGTCCTGAACCAGAAGGGTTTAGCGCAGTTAAAAGCGAGCGGAAGAAACCAGCTCATCAAAGAAATCCGGATAGCACTTTATAAGTGGTTTGAGGCTGTGGTTCTACCCAGAAAATGGCTGTTTGTGGACAGGCTGCCGCTTAATGCGCAGGGGAAAATCGATCAGCATATTTTAATGCAACTGCTGGACGGGAATTATCGCAAATTTCCACAGGTGCTGGGATTTGAAATGACTTGTGATAGCATTGAACTGATGGTCAAGGTTCCCCATAAACTGATTTATTTTGCTGATCATTTTTCAGGTTATCCAATTCTGCCGGGCGTGGTGCAAATCGCCTGGGCTGACTATTTCGGCAGGCTGTTTTTTGCCATTGATGAGCCGTTTTTAAACATGGAAGTCATTAAATTCGTCAAAGTCATTCAGCCTGAAGATGAGCTGAAACTGACGCTTGATTGGAAAAAGGATATTGGTAAACTGTATTTTAATTTCAGCTCGGAAGCGGGAATGCACAGCTCAGGGCTTCTGCTAAGTAGATAATCATAAGCCTATCGGATATAAACTTCATATTCTGCCCTATTTAAACAATTTTTATGAATTCTAAAATTTTTCTTATCCGGCACGGGGAAACGGCATGGTCGCTTTCCGGGCAGCATACGGGGCGCACTGATATTGTGCTCACCGCGAAAGGCGAGCAGGATGCGCGCAAGCTGGGCGAACGCTTGCAGGCTACGAACTTCAATCATGTCTTAAGCAGTCCGCGGCAGCGGGCGCGGCAGACCTGTGATCTGGCCGGTCTGGGAGGCGCCGCGCAAATCGAGCCTGATCTCGTGGAATGGAATTATGGCGACTACGAAGGCCAGCGCACGGTCGACATCCTGAAAATGCGGCCGGACTGGAACCTCTTTCAAGACGGCGCGCCCAACGGTGAAACGCCGGCGCAGGTTTCCAGCCGCGCCAAGCGGGTTATTGATCATTTAAAATCACTGCAAGGAAATATCGCCGTGTTCTCGCATGGACATTTCGGACGCGTCCTGGCTGCCTGCTGGATTGGCCTGACCGTGAGCGAAGCACGGTATTTTTTGCTGAGCCCTGCCTCCCTGAGCATTCTCGACTATGAGCACAATAACCCTGCAGAACCTGTCATCGCACTTTGGAATGATAGTGAAGAAACATGGGGATTTGCAGATTAATGATAATTTTACAAGTTTCCTGACAGGCAAATCCGGCAGCATAAACCGAATCTGGAAAACATCGCCGCGGCATCTATGCGATACTGGATCGCTTTAGTAATTATGTATTGTATGATCGTTTCTATTATTTTGATTCTGAAAAGGAGCTCCTCATGACGGCACTGGCGGGCATTATTATGGGTTCGATGTCTGACTGGGAAACGATGCGCTTTGCCGCAGAGACGCTGGAGCGGCTTGAAATTCCGCATGAGGTTGAAGTTATTTCCGCGCACCGGACCCCGGACAAGCTGTTCCAATACGCTGAAGCGGCCGAGGCCAAAGGCCTGGAAGTTATTATCGCCGGCGCAGGCGGAGCAGCGCACTTGCCGGGCATGATGGCCGCGAAAACAGCGATTCCTGTTTTAGGCGTTCCTATACAGTCGAAAGCTTTAAACGGCATGGATTCCCTATTGTCCATCGTCCAGATGCCGGCCGGCATTCCGGTCGGCACACTGGCGATAGGCAAAGCGGGAGCTATCAATGCGGCATTACTGGCGGCGGCCATTATCAGTAATAAACATGGCCAATACGGGGATGCCTTGCAAAACTTCAGGCGTGAACAGACCGAAACGGTTCTCGCACATTCCGATCCACGGGAAGAGAATTTATGATAGTCGGCATACTGGGCGCAGGGCAGCTTGCGAGAATGATCGCCCTGGCGGGTTATCCTTTAGGGCTGGATTTTATTTTTCTTGATCCATCAGCTGATGCCTGCGCCAATACATTAGGAGAGCATTTGCTCGGCGACTACAACGATCCCGGATTACTTGCAGAACTTGCCGAGCGCGCCGATGTCGTTACTTACGAATTTGAGAATGTGCCGGCGGCTGTCGCGGAATTTCTGTCCGCCCACACCCAGGTGTATCCCTGGCCGAACGCATTAGCCGTTGCCCAGGATCGATTAATCGAAAAAACCTTTTTCCATGAGCTTGGCATTCCAACGCCGGCTTATGCCGCCGTGGACAGTTTTGAAAGTCTGAAACAGGCGATGGCGAGCATCGGCTGGCCCGCTATTTTAAAAAGCCGCAAACTGGGATATGACGGCAAAGGCCAGTCCGTGCTTAAATCGGCTGATGATTTAAAATCAGCCTGGGCTTTGTTGGAAGACGCGCCCGCTATCGTTGAAGCCTTCGTGCCGTTTGACCGGGAGGTGTCCATTATTGCCGCTCGCAATGTTTCAGGCGCAAGCGTTTTCTATCCATTGTCGGAAAACTTGCATCGCGGCGGTATTCTGCGTATTTCTGAAAGCCGGGAAGGCGATGTCATGCAGGCGCAGGCCGAAACCTATGTTTCGCGCCTGATGGAAACGCTGAATTATGTCGGCGTGCTGGCGCTGGAGTTATTTGAAAGAGACGGACAATTAATCGCCAATGAGTTCGCGCCGCGCGTGCACAACTCCGGCCACTGGACGATTGAAGGCGCTGAAACCAGCCAGTTTGAAAATCATCTGCGGGCAATTCTGGATCTGCCTTTGGGCGCAACTGCAGCTGTTGAGCAATCAGCCATGGTTAACTTTATCGGCAACCTGCCTTCTACGGAAGATGTGCTGGGCATTCCGCAGGCGCATTTGCATCTTTATAAAAAAACTCCCCGCAAAGGCCGCAAAGTGGCTCATGCCACCGTGCGCGCAGACAATCCGGAAAAATTATCCAAGTTGATTAAAGCGCTGACAACGCTTGCCGATCAGGTTGATGACTCCTAGAGCTTGGCGGTTGACCTGACCAGGTTCAGTCTTATACAGCACAAGTGCCAGAATAGTCATACTGACGATAGAGACTACTTGCTGACAATATTTCTTGCCTGATGGTAAAGGCGCAAAAATCTTGCGTCTTTAAGCTTTACTTTTCTACACCGCCCCCATGAGCATAATGTTGAGTATTAGGCGTGGATGCCGGTAATTTGGCTTAGTGAGAATTTTTTCAGCACTTCCTTAAAATCAAGAATTCACAATGGCACCCGGTCAAATCTGCAAAGTCATCATAGGAGCAGGGCCTTCCGGCAGTATTGCCGGGGCATTACTGCGAAATAAAGGATACCATGTGACTATCCGGGAACATCAACGGTTTCCCCGGTTCAGTATTGGCGAAAGCCTCCTGCCTCAGTGTATGGAGTTCATTCAACAGGCCGTGATGATGGAGACGGGGGTGCATGGAGGCTTTGAATACAAAGACGGCGTCTCTTTTGTATACCGGAACCGGCAAACCGAATTTTCTTTTGAAGACAAGTTTACAGCAGGCATTGGCACTGCTTTTCAGGTTCAGCGCGACGGGTTTGATAATCTGCTTGCCAGTGAAGCCGTGCGGAAGAGCATCGATATACAGTGGCAAATGGAAGTTATAGCTGTTGATTTTACAGGCGATAAATCGAAACTGAAGACGCGCGATGAAGCCGGTTAAAGCAGGAAATTATGAAGCTGATTTTGTGCTGGATGACAGCGGCTTCGGGAGTATATTGCCCAAGCTGCTGGATTTGGAGTCGCCCTCCGGCTTTCCCGTCAGACAAGCGCTGTTCGGGCATATCGAAGACAGAATCAAGGTTACGCAATTCGACAGGAATAAAATACGAATCACGGTTCATCCCGAATGTAAAGACGTCTGGTTTTGGCTGATACCTTTCAGCAACGGCCGCAGCAGCATAGGGGTAGTCGCCGAGTCCGGCTTTTATAAGCAATGGGATGATAACGATAGCGCATTGCAGGATATAATCGGTCAGGAATCCAGGTTAACCGGCTTGCTGAAAAATGCCGTATTCGATCAAAAGATCAATGCCCTTACCGGTTATTCCGCCAATGTAAAAAGCCTGTACGGCAAAGACTATGTCTTGCTGGACAATGCCGGGGAGTTTCCGGACCCGGTTTTTTCTTCCGGCGTTACCATTGCGATAAAATCAGCGAGTCTGGCGGCCGAGATTCTGGACCGCCAGTTTAATAATGAAGCCGTGGACTGGCGCATGGATTATGCAATGCCGTTGCAGCGGGGCGTCAATACCTTTCGCATATTTGTCAACGCTTGGTATGATGGACGCTTTCAGGATGTTATTTTCCACCCAAGGCAGCAGCCCGAAATTAAAGCGATGATTTGTTCAATATTGGCCGGCTATGCGTGGGATGAAAATAATCCTTATGTAAAAAACGCGCGGGCCAGACTCGATACGCTGCTTCAATTATGACGCCAGGGGTAGGACGGCAGCTTGACTGGCATTATACAATCGCACAAAAGTCTTCCGGCACTATTAGTGATTATGACTTGCCAGTTTGTTAAAGTTCTTATCTTCACCTGCGTATTATCCGGCTGTGCTGCTTTCGATAAGCAGGAAGTTAGCGGCCAGCCCGTAGTCATGCCGATAGCGCCGCCTGTAGGGCCCGCGAGAAGAATAGTACAGCAGATAACGGCGCTATGGCCGGGCCGACAGGAAATCCTGGTGTGCGTTCTGGAATTGGACGAACGGCATATTGCAATGGCGGGATTAAGCAATGAAGGGCTCAGTCTCTTTAATCTGACCTATGACGGCAAAAAACTGGAACTGGATAAAAGCCCGCTTTTACCCGATACAATGGCTCCCGAATTTATTATCACGGATTTACAATTGGCTTATTGGCCTATTGCCATGCTGCAAAAAATACTGCCTGCGCAGTGGCGGCTGGAAGCAGGTCAAAATCATCGGCATTTGTATTACCAGAATCAAAAACGCGTGGATGTTAATTATTTATCCAGCGATGCCGGCTGGCCTAAAGACGTGGAACTGATCAATTACCCGTACAATTACCGCTTGCGCATTAAAACGATTAGTTATACCCAATAATACCCTGCACAGCCTTTTACAGATTTAGGAATCAATAGGGCCAAGGCCAAAATCGCCAGTGAAGAAGCCTTGGAAAAACAACTCTGGAAAGCCGCGACAAGCTGCGAAAAAATTCTGCCCTATACAGTGGATTTGCGGCAATACGCTGAACTCGCCAATATCGGCCTAAGCGCCCATATTGACCGCGTGGGCGTGGTAATTTATGACAGGAATACGGAAACCAACAAGGCGAATGCCGAGAATTCGGCACGAGTTAGGCTATGAGTGAGTTTGTTCCGCGGGGCACGAAAAGCATGTGCCCACCCTACCTTTTTACTGCCTTTACTCAATAAGCACGGACAGCACTAGCAGGCAAAATCCGCAGAACCACGCGATAAAAGCTGCTACATGCCCATACTCCCATCGGTCGCGCAGCTGCAAATAGGCTTTGGGAACAAATTCTGGTGTCGATTCTATAACTTGTAACCATTCGGCATTCACCGGCGCTACAAGGGCAAACCAGAGTATCAGTGAAAATATGAGGCTGAGCGTTGCGAATAACGTCAAGCGGAATGCGGGGCGGAATCGAACTAAAAACGCAAGTATGGCTACGGCCAAGATGGAGGCGACTTGTATAAAGGCGCCGACCGATCCGAACAGCCGATACAAGGTACTGGTAACTGCCGCATACATCACCGCGTCGTATTGCATTTTAGGTGGAAGTTCAAGCAAGTGCGCAGTCCCCATAGTCAGCCCGAGTGCAACAAGTACAAGGGTAATGAAGCGCAATACGAGCAAATGCATAATTACCTCCCGATTGTAGTGGATGCTATTTTTTCCAAGCCTATTATCAATTCGGCCATGCAAACAGAGAGGTCAGTCTATTTGAAGCTGTTGTATAGGGTCGAAGTCACTGGCAAATTCAGAAAAATTAAAATGTCCAGATGCTGAATCCATAGTAGGGGCTATGCTCAGACCCGCCTCTTATCCAGGCATCCTGGGAATTGGTCCGGATAAACCTCCTGCCTTCCGGTTTTGAAATAAATATTATTGTTCAGATTATTTATTTCAAGCTATCAGTAACATGCGGCTCAATAAGCTGGTACATAATTTGATGCATTTTCGGGCTTGCCGCAATCACATTACCTGATTTTATATAATTGTCATTAAAAGAAAAGTCCGTTATTACGCCCCCCGCTTCTTTTATTAATAAAATTCCTGCAGCCATATCCCATTCCATTACCCCTATTTCCCAGAAACCATCCAGGCGGCCGGCTGCGACATAAGCCAAATCCAGTGCTGCCGCGCCGGCCCGGCGAATCCCTGCGCAGTCCGTTGTGAATGCGCGAAACATCCCTATATAAGCATCAAGATGTTGATCGGTTTTAAAAGGAAAGCCTGTACCGATTAATGCGCCTTTTAAACTGTTTTGAGTGGTTACTCTGAGACGACGATTATTTAACAGGGCGCCTCCGCCCCGTTTAGCGGTAAATAATTCATCCCGCAACGGATCGTAAACTACGCCCACTTCAAGTTTTCCTTTGTGCTTTAAGGCAATGGACACGGCATATTGAGGAAAGCCGTGCAGGAAATTGGTAGTGCCGTCGAGGGGATCAATCACCCAGACAAAATCGTTGCCTTTATGTTGGCCGCTTTCTTCCGCCAGAATGCCGTGCTCAGGAAAGGCGGCCTTGATAATACTGATAATCTCCCGTTCAGCCATGCGGTCGACCTCGCTGGCATAATCATTTTTGCCTTTTTGGTCTATGCGCAGAAGGCCGATATTATCGGAAGAGCGAAGGATGAGCTCGCCTGCGCTTCTAGCTGCGCGGACGGCAATATTGAGCATGGGTTGCATGGGAAAATTGATAATGTATACAGAAAACGACATAGGATACCAAATCTTTTGATAGACTTGGATGTTTTTTCCACATAAAGAGATTCATGCATTGCTGTCAAATATAAAAATTGTTCTGGTCGAAACCACTCATCCGGGAAACATAGGGGCAGTGGCCCGGGCGATGAAAAACATGAAAATGCATAACCTCTGGCTGGTTTCGCCAAAAATTTTCCCCAGTGCTGACGCCACCTCCAGGGCTTCCGGTGCGGATGATATTTTAGCCCGTGCATCAGTGTGCCGCTATTTGCAAGAGGCTATTGCTGATTGCCAGCTTATAATTGGAGCCAGCGCCCGTTGCCGGACTATCAGCTGGCCGGAATTGACGCCGCGGGAATGTGCAGAGAAAGTGATGATTAGTGAGCCGGGCAATAATGTGGCCATTGTTTTTGGACGGGAAAATTCAGGATTAAAAAATCATGAACTGGATTTATGCCGCTATCTGCTCCGGATCCCCTGTAACAGCGAATACAGTTCCCTGAATCTGGCAGCTGCCGTGCAAGTGGTTTGTTATGAATTATTTATTGCTTCCGGGCTGCAGGAACAAGCATCCATTGGCGATAAAGGTGAAACTCCCTTGGCTACGGCAGCTCAGATGGAATCTTTCTATACCCATTTATACCGGGCATTAACCGATATTGGCTTTATGCATCCTGATAAATCAAATTCCATTATGCGGCGTTTACGGAGAATTTATAATCGGGTGCAGCTGGATACCAAAGAACTTGACATACTCAGAGGGATTTTAAGGATGTCGCAGGGTGAAGGGCGAAAACGCAAGCATTAATCGCCTGGATATAAATCCAAAATTACCAGTAAATTCAGACCAGACTTAATTAAGCTATTAATTTATTTATAAATTTTGTAAGTCTGACCTATCCACGACCCAGGCATAATAGTTGACTATTAGAGTAGGTTGAGTATAGTGGCAGCCTATTATCAGTTATTGTAAAGGATGGTCTCGTGCGCTTAACCACTAAAGGTCGCTATGCGGTAACTGCAATGATTGATCTGGCTTTTCACAGTCAACAGAACCCGACTGCATTGACCGATATAGCGGCCCGTCAATCCTTGTCCTTATCTTATCTGGAACAGTTATTTGCCCGATTACGCCGCGCCGGCATGGTGCAGGGAATACGCGGACCCGGAGGCGGCTATAAACTATGCCGCAAGGCCAGCGATATCAATATTGCTGATATTATCAGCGCCGTAGATGAGCAGATTGATTCAACCAGCTGTGGCGGTGAATCAAATTGCCAGAACAACCAGCCCTGCTTAACGCATGATTTATGGGTAGGATTGAGCGAGCAGATTAGCAAATATTTAAAAGGCATCACCTTGGCTGAACTGATGGAAAAAAATCAGGTCAAGGAAATTGCCGTACGGCAGGCTAAAGACGCCCAACAAGTTATTGAAATCCATCATCACAGCAGAGTTAATGCATAATCTGAATGATCTACTTTGATCATAACGCCACCACACCGATAGATGATCGAGTGCTGGACACCATGCTGCCCTTCCTGAAAACTTTTTATGGCAATGCTTCCAGTTTATACCGTCCCGGCAGGATTGTTCGAAGTGCTATTGATACAGCGCGGGAGCAAGTGGCGGCTCTGGTCGGTGTGCAAGCTGCGCAAATTGTTTTTACCAGCGGGGGTACGGAAGCTAATCATCTGGCATTGGCAACGCTCGACCCCAAATCCCGATTCGCCATTTCAGCCATTGAGCATCCTTCCATCACTGAACATGCCCTGCATTTAAAAAGCCAGGGACATGATTTGGCAATTATTGATGTGGACGCCGACGGCTTGATTACTCAGGAAGCTATTGATAAAGTTATTCACTACCGGCCCAAGCTGGTTACGATCATGCTGGCAAATAACGAAACCGGCGCAGTGCAGAAGTTAAGTCAATATGCCATGCAGTTGAGAGAAAACGGGATCACTGTCCATACCGATGCGGTGCAGGCGCTAGGTAAAATTCCCGTCGCCTTTTACGAGCTTGGCGTGCACTTGATGTCTTTATCAAGCCATAAAATCTACGGGCCTAAAGGCTGCGGTGCATTGGTATTTGAGAAAAGCGTAGAGATAAAACCGGTCTTGCTGGGCGGCGGACAGGAGCAAGGGCTTAGAGCGGGGACTGAAAATGCCGCCGCCATAGTTGGATTCGGAAAAGCTGCGGAACTTGCGCAAGCAGAACTTGCCCAACGCAGTGAACATTTGCTGGCCCTCAGAAAACTGCTGGAGGAGGGTTTATCAACTATTCCCGGTTTGACAATTTTTGCACGGCATGCAGACCGGCTGCCCAATACCGTGCAGTTCGGCCTCCACGAAATCGATGGTGAAATGCTGGTGATGAAGCTGGATCAGAAAGGGTTTGCAGTTTCCAGCGGATCGGCCTGCGCCAGTGGCGGAAAAGAGCCCAGTTTCGTATTGACGGCTATGGGTATTGATCCTGATTTTGCAAAAAGTGCGATCCGGGTCAGTTTGGGAAAAGACAATACTGAAGCGGAAGTTATTGACTTTATTAATCTTTTAAAACTCCTGGTTGCCCAGCGATAAGAATGAGGAATGTTATGTCTGTTACATTAACTGAAAATGCAGCTCGCCAAATTAAAAAGCAGCTGGAAAAACGCGGAAAAGGCATCGGGTTAAAATTGGGGGTTAAAAAATCCGGTTGCTCGGGTTATGCTTATGCGCTTGATTATGCAGATGATCTTAATGAAAATGATGCCGTCTTTGAAGATTTCGGCGTTAAAGTTATCGTACAGGAAAAGGATTTGGAATTTGTTAATGGCATAGAGCTCGATTACCGCCGGGAAGGCATCAATGAGGCGTTTCAATTCAATAATCCCAATGTGAAAGGGACCTGCGGTTGCGGCGAGAGTTTTACGGTTTGACAAGCAAGACATGCGGCTCTTCCGGATTCCCAAGCCCCCTATTGCGAACTAATGAATCCTGTTGTTCTCTTCGGGATATAAGTTCCGTATGCATAATCATCAGTGAATTTTAAGTCTTCTATTTATTTCCGTTCACTCTCTATATTGATGAGGCGCCGTTCAAGCCTGAACGGCTGAGTATTGCGAGGCCCTTGGCTTCTACCTCAAGTTGCTGGACTCATGCATCCAGGACATTGTGGTTTTAGAAAACTCAAATGCAGATTTTTCTCTTCTGGAGGAGGTTTATACACTATCGGGCTCGAAGTAAAATATTGAACTCATCCATACAACTTCAGATTATCCACCAGAGCGCGGCAAAGGTTACGGAGAATTTAAGATGATTGACGAGGGTATGTTAACTTCCACACTCCTCCGTCAAGCCCAACATATTTGGAAAGTTACGGGGCGTCATAAAGTGCTGAATATGGCAGCACTTATCAATAATGCACCGTACACGTATGAAATATATGCAGACCTACGTAGTGTCCCCCTTGATTGGCGACATACTTGGCGGCAATCATTGGATGGATTTGCGAGTATTTTCTTTCTTTTCAACAGCTTATGATGAATTATTCAGAGGTAAATATGGATCAGCCTTTGTGCTTGAAAAGTACTTTTTTGAGACTATAAAGAATCGATGGAAACAGGAACATGCCGGCATTTTTTGTAGATTTGATATTCAGCCAAATCTAATAGGTTTTAGCGGTAATTCCAATAAAAGCTACCAGAGCGTATCCTATAAAATTAAGAACTCGATCAGAACTGTCGTTAGACGGGTACTTCCTTCACTTTGGCTATAGATGAAGTAAGAACGTTTTAAAACCAGTATTATTTATTTTAGCTTTTTCTTTACTTAATTTTTATGAATTAAGCACTTGTGTCCCTATAATAAAGATTTTTCAAATGGTCTAAATGGAGATTAAGTTGAGAAATATAAGCGCAACATTGGGTAGTAGGCTTATTGCTGAGCGAGTCATAAATATAAAGCAGGATATTTAATTATGCAGTGGAAAGTTGTCACACCGTTTACTAGATCTAGATCCCGATCAGGATGGATTATGGATTTTATTCCTTCCGAACAACATAACTTTGATTTTATACCCGCAAATTACACTCATGATCGCTCGAGAAAAGCCTCTTCCGTAATGGATTGGCTAGACTATTTTACTCATGCAATTCGGGCATGGTTTTCGGCTTGCATAACTGGAAAAAATGTGGGATTTATAACTGCCTTCCCTCAACTCCCTATAATACTTGGCCTGTTAAAACGCACTTTCCATTCTAAAAGACCTTTAGTGGCATGGCTCTTCAATATGGGCCGTGTCTATGGAGGAGTTAAAGGTTCGATTGCAAGATTCGCACTTAGTGGAGTTGACATTTTTGTCGTGCATTCAACTGAAGAGATTAATACCTATAGCTCATGGCTCAGGCTCCCCCGGGAGCGATTTGTATTTGTTCCGCTTTCAATTGAACTACGTAATGCAACAGCTGAAGAAGATATTAACCATCCGTTTATACTGGCGATGGGTTCGGCTAATAGAGACTATCGTCTTTTTGTTGAAGCAGCAAAAATACTAGACTATCAAACCATCATTGTGGCTGGCGATCATGCGTTAGAAGGTATTAATCTGCCTGAAAACGTGAGGGTAATGTCTGAATTGTCTCTCGAAAAATGTCATGAGCTATGCCAGATGGCAACTGTAAACGTCATCCCTGTCGATAATATGACTACCGCATCCGGTCAAGTCACGTTGCTTGAGACGATGATGTATAGCAAAGCCGTGATTGCCACTGAATGTGTTGGTACATTGGATTATATTACCAACGGAGTTAATGGAATTTTAATTCCCCCAAAAGATATTGACGCTATGACTAGTGCGATCAAGAAGCTATGGGAGGAAAAAGCATTAAGGCAGGAAATCGGTCGCGCATCAAGAAGGTACATTGAAGACAATATAACATTTAAGGCTGTATCCAAATCTATGTCTTCATTATTGGATGATCTCGAGAGGAACAGCATCAATCTATTGTCCTGAATACTTATTTCGCATAATCACTCATGCCACTCCTACAAGGGTGAGTTAGTTCAATATTCTTCTTTCTCCTTAAACCCGCCTATACTGCACCAGAAGCGATATTCCTTTCAATCTTACTCACTTCATTGCTGCACTTGCAGTTATAATAACTCATCTGAGCGTTGAGCGGATGTGTTACCGGTTCAAAGCGACGATGCGAGACTATTCATCAGGAATCTATTTTTTGCTCAACCGAGATTTCCTAATATGCACCTTTGCGAATTTTTCGAAACTCTCGATTTGCCATGGGCTTCGGTTTCGGAAATTCCTCTTTAAAGAAAAAGGATGCGCTTTATTCGCAAAAATTCTATGAAAGCTGAGAACTTGACTCCTCCCAAATACTTTTGTTGTTCACTAATCAATGCAGGGATTGGCGACCAGTTTTTTCAATTTTCACAATTGTATAACTTGGGAAAAAGTTTGGGCCTAGAGTATGTCTACTTAAAATTTCCCCCAAATCAGTGGTCTCCTGATTTTGATTTCTGGAAATTTTTCGGAATAGACTACGGTGAAAAAAATATTGATGACTTTCTAAACTACGAACGCATTCCGGTTGATTCCTATGAAGCCACTCGTGTTCTTGCTGAAGAGCGTTCGCTGTTTACAATTCTGCCTACCAGGAGATCTGAGTTGGCGCTCATTCAACTAAACTTTTCACCCAAACTCTATACATCAAATCCTGAAAGAATCAAAGTGCCGCTTCGATTTACACTGAGACCGAAAATAAGATTAACCGATCATAATAGCCCGGAGCTCTCATTGGAGACTTCGTCTTCGCCTCTGATTTGCCTCCATATCAGAAGAGGCGACTGCACTTGGGTGAAATATCGAGAGAGATATGTGTTCTTGGGCATGCGCAAGATTGCAAAAAACGATTCCGATCTGGATGTAAGGAGAGCACCTGCAACCGAGCATTACCTTCAACTTTTAGATACGGCACTGGTGTGTTCAGGACAGCAAGCCTTTAGAATCAGGGTATACTCGGATGGCCCTTGCAATGTTTTTGAAATGAGTACATCTCTACTGGCTCGTCTGTCCACTCGAATTATCATAAAGTTTCCTTCGCTCCTTACAACCCATAGAATAATATTACGTTCTTTAAGGCGTTTCTATAATCCTATGTCGTTACCTGAGATTCAGGCCGAGTGGAAAGCCATGCGTGAAAGTCTCCAGGAATTTTCTCGATTTCCAGAGCTCGTTTTGCGGGTTGGAACTAGCCCCGAGCTAACAGGTGAAACTATTTTGGCCTTCTATAAGGCAAACATTGCGATTGTCCGTAGCGACAGAGGGTTTCCATTGTTTGCTTCCGCAGACTCAGAAAAACAATGTGTGCTTTCGGTTTTGGATCCATTAGAAACAAACAAAATACGTCTAGCAAAATATATAAGAGAAAATTATTCTTAAGAAACTGTTTGGAAACGATTAACTCAGGCTTTATATTAAGATTTTATCTGAAAGGCGAGCAGCCAAGGGCGGCACTTGCCGCATGGGTTTACAGTCTAGGCAACAGTTTATTCCCGCGCTTAGCGGGAATTACGCGAGAGGGCTTGGCTCCTATGACCCCAGTAGGGGCGCCGCCCAGCCGAAGCAGGGTGACTGCAATAGCTATTGGTCATTTGCCTGAGGTTTGGCTGCACAGGGAGAAAGAGTCTTACCAAGCAAATAAACTTTTATATTTTCAGGGGATGGGCAAAAATAGCCAAAAGAGAGTTCTGTCCACGCCTAATTATACCGAATAAATTTCCCTGTCTATAAAGCGGATTAAGCAGTATGAAACCAGTTAAGTTTGTTATGCAGCGTTACGACTGTGCCAATAATAATCAGGGTGGGCGCTTTAATATTCTGACTGGCAACCTGGGCTGGTAATGATTCCAGGGTGCCGGTAACTACC
>NZ_CADCXN010000082.1 GCF_902806695.1 Candidatus Methylobacter favarea | reverse complement strand
TTGCGAAAACTATGTTGCATACCCCTTGCTGAGTATGCAACGAGTGAAGCAGGACGGCTGGGGCCGCCGCCGGCATGAGCGGTCGCGTAATTTTTGCCGCTTGTTGGGCAGGGATGCTCATAAAAGCGTTCGCAAAAATAGCGACTCCCCGCTTACTAGTCAGATTAACCATTAAATTCAACCCTGTTAATTCGTTAACTACTATTCTTGCTAAAGAGATATCTGCTATTGCCCAGATTACCAAGCCAATAAACTCATCATGTAGCTTGCCGATATTTTTGAGTAAGATATCAATTTTGCTACAAATCTACACAGCGGTGACCGCTTAGCTGCTGAATTTATCAACCAGGGACAAGCTTTTAAGAACGTATTTTAAAAGTCTTATCTATTTAGCCTCTGTAGCCTCAGATTAATCATGGCTATAATAATGGCTATAATAGATGAAAAACTCGCTCGATTGAGGAAGAATCCCCTGATCTTTACTCAATCCACGGTAAGCTATAAAGCCCTGCGAAAGCTGTTTCTACCGGCCATCGACGAGGTAACCATTTGAAACCTTTGCCCCCTCTGAGCAATACGACATCGAAAACAACACGAAAATGTTTGCAAACCCAACCCCCTAAAG
This sequence comes from Candidatus Methylobacter favarea, assembly GCF_902806695.1. Lineage (GTDB taxonomy): Bacteria > Pseudomonadota > Gammaproteobacteria > Methylococcales > Methylomonadaceae > Methylobacter_B > Methylobacter_B favarea. Next base: position 27,626 of record NZ_CADCXN010000082.1, on the reverse strand, counting down.
CGCCCCGATGGCCTCGGTCTACCCCTATTGTGCCGTTTCTTACAGCTGCCGGTTAGGCGCTGCCAAACCAGCTTGCCTCATCACGCTCCTGAACGAAAGCGGCTGTCGCTATGACACCCTACCATAACCCCAGGTACCGACCCGCCTATGACATTTACGTCCTGGTATCTTCTTACCCGCGCCATAGCCTTTTTCACCTGCTAATGCAGTTGCTTTACACGTTGACTGGACAGACTAGCCGCAGTGGCATGGCGAGGTCCCGCCTTACCCCGAACATCGGCTCGTAAGGTGTCAGCTATACGCGGCCAAAGGCCTTCCTGTGTCCACTTTCGAAAATAACCCTATACCGTTTCCCGGCGCGGAAACTGATGGGGGATAATAATCGCCCTGCGCCACTTGAACGCAATCCCTACCATATGGCAGTCATTACTTGCTGTAATGAAGTTGCCGATGGGCTCCCGCCAGCCAGCGCATTGGGCAGCAATACTTTTTTGGTTTTGGCTCTTTTAAAACATGTTCAAAGCTCGTAAGATATAGAGACAAAAATGGTCATGTTGAATATTACACGCCTGATGGACAAAGTATGCGCAAAGATTTTTTAAGTACACCTGTTGACTTTGCCCGTCTCACTTCACCCTTTGACTTGAAGCGCAACCATCCGGTATTACGCAACCATCCGGTATTAAATAAAATACGCGCTAATAAAGGTGTTGAATATGCAGCCAGAACTGGTACTCCTGTAAAAATCAACAGGCGATGGTAATATTAGTTTTCATGGGCTCAAGGGAGGTTATGGGCAAAGAGTAATTGTTCAGCATGGACAATACCATGAAACACTTTACGGCCCTCTTTACGATTTTAAACAAGGCTTGCAGGATGGCGACTCGATTTAACAAGGCGAAATTAAAGGCTATGTAGGTCAATCCGGCCTCGCAACCGGACATCACCTGCATTATGAATTCCGGGTTGATGGCATTCACCGTAACCCATTAACAGCAAAACTGACCCATTCATTGCCAATAAGTAATAAGCTTTTAGCTGATTTTAAATCACAAGCCCAAGTTTCATTAACACAACTCAGTCAGGCTAAAGCAAGAACCTGGCTTGTAAAAAATCAGTTTAATAATGATTATTAGGATAAATGTCTGAGCTTTATATCGGGCTTATGTCCGGCACCAGTATCGATGGAATAGATGCCGGTCTCGTTGATTTCCAGGGCACTAAACCCTATCTGATTGGCTTCGAATATCTGCCATTTTCAAATGAAATAAAAAGCGTAATCCAGCAGCTCAGCGAACCCGGTTCAAAAGTTTCCTTGAAAGAATATGGGGCTATGGATAATCGACTTGGCCATTTATTTGCCAAAACCGTCAATACTTTACTGGCAAAGCTCAGTATCCCTGCCTCCTTAATAAAAGCAATTGGCAGTCATGGTCAAACAATTTATCATGCACCCGACATTCAATTTCCTTTTTCGCTGCAAATAGGCGATCCTAATATTATTGCCGAAAAAACCGGCATTACTACCATAGCTGACTTCAGACGCAGGGATATTGCCGCCTATGGACAGGGAGCCCCACTTGTTCCCGGATTTCATGATGCAGTTTTTAGTGATTTCCATGAGCATAGGTGCATCGTAAATATTGGTGGTATAGCCAATATTACCGTGTTACCCCCAACTCAACCGGCAAAAGTCATCGGTTTTGACACAGGGCCGGGTAATACTTTAATGGATCAATGGATACAAAAACACCGCCATATTGATTATGACAAAAATGGCGCCTGGGGCAAAACGGGAAAGATCAATCATAATCTGGTCGCGCTATTAAAACAGGATGCTTATTTTCAAGCCGCGCCGCCCAAAAGCACTGGCAAGGAATATTTTTCACTGCCATGGGTTTATCATAATATTGCAACAGCCGACTATCCAGCTGAAGACATTCAAGCCAGTTTGTGTTTTTTAACGGCGATAACTATTTGTGATGCCATACGGAATTACGCCCCCGCAACTGAACGGGTATTAATTTGCGGCGGAGGTATTCACAATGGTTATTTGTTAGAGCTAATTGAACAAAATATTGCATGTCCTGTTATCTCAACCGAACAATATGGGATTCATCCGGACCATGTCGAAGCTGTTGCTTTTGCATGGTTAGCAAGACAAACATTAAATAATCTGCCCGGCAATATTAAAGAAGTAACAGGAGCAATAAAGCCGGTAGTTCTGGGTGGGATTTATCAGGGCAACACAAAAAAGGGCGAATAAATTCGCCCTTGGAATATCTAACTTGGAATATCTAAGCTGAAAAAGAAGAGCCGCAACCACAGGTAGTGGTCGCATTAGGATTACGGATCACAAACTGTGCGCCCGACAAATCTTCTTTATAATCAACTTCAGCACCTGCCAGGTACTGGATACTCATGGAATCAATAAGCACGGTGACACCGCCATTTTCAATGCTGGTATCATCCTCATTGACTTCTTCATCAAACGTAAATCCATATTGAAAACCTGAACAACCACCGCCTGAAACATATACTCGCAGCTTCAGATTATCATTGCCTTCCTCAGCAATTAATTCACCTACCTTCGAAGCTGCACTGTCAGTAAAAATTATTGGATTAGCCATAAAAATAACGTTATATAAGTAAATGAAAGCAAATTTAATTATGACTATACCCAGCATTATAGTCAAGATTTATGATTGAAACCTTTAGCAAAAATTACGGATATAAAGCTAACGTTTTCAAACCTGAATTTTCCTTCAGTCCAAACATTAAGTTCATATTTTGAATAGCTTGGCCTGCCGCTCCTTTAACCAGGTTATCAATAACGGATAAAATTACCACCGTTTGACCTCCTTGCGGTTGATGAACCGAAATATGGCAATTATTACTGCCGCGAACATTTCGGGTATCAGGATGAGAGCCTTGTGGCAATACTTCTACAAATACTTCATCCATATAGCGTTGTTCGTACAACGCATGAATATCATCCAGTTCTGCATTTAACTGTAACTGTCCATATAATGTTGCATGAATGCCCCGAATCATAGGAATTAAATGCGGAATAAAGGTTAATCCTGCAGGTTTTCCGGCGGCAATCGTCAAACCCTGAGTAATTTCCGGCAAATGGCGATGGCCGCTAGCCGCATAGGCTTTAAAACTTTCACCCGTTTCACTCATTAATATAGCCAGCTCTGCTTTACGCCCTGCCCCGCTGACACCTGATTTTACATCGGCAATCAAATAATCCAAATTTATCAATTTATTTTCAATCAAGGGAAAAAAACCCAGTTGTACAGCCGTCGGATAACAACCCGGACAAGCGATTAAATTGGCTGTTTTAATGGCCTCCCGATTCACTTCCGGCAAGCCATAAACAGCCTCTGCGATTATCTCAGGGCACGCATGTTCCATGCCGTACCATTTACTCCATTCCTGTGCATCCTTCAACCTGAAGTCAGCAGAAAGATCAATCACTTTAATGCCGTGCGCCAATAGCTGTTCTGCCATTAACATGGCTGTACCGTTCGGCGTTGCGAAAAATACTACATCGCATTCGGCCAAGATTTCAGTTTCAGGCAAGCTAAATACAACATTAACTGAACCTCGCAAACTGGGGTAAAGCGAATCCACTCTTAACCCCGCATCCGAGCGTGAAGTGACAATCGTCACTTCCACTTCCGGATGCAAGGCTAAAATCCGCATTAGCTCGACTCCCGTATAACCGGTGCCGCCAACAATACCTGCGCGAATCATCTATTTTTTATCCCTACCCACACATTGTCTATAAAATTCACCCGAGCATATAATAACTGAATTTTCTTATTAATTGGCATTGCTATAAACATGACGCATTCTGAAGCTCATATGCGTGTTATTGAAATTTCCCGGCCAGGAAACCCCGACGTTTTAATACCTGCTGAACGTCCTATGCCCAGCCCTTCAGTCAATCAGGTACTGATAAAAGCCGCCGCAGCCGGGGTCAATCGGCCTGACGTGATGCAGCGCCAAGGCCTCTATCCGCCCCCGCTCAACGCATCCGACACTCCAGGACTGGAAATCGCCGGCACTATCGTTGCGCTAGGAGAAAATATTAGCCATTTAAAACTCGGCGATAATGTTTGCGCCCTGGTGAGCGGCGGCGGTTATGCCGAGTATTGCCTTGCTTCCGGCAACTTATGCCTGCCCATACCGGAAGGTTTATCTTTTATTCAGGCCGCGGCCTTACCGGAAACCTTTTTTACCGTCTGGAGCAATGTGTTTGACCGCGCGCACTTGTCACCAGGCGAAACCCTGCTGGTGCACGGCGGCAGCAGCGGCATAGGCACCACAGCCATCCAATTGGCCAAAGCGTTTAATGCCCATGCTATCGTCACCGCAGGCTCTGACGCCAAATGTGAATTCTGCAGACAACTGGGCGCTGATGCAGCCATTAACTACAAGAAACTGGATTTTGTTGGAGAAGTAAATAACTTGACCGGCGATAAAGGCGTTGAAGTTATTCTGGACATGATCGGCGGCGACTATTTCCCCCGCAATATAAAATGCATGGCTTATGATGCCAGACTGGTGCAAATTGCTGTCCAGAACGGTCCGAAGTCTGAAATTAACCTGCTGCCTATCCTGCTTAAACGGCTCACTGTTACCGGTTCAACTTTGCGGGCCAGAGACGAGGCGTTTAAAGCCGAAATCGCCAAAAAGTTACTTAAAAACGTCTGGCCTTTATTATCAAGGGGTGAAATTAAACCCGTTATTTATTCAACCTTTATGCTCAATGAGGCTGCAAAGGCCCATGAACTTATGGAAAGCAGCCAGCATATCGGCAAAATTATCCTGACCGTATAAAAATATGTCCTACAATACCCTTGTTTCTGCAGATATACTCCATCAACAGCTTGATAACCCCAACTGGATTATTGTTGACTGCCGCTTTTCATTAACAGATAGCGAAGCCGGCGCTAAAGCCTATCGCCGCGGACATATTCCCCATGCCCGCTACGTCCGTTTGGACAAAGACCTATCTTCGAAAATTACGGCCCATACAGGACGTCATCCCTTGCCTGACTTTACGGTTTTGACCAGAAAGTTTGGCGATTGGGGTATTGAGAACCATTGTCAGGTAATTGTTTACGATAATGCAGCTGGGGCTTTCGCCGGGCGCTTATGGTGGCTGTTACGCTGCCTGGGGCATGATAATGTCGCCGTATTGGAGGGCGGCATTCAACAATGGCTAAAGCAAGGATATAAAATCACCACAAGCTTGCCAAAAATCAAGCCTGCCATTTTTAAGCCTTATCTACACAATGAATCCTGGCTAAATGCCTTACAAGTCCAAAACAATCTGGCTAGAAAATCGATTTGTCTTATCGACGCCAGATCACCTGAACGCTATCGGGGTGAGCAGGAACTCATAGACCCGGTTGCAGGCCATATTCCCGGCGCTTTAAACCGGCCCTTTCAATTAAACCTTGACGCCAGGGGTTTATTTTTACCACCCAGCACCTTAAATAAACAGTTCAATCGGCTCCTTGGTGATGAAGCGCCGGAGTATGTTGTTCATATGTGCGGTTCAGGTGTTACTGCCTGCCATAATATACTGGCGATGGAGCATGCAGGATTAAAGGGATCTAAACTTTATGCAGGATCCTGGAGCGAATGGATCAGAAATAAGAACAGAGCTGTTTTCCGTCCCTCAACCTAAGGTTGGTTAAAATATCTCAGATTGCCGTGATATGCAGAAAATTTGGTTTTCAGATTCGGCAAGCGCAATTTCCGTAACTAAACTATTGTACAAACTCTTAAATATTAATTATCCCATTTACTGTTTTAGATTTAATCAAGTTTTCAGGTTTGGCATTACTTCTGATTTGAGTTTTTATTATATTCGATTACGAATTAAACTATATCTCATTTAGTTAATAATCATTAATGGCAATGTTCAATTGGTGCAAAAATAAAACCCAATTGCCCCTTCCTGATGCGCATTCAAGATAAAAAAATAACACATTTTAGAAAAACGCCAGACTTTCTTTTTTTATCTTTCAAAATTAATAGTAAAACCTAATTAAATCAGTAACTTTTATTTCGTAAGATTAAATTTCTTCCGGGTTATTTAAAATAAGGATAAATGGCCTTTAGTTTGCTTGGTTTTTAATTGAGTTCAATGCGGCCAATAATATAACCTGACTTCTACTAATTAAGCCGGTTATAGAGCAATAAGGAAACAGTCTTTGAGGGATGGAGACGAGGTGGGCGCCCCGCTTCCATCTGCGCCAGCAAGATCAACGTAGCTTCGCTGGCTGAAAGGCTTCCTTGCTTTATAGGCCACAGTTCTGAAACCTGCAGGGGGATTTGATTACAGGTTAAATATTAAAAAAATTTGGACTACCGGAACTTGTTATATATAGAAAAGCCTCTGTCATAAAATATTTACAAAACTTGTTTAGCATTAAATTTAGCCGGATTATTACATCGATTATAGTGAGGAAAGATCAATGTTAAGCCTATTTACCTTCGCAACTACCTATATTGAAGAGATTTTAAGCTTGCCAACTGTCTTGCCTGAAAAAGCAGCAACTGTGGCTTTACTGATGGTTTTTGCCATATTATCTGCTCTTGAATCACACTCCGCCCTACCAAAACAGCCTGCTAAAACGCTACGCCAGTCTTATCAAACTAATGCCGGCATTTTTATTTTTAATAGTATTGTGATTTCGTTATTATCAGCTTGCTGTTTATTTTTTGTATCTGACCACTATTCAGGATGGGGATTGCTAGATTATGTCTCCAGTCCGGTATGGAAAGCTGCACTGGCGTTCTTGTTCCTCGATTTAATGCTCTATATCTGGCACAGGGCCTGTCATCGCTTTGACGTGCTGTGGATATTCCATAAAGTGCACCATAGCGATCCTGCTTTAAACGTTTCCACTGCCTTCCGAATACATCTTTTGGAACTGTTAATTACCACCCTTTTAAAATCAATTTATATTATAACCTTCGGTATAGACAAGAAGCTGATGCTCACTAATGAAGCCCTATTCACCGTCTTTATCATGCTGCATCACTCGAATATTACGTTTAAGGGTGAAAATTTACTGGGACGCGTCATCATCGTACCGCATCTGCACCGCGTACATCATTCCGCGGAACGCTGCGAGCATGACCGTAATTACGGCGCGGTCTTATCAATATGGGATCGGCTATTCGGGACGCTGGCGGTGCTGGAACCTGCGCAAATCGGCATCAAAGGGAATCCCCCGCAGACATTTTTAAAGCTTGTGAAATTCGGCTTTACAGATACAGCTATGAATCCGCAAACGCTTTCTTCAAGCGGAGCCTGTTTGAACCTACAGGCAATGATTGCGGAAGCTGCCTATTACAAAGCGGAAAAACGCGCCTTTCATCCGGGAAATGAGCTATGCGACTGGCTGGAGGCAAAAAGAGAAATTATAAGACGGGTATATGGCGATCAGCGGGTGATTTTGTAAATAGCTTTTTTTATATGCTGCCAAGCTAATGAATATTGATATTTTACTGGTCAGCCAACAGAAATTTCAGCTATGGCAAAATTAATATTACCGCATTCAACCTGAGCTTATACAAGCATCAATGGCTGAAAAATCGCCCGGGTCAAGGCGGCTTTATTGGCTGGCTTTGAATATTTAAAAATAACTCAATGCAGCCAGTTTGTAGGTATTGGCTTTTTTATACCTCTACCATAATCGACAATATTTGACTTAACAGGGATTAGTCATAGAAAATGTTTGATTTATACTCAAATATATTCCTGAACCGCGCATGGATCACAGCGTCAATCCTCAAAACAGCTTAGTATCTGTTCGAAATTTATCTTTTTCTCGCGGGAATAAAAAAATATTTGACAATATTTCCCTGGATTTCGAACGCAGTAAAATTACCGCTATCATGGGCCCCAGCGGCACCGGCAAAACCACACTGTTAAAACTGATAGGCGGGCAATTAATCCCTGGACAGGGATCCATTACAGTAGATGGCCGGAATGTCCATGCCCTACGCCGGGCTGAACTCTATAATCTGCGCAAACGCATGGGCATGCTTTTTCAAAGCGGAGCCCTGTTAACGGACATGAGCGTCTTCGACAATGTAGCTTTTCCGTTGCGCGAACATACTTCCCTGACTGAATCGATGATTCGCACGCTGGTGCTGATGAAATTGCAGGCCGTAGGCTTGCGAGGCGCCCGCAACCTGATGCCTAACGAACTCTCCGGCGGCATGGCCAGGCGTGTTGCCTTGGCCAGAGCAATTGCGCTGGATCCCATGATGATTATGTATGATGAACCCTTTACCGGCCAGGATCCCATATCCCTCGGAGCCCTGGTTCATCTCATCAAGTCTTTGAATAATACCTTGGGGCTGACCAGCATTATCGTTTCCCATGATGTTCATGAAACCTCGGCTATTGCTGATTATATCTACCTTATCTCCGAAGGCCAGTGTATCTGCCACGGTACGCCAGGCCAAATTCAGCATTCCTCATCAGAATGGGTTCAACAGTTCATGACCGGGGCTGCTGACGGTCCGGTTCACTTTCACTACCCGGCAAAAGATTATGTTGACGATTTGCTCTCATTCGGAAAACGCTATTAACTGCCGACTATTCCATGATTGAATTTCTACAGTATTTAGGTAAATCAACGCGCATCAGCTTTACCAAGCTGGGCCGGGGAACATACTTTCTGTTACAAGCCATCTCGGGCATTAGCGGCGTATTACCGAGGCCCCGACTCCTTATCAACCAGATGTATTCCGTCGGCGTTTTGTCCTTCCTTATTATTGTTATTTCCGGGCTGTTTGTCGGCATGGTGCTGGGATTACAAGGCTATTACATCCTGTCTGATTTCGGCGCCGAGGAAACCCTGGGCGTCATGGTGGCCGCTTCTCTGGTCAGGGAACTTGGGCCTGTAGTCTCAGCACTTTTATTCGCCGGCAGAGCCGGTTCTGCTCTAACTGCAGAAATTGGCCTCATGAAAGCAACAGAACAACTAGCCGGCATGGAAATGATGGCGGTTGATCCGATAAGACGCGTCATCTCGCCGCGATTTTTAGCCGGACTGCTATCCATGCCGCTGCTTGCTGCGCTTTTTAGCGCAGTGGGTATTTTAGGCGGGCAGCTGGTCGGCACCGGCTTATTAGGCGTGGATGAAGGCGCCTACTGGTCGCAAATGCAAGCCAAGCTGGATTTTCAGGATGACATTGTCAATGGGATTATCAAAAGCATTGTTTTTGGCTTTGTAACATCCTGGATAGCCTTATTTGAAGGCTATGATGCGATGCCAACTTCAGAAGGAGTCAGCCGCGCTACAACACGTACGGTAGTCAATTCCGCTTTTAGTATTTTGGGTCTCGATTTTATCCTGACCGCACTGATGTTTGGAGATAATTAACATGCAACACACCAGCACACAAGATACTCTGGTTGGCCTCTTTGTCGCCTTCGGAATCGTCGGCTTGTTTTTTCTTGCTCTGCAGGTAAGTAACTTAAGTTCTTTTGTTGAACAGGATAGTTATACAATTACCGCCAATTTTGAAAACTCCGGCGGATTAAAGGTTAAATCACCGGTTTCAGCGGCAGGCGTTAAAATTGGCCAGGTCAGCGCCATTAAATTTGATCCTGAAACTTATCAATCAGTTGTACAGATGAGTATTGATTCACGATACAACACGCTTCCTGATGATACCACTGCCAGCATTTTTACTGCCGGCCTTCTAGGCGAACAATATGTAAACCTTGAGCCGGGAGGCTCAGATGAGTATTTGAAAAACAATGGAAAAATTGAAATCACCCAGTCAGCAATCATTCTGGAGAAAGCCCTCGGCCAGTTTCTGTTTAAATCGGCGGAAGAAAAAGCGGAAGGAAAAAGTGAGTAAACTGAAGATTATCGAGCAAGGATCAGGACATTTTATCGTAGAGGGCGATTTAACTTTTTCAACCCTAGGTAAAGACACCTTAAAATCCTTTGATTTTTTGAAAGCCGCAAAAGAAATCATTATTGATCTAGGCCGTGTCACTTCCACCGATAGTGCCGGGCTTGCGTTAATGATGGAATGGATAAAATATAGCCGCCGCAAAAGAATACGCCTAAGCTTCAAGAATATTCCCGAACAGCTGCTCAACCTCGCCAAACTCAGCGGCCTTGATAAGGCTCTCGAGCTTACCACACCGTCTAACCCCCTGGCATTTGCCGAGCACTAAAATTACCCACTCTAAAGCTCTTAATATGGATAAATTAATTATTACAGGCGGCGCACGACTTTCCGGCGAACTGCGCATATCAGGTGCTAAAAATGCAGCCCTGCCTATTTTGGCGGCCACTCTGCTTTCAGAAGAGCCGGTTAGCCTCGGCAACATCCCGCATCTTCATGACATCACCACAACCATGGAATTATTGGGTCGCATGGGGGTTCGCCTTCTTGTTGATGAGAAAATGAATATAGAGGTCGACAGCAGCACCATCAACAGCTTTGAAGCGCCGTACGAGCTAGTAAGAACCATGCGCGCATCGATACTGGTATTAGGGCCCTTGTTGGCGCGGTTCGGCGAAGCTCATGTATCGCTGCCGGGCGGCTGCGCCATCGGCACGCGGCCTGTCGATGTTCATCTTAACGGCCTGATGAAGATGGGCGCGGAAATTATCGTCGAAGGAGGCTATATCCATGCCAAAGTCAACCGTCTTAAGGGTTGCCATCTGGTGCTCGAGCTAATCACGGTCACAGGCACTGAAAACCTGATAATGGCGGCCACCTTGGCCGAGGGCATTACTATTATCGAAAACGCCGCCAAGGAGCCGGAGGTAAGTGATCTTGCCTACTTTCTTAATAAAATGGGCGCTAAAATTTCCGGCATCGGCACTGACGTATTAGTGATTGAAGGGGTTGAAAAGCTGGGTAAGAAAAGCATTCATTATGATATTCTTCCTGATAGAATCGAAACTGGCACGTATCTGGTGGCCGTAGCCATCACTGGCGGAAAAGTCAAACTTAAAAGTACGCGCCCCGATATTCTTGATGCGGTTTTATCGAAACTGATTGAGGCCGGCGCTGAGATCTCAAGCGGTGAAGACTGGATTAAACTGGACATGCACGGCGAAAAACCCAGGGCCGTTTCGATTCGTACTTCTCCCTATCCGGCCTTCCCGACCGATATGCAGGCCCAGTTTACCGCGATGAACACGATTGCAAAAGGATGGGGCACGATTACTGAAACGGTTTTTGAAAATCGTTTCATGCATGTGCAGGAATTGCAGCGAATGGGCGCCGATATTAAAGTGGAATCAAATACTGCTATTTGCACAGGCGTCAACAAACTTACTGCGGCGCCGGTAATGGCGACTGACTTGAGAGCTTCAGCCAGCCTGGTTATAGCAGGACTCGTTGCCAAAGGAGATACCCTCGTCGATCGTATTTACCATATTGACAGGGGTTACGATCATATCGAGGAAAAACTTACCCAGTTAGGCGCAACGATACGTCGTGTTCCAAGGTAAAGTCATATTATGCTGACTATCGCTGTATCCAAAGGCAGGATTTATGAAGAAGCGCTTCCTTTATTGGCCGAAGCGGGCATCATGCCGGTTGATGACCCGAAAAAATGCCGCAAACTGATTCTGAGAACTACCCGGGATGATGTCCAGCTAGTCATTATCCGCGCTACCGATGTGCCTACCTTTGTTGAATATGGAGCAGCCGATATGGGCATTGCCGGAAAAGACGTGCTGCTTGAACACGGCGCTGAAAGCCTGTATGAACCTTTGGATTTAAAAATCGCCTGCTGCAAGCTGATGACTGCCGCCCATAAAGACGCGCCCAGTCACCGAGGCCGCATTCGTGTAGCAACCAAATATGTTAAAACAGCTCAGCGTTACTTTGCCGGCCAAGGCATTCAAGCCGAGATCATTAAATTATACGGCTCGATGGAACTGGCGCCATTGGTCGGTCTGGCCGATTGTATCGTTGACCTGGTTGATACCGGCAATACCCTCAAGGCTAATGATCTGGAGCCGCGCGAACTGATTATGAATATAAGCTCCAGGCTGGTGGTAAACAAAGCGGCCATGAAAATGAAAAATCAGGCTATAGCATCGGTGCTGGATCAATTTGAACAAACCCTCGCCAAAAGGTAATCCCATGTCCGATATAAACATTAGCAAACTTGATGCTGCATCGGCTGACTTTGACCGGAAACTGCAAAAACTGCTGGCATGGAATGAAGCAGACGACCGGCATATACAGCAGACGGTTTTGGATATTATTGCTGACGTCCGCACCAAGGGCGACAAAGCTGTTATTGATTATACCAATCGCTTTGATCAACGTCATATTAGTGCGGCCGGTGAACTGGAATTACCCGGAGAAATCCTCAAATCGGCTTGGGAATCTTTACCTGCCGAGCAAGCCCAGGCGCTGCAAATAGCCGCCAAGCGTATTCGCGCCTATGCAGAACGCCAAAAAATAGAGTCGTGGCAATACACCGAGGTTGACGGCACACTTCTGGGCCAAAAAATCACCCCCCTGGATCGTGCGGGGCTTTATGTGCCTGGCGGCAAAGCCGCCTATCCCTCGTCGGTATTAATGAACGCCGTTCCGGCAAAAGTGGCCGGCGTTGGCGAGCTGATCATGGTTGTGCCAGCCCCTAAAGGCGAAACGAATCAACTGGTGCTGGCTGCAGCCTATCTTGCCGGTGTTGACCGCGCTTTTGCCGTTGGCGGGGCTCAGGCAATTGCCGCGCTTGCCTACGGCACAGAAACTATTCCTGCCGTCGCAAAAATTGTCGGCCCGGGAAATATTTATGTGGCTACGGCTAAAAAATTTGTTTTCGGACGGGTAGGCATCGATATGATTGCCGGCCCTTCGGAAATTTTAATCATTTGCGATGGCGGAACCAATGCCGACTGGATTGCCATGGATCTGTTTTCCCAGGCAGAGCACGATGAAAATGCCCAGGCCATATTAATCAGCCAGGACGAATCCTTTCTAAAAGCTGTGGAACAAAGCATTCACAAATTATTGCCGCAAATGGAACGCGCCAGGATTATTAGCGCATCCTTGTCGGCGCGAGGCGCCTTGATCAAAGTCAACAACTTGAATGAAGCCGTTGATATTGCCAACATTATTGCGCCGGAGCATCTGGAGCTTTCTGTCGAAGACCCTGAAATACTGGGCAAAAATATCCGCCATGCTGGCGCCATTTTTATGGGCCGTTATACGGCCGAAGTTATCGGTGATTATTGTGCCGGGCCTAATCATGTGCTGCCGACATCCGGCACCGCGCGTTTTTCGTCACCCTTAGGTGTTTACGATTTTCAAAAGCGCTCAAGTTTAATCAACTGCTCGCAAACCGGCGCGGAGACCTTAGGCAAAACCGCCTCCCTTTTGGCCCGCGGCGAAAGCCTCACCGCTCATGCACGCTCTGCAGAATACAGGCTAAAGGCGTAAAAAATATTCTCACTTTTGCCTTTCGCCGAATCTTAATCAAACATGATAAAAAATGACCTGATTTCTTCCGTTTTTCGCAAAGAAGTGTTGGCAATGTCTGCCTATACCGTTGCAGATGCCAAGGGTTTGATCAAACTGGATGCCATGGAAAACCCCTATGGCTGGCCCGAGGACATCAAAATAAAATGGCTGGAAACATTAAAAGACTGTCAGTTAAATCGTTATCCGGATCCAGAAGCTGTTCAGCTTACAGAAACCATAAAACGCCTGAATCAGCTATCTGATCAGTTTGATGTGCTGCTGGGTAATGGCTCTGATGAAATTATTCAGTTACTGTTAATGGCCATGCCGCCAGATGCCGTTGTAGTGGCGCCCGATCCCGGCTTTGTTATGTACAGACAGCTTAGCCACTGCCTGGGGCTTAGCTACTATGGCGTTCCCTTATTGGCAGACACTTTTGAGCTGGATTTACCGGCGATGCTCACCGCCATAGAGAAACACCAGCCTTCCATAATATTTCTCGCCTACCCCAATAATCCTACCGGTAATTTATTCAGCGAGACTTCAATACGAAAAATACTGGAAACATCCAATGGGTTAGTGATTATTGATGAAGCCTATGCGCCTTTTGCCGGAGTCAGTTTTATGGCTGCCCTTAACCAGTATGACAATCTGTTGGTCATGCGCACGGTATCCAAACTCGGACTGGCCGGCTTGCGATTAGGATATATCGCCGGCAGCCGGGCCATCATCGAGCAACTCAACAAAATTCGACTGCCTTACAATATTAATAGTCTTACCCAAATAAGCGCTAACTTTGCCTTGTCCAATAAAACCCTGTTCGATCAGCAAATCCAGACTATTTGCACTGAAAGAGCTTTGATTTTTAAACAGTTAAATGAAATTGAAGGCTTTAAAGCTTATCCGAGCGCCGCTAATTTTATCCTGTTCAGAACTCCCGAAAACCAGGCCAATAACATTTTTTCAGCGCTGCAACAGCAAGGAATTTTAATTAAAAATCTTAGCGCTCAGGGCGGATTATTAGCGGACTGCTTACGGGTAACCATTGGAAAACCGGAGGAAAATGCAGCGTTTCTTGCCGCCTTGCAAAAGCTTTAATCACTTTAAATCAGCAGGGTGCCCGTTTAAACGTGCTGGCAATATAGCCATTGCTCTACTATTAACAGCGCTGATTTTTTATACGCCTTTCGTTTACAAACTGATTATCCTATGAGCTTCATAGGTTTAGATTCCGGGTGCGGAAGGGATATTAAAGTTTGTCATTGTAAACTCATACAATTCAGCATAAGTACTTCAAATCATATCAGCGCTAATGGTATATTGATGACCGATAACACTATAAAAATAATGTGCATTTGAAGCACGAACCAAATCAGGAGGGTTTCAATAATGAACAATGAAGGCGTCGATAAGTCCAAACGCCAGTTTTTGACCTCGGCTTTAACCGTGGTTGGCGCAGTCGGTACCGGTTATATAGCTGTTCCTTTTCTTGCTCAAATGCAGCCCAGCGTCAAGGCGATGGCAGCCGGAGCACCTGTTGAAGTTGATATCAGTAAAATCGAGCCCGGCCAATTACTCAGGGTTGCCTGGCGAGGAAAACCGGTCTGGATTCTTAATAGAACTCCTACCGTTCTTGAAACGCTCAAAACGCTGGACGACCAGCTCAGGGACCCTCTTTCTCAGGAATCCATACAACCGCCTTCGACCAAAAACCCTGTACGTTCAATTAAACCTGAAATTTTCGTTGCCGTCGGTTTATGCACTCACTTGGGCTGCTCTCCTACTTTTCGCCCGGAAATAGCCCCAAAGGATCTGGGCCCTACCTGGAAAGGCGGCTTTTTTTGCCCCTGCCACGGCTCCCGGTTTGATCTTGCAGGCCGTGTATACCGCGGCGTGCCTGCGCCTACTAACCTCGAGATCCCGCCTTATCGTTATGTATCCGACACTCAGCTGATAGTTGGTGAAGCCACAGAGGGAGCAAGCGCATGAAACCTACACGTCTAACACTGGTTGGTAATTGGATTTTAGACCGGTTTCCGCTGACCAAGCTCTGGAATGAACATATGGCGCATTATTACGCGCCCAAAAACTTCAATTTCTGGTATTACTTTGGGTCTTTGGCCTTACTGGTTTTGGTAATCCAGATTGTAACCGGCATTCTGTTAACCATGAACTACAAACCGGATGCCAAACTGGCATTCGATTCCGTGGAATATATTATGCGTGATGTTAACTGGGGCTGGCTGGTTCGCTACATGCACTCAACCGGGGCCTCGGCATTTTTTATCGTGATTTATCTGCATATGTTCAGGGGCTTGCTGTATGGTTCATTCAAGCAGCCCCGGGAACTGATCTGGATTTTCGGCATGCTGCTTTTTGTCGCCTTAATGGCTGAAGCCTTTATGGGCTACCTGCTGCCCTGGGGGCAAATGTCCTACTGGGGTGCTCAGGTTATTATTTCGCTGTTTAGTGCCATTCCTGTGATCGGAGATGATTTATCACTTTGGATAAGAGGAGATTATGTGGTTGCGGATGCAACCTTGAACAGATTCTTCGCCTTTCATGTTATTGCCGTGCCCCTGGTATTGGTATTGCTGATTTTCATGCACATTGTGGCTTTGCATGAAGTAGGCTCGAACAACCCCGATGGCATTGAAATCAAGAACAACAAAGATGCTAACGGCATTCCGCTGGACGGCATCCCTTTTCATCCCTACTATACGGTCAAAGACCTGGTGGGCGTTGCGGTATTTTTATTTTTTTTCGCTACCGTTATTTTTTATATGCCGGAAATGGGCGGCTATTTTCTCGAACCTGCAAACTTTATTCCGGCAGATTCGATGAAAACCCCTGAGCACATCGTCCCGGTTTGGTATTTCACGCCTTTTTATGCCATTTTAAGAGCCATACCTGATAAATTTGCCGGCGTTATCAGTATGTTTGGGGCGATAATTATACTGTTCCTGCTACCTTGGCTCGATAGAAGTCCAATAAAGTCAATCCGCTATCGCGGCGGCATCTATAAAAAAGCCCTGCTGCTTTTTGCAGTCAGCTTCCTGGTATTAGGTTATTTAGGCACCCAGCCTGCTACCCCAACCGCAGTAATTTTTGCGCGAATTTTCACCGCAATCTACTTCGGCTTCTTTCTGTTAATGCCTATTTATACCCGCTGGGAAAAACCCAAGCCGCTACCTGCTAGACTGACGGTTCCACCCGATCTTGAACAGCGCATTTCCGCCCTGAGAGAAATAGTTGAAGAAATTACGGTATTAAAACCCGTAACAGCCCCTCAAAACAGCGCTTCATCTTTCAACAGTTCACCCGTGCTCAGGAGAAGACCTAATCCCAGAGGTATTCTCAATGTCATCATTCGATTAGCAAAAAAATTAAAAGAGAGCCTCGATTGATATGAAAAAAATTATACCTTTATTTGTATTATTGGCCCTGTCTTCCGGAATTCATGCTTCCGAAGGTATGGAATTGCAACAAGCCGATATTGATCTCACCGACAACGCCTCATTACAGCGCGGCGCCAAACACTTTGTAACCTATTGTCTTGGCTGTCATTCGATCAAGCATATCCGTTATTTACGCATAGCCCTTGATATCGGCCTTGATGAAAAGAAAATGTTGAAAGATATTGCACCGGAAGGAGCAAGTATCTATGACCAAATGCATACTGCAATGAATGCCCATGATGCAGAAAGATGGTTTGGCATTCAGCCGCCCGATTTGTCATTAATTGCCCGCTCCCGCAGTCGTGATTGGATATACAGCTATTTAAAAGGTTTTTATAGCGATAAAACCAAGCAATTTGGCGTTAACAACACGGTTTTTGAAGCAGTCTCCATGCCCAATCCTTTTTGGCAACTGCAAGGCGAACAACAACCGCTTTATAAAACTGTAGACAGGCAGCAGGTTATTGATAAACTGATTATTAAACAGCCTGGCTTATTATCCGGGAAAGAATTTGACCTGCTGGTTAACGACCTGGTTAATTTTCTGGTTTATGTAGGAGAGCCGGTACAACTGGAAAGAGTCCATATGGGTAAATATGTGCTGTTTTACATCCTGATGTTTTTAGTTTTAGCCTATATGTTAAAAAAAGAATACTGGCAGGATGTTCATAGTTTCCAAAAACGAGAATAGGAAGTTCTCTAATTCTTTCAGCAACTTAAGTCTTCATAACTGCATCGGCCAAAAATTTGGCCGCCCATGCTATAATGCCTGTTTTAATCGTCTATACGTTCAAAGAGGTTGTTATTCGTGGCAAATATTATTACTCGAAAATCTGTAATGACGCTTTTTTCATCCCCGACCTGCGCGATGAGCCATTGCGCCCGCTTTGTTTTGTATGAGAAAGGCGTTGTTGCAGACATAGAATATTATGACCCCGCGGATCCGCCTGAAGACTTGCTTGAACTTAACCCCAACGGCACCTCGCCCACTCTCATTGAACGCGATCTGGTACTCTATGATGCGCGTATTATCATGGAATACCTGGACGAACGCTTTCCGCATCCGCCTTTACACCAGATGGACCCGGTTTCACGCGCAACAGCCAGAATGCTGATAAAACGCATAGACCAGGACTGGTATCAATCTCTGGATGAAATTTTATATTCAGGCGAGAAAAAATCAGCCCGGGCTAAAAAAATGCTCAAGGAAAGTGTATTATCAGCAGCTCCTATTTTTGCTGCGAGACCTTATTTTATGAGTGATGAGTTTTCTTTGATCGATTGCGCCATTGCGCCTTTATTATGGCGCCTGCCCGGTATAGGCATTGATATTGCGACAGCCGATGAAGCTATTACCAGTTATGCCCAGCGCATATTTAAAAGACCTGCTTTCAGGCGCAGTCTCAGCACATACGAAAAAGAAATGGCAGATACTATAAAATAACTATTTCAAAATGACATCTTTAAAACCCTACTTGATTCGTTCCATTTATGAGTGGCTCATTGATAACAATCTGACACCGCATCTTCTGGTCGATGCAGAAAATAGTAATGCCAGTTTGCCTCAGGAATTTATTGAAGACGGTAAAATCGTATTAAATATCCGGCCTGAAGCTATACAGGGGCTTTCTCTTGGTAACGAAGAAATTCAATTCAATGCCCGGTTCAGTGGCAAGCCCATGCATATCGCTACCCCCATAACAGCGGTAATAGCTATCTATGCCAAAGAAAACGGCAAGGGCATGATCTTTGATCATGACGACAATGAAGGAGATGAAACCCCGCCCGATAAAACGCCTCCGACAAGACCCAATTTACGTATTGTAAAATAGTAATTGTTTTGCTATCGCTCGTGTTTAGCAAAAAGTATCTATAGCCCCCGCCCCCATTAACAGTCAACTCCTTTTGCAATATTCAGCCGAATACAGAAAGAATATAATCTGTAGCTGCGGCATCAGCAGCATACAGCCCAGCCAGGCAATCTCCTCTAGACAAGCTATAGGTGCGACTAATAATTTCCGTCAGTCCTTCCACCACCTCATAATCATCAAGTTGCACCAAATTAATCCACTTAGCCTCGGCGACATCACTCTGCGCTATCGGTTCTGCACATTCCTGATCGATCAATAGCGCTAAAAAATCAATAATGACATAATGAAAGCCTTCAATTCGTCTTTCGACCACGGCGACAATATTTTTTACTTCAATATCCAGACCTGTCTCTTCTTTAAATTCGCGTTTACAAGCAATGGCCAGGGATTCACCCGCCTCCAGCTTGCCGCCCGGAATAGACCATAAGCCCATAGCCGGAGGCTGATTACGGCGGATTATTAGCACCTGATTCTGATTATTAAATACTATACCGCCCACGCCAATTGCGGGTACAGCTGATAAGTTTATATTTTTTATTTGCATGGCCTTCTCTTTTCGGGATATTTTTATTACCCCTTAATCTTTTTAGTTGTATAGTTAGCGCTTTTAAAAATTAAGATAAACCGTTCAGGATAGCCAAGCAAATAATTTAATCACTCTAACGAGGTGAACCATGGACTTAATAAAACCCTCTCTTATTTTATCTCTACTATTGGCCTGGTGTTGGACAACACCCGTTTTTGCGGCCGATACAGCAGCCGGCGAACAAAAAGCTGCTACCTGTTCAGGCTGTCACGGTCCGCAGGGTAAAAGCAGTAATGCACAATGGCCAAATTTAGCTGCTCAACAATCGATTTATTTAATTAATCAGCTCAAGGCATTCAAAAGCGGAAGCCGTAAAAATCCGTTAATGCAGCCTTTGGCGGCCAGTCTGAGTGAAGAAGATATCAATAACCTTGCTGCCTATTTTTCCAGCCAGCAAGCGGCGAAGGCGGGCGGCGATCCAACTCTGGCAAAATCCGGTCAGTCCAAAGCCTCTATATGCCTGGGTTGCCACGGCCCCTCAGCAGAAGGCAACGGCCAGTTTCCAAGATTGGCCGGACAACACCCGGATTACCTGCTGCAGCAATTGAAGAACTTCAAGCAAGGGTCGCGGGAAGGCGGGCCCATGCAGGCTATTGCGGCCAGTTTGAGTGAAGAGGACATGAAGGAATTGGCAGCTTATTTTGGCTCGTTATAATACCTTTCATCAGCACTGGTGCATTAGTAATGCCCAACATAAAAAAGGCGGTAATTCCGCCTTTTTTATGTCTGTAATTAATTCAGATAAACCCTGATCGTCACAAATACACTATCATTAGCTCATCAGTAACAATAGGCCGCAGAAGGCTATCTTAAAATAATGACCAACCATTCAGCAGCAAAAAGCGACCGTAATTTATCCCTCATATTCCTGTTTGCAACAACATTATTTATCAGTGCGGCATTAATGTTTGTTTTGCAACCCATGTTCGGAAAGACGCTATTACCCTTACTTGGAGGTTCCCCATCAGTATGGAATACCTGTATGGTGTTTTACCAAAGCATTCTATTTCTTGGTTATCTGTATGCGCACGCTATTTCTACACGCCTGAATCACCATCGTCAGATGCCGCTGCATGGTACTGTTATCCTAATCAGTCTTTTTGCCCTGCCTTTAGCCTTACCTGAAAACACTGCTCCGCCTACAGACAGCAATCCCACATTCTGGCTGTTATGGACTTTATTCCTTGCTATCGGCATGCCTTTTTTCGTGGTCTCAAGCACTGCCCCTCTGCTGCAAAAATGGTTTGCCAATGTCGGCCATCATACCAGTCACGATCCTTATTACCTGTATGCAGCCAGCAATGCCGGCAGCCTGATTGCATTATTGAGTTACCCTTTTCTGCTTGAGCCTAATATCGGACTGGTTAATCAGAAGGATTACTGGAGTGTCGGCTATTTAATACTGTGCGGCCTTATTGCAGGCTGTGCTTTTATATTATGGAAAACACAACAAAAAATCGTCTTTTCAGAAGAAGAGTCTGACGAACCTGATAATCTCAGTATTTACACTAAATTACACTGGCTGGCGCTGGCCTTTGTGCCCTCAAGCCTGCTTTTAGGCCTGACCAATTTCATCAGTACGGATATAGCTTCTGTACCTTTGCTGTGGATCATACCGTTAACTTTATATTTATTGTCTTTTGTAATCGTTTTTTCAAAATGGCGCATCAAAATACATTCTTTAATGGTTACCCTACAGCCTATGGTGCTGTTGCCGTTTATTGCCTATTCATTCATTAACCCTGCGATTGTTCCCTATTGGGTTGACCTGAGCTTGCACTTGCTGGCTTTTTTTATTGCGGTAATGGTATGTCACGGCGAGCTGGCCAAAATGCGGCCCCATACCCGGCATCTTACGACTTTTTATCTGATCATGTCATTTGCCGGCATGTTGGGCGGAATGTTTAATACCTTTGTCGCGCCTTTTATTTTCAATGCCGTCTATGAATATCCTATCATGATTGTGGCGGCGCTAATGCTGCGCCCCGGCATGAAGCTATCAATAACCCAGTACAAAACAGTCTGGTTGCGGCAACTAGCCTTCCTTGTTCTGCTATTAATTTCAGGGAGCGTTATTTATTTGAATATTGATGATTTGCCGCAATATCTCGATACCATCGGCGTCACTTTAATCCTGCTAGCCGGTTTAACTTATGCGTTCCGGACCCAGCCTTTCACTCTTGCCTTATTGACCGGCATCATTATCTTCTTTACTCTCGGGCTTCATGGTCTGCTGTCTAATACGCTTTATCAGAAACGGACTTTTTTTGGCGTGCTTTCCGTACGTCAAAGTGTATTAATCAATGAGCAAAATCAGCCTGAGAGGTATCATGAATTTTTTCACGGCACCACTAAACACGGCGCCCAGCGTTTATCGCCGAACTTTTCCCGAACCCCGTTAACTTATTTCAGCCGCCCCGGCCCGATAGGACAGCTGTTTACAGAATATGACGCCAATAACCAGAACTGGGATATTGGCATCGTCGGTCTTGGCGCCGGTACTCTGGCTTGCTATGCCAAAAATCGGCAAAACTGGACATTTTATGAACTCGATCCTTCAGTGGTGGACATAGCCCGCAACCCGGCCTATTTCACTTACCTGAGCCAGTGCAGCCCAAACGCCGCAATGCGCATAGGCGATGCGCGCCTGTCATTGGAAAAAGACCCGGATAAAAAATATGATTTATTCGTGATTGATGCCTTTAGCTCCGATTCCATACCGACCCATTTGTTGACGCAGGAAGCAATAGAGCTTTATTTCAAAAAACTGAAACCCAACGGCATCCTGGCGCTGCACATAACCAACCGCCATTTAGCTTTGAAGAAAGTATTATCAGAGCACGCCAGGCACTTGCACCTTGCCGCTTTAATACAGGAATTTAAACCTGAAAAGGAAATACCGCTGGTTGTTGCAACAGACTGGGTAGTCATGGCAAACAAACCAGAAATATTGGAGCCCTTACGTGAAAGTCAACTCGGCAACTGGCACAAGCTGCCTTTATATTTTAATTTAAGGCCCTGGACAGATGACTTCACCAATATTGTGACTATCTGGAAATGAAATTTTTGGAAAACTTATTTACGATCGCCAAAGCAACAAGGAAACATCCTCTTGGGGATGAAGCCAATGATCGGGACGAGGTCTGCACCCCGCTCCCATCCGTACCAAAAGCAACGATGCTGCGCTTTATGCAGGCGTACCCTGGCCTTCAGGCCGGGGCTCAAAGGCCGGCAAGGCGATTTGATTACACGCTTGGAAAAGATAAATTGAAGTTTAAACGCGGTAGCCGACTTAATAACCGTGGGCCAGACTCCCACTAACTCATCCTATTGAATAACTTTTTCAGGCACTGCACTAACAATGGTTTCACCAAGCAATTCGTAGAGGTCAGGCTTGCCCTATTCACCCCCGCTTAAGCGATATAACACAGGAGCGATTGGCAAAGAACAAGTAGATTTATCACAGCCGGGATTGTTGAGGTTTAATTATTCTGCCTTTAACCTACTCATCAAAGGCGCGCACATTAAGGCCGTTACTATGCCTATAGCCACGGTAAAACCAAAGGCATGAACGATCTCCGTAGAGCTTACCGACAATAAGCCGAAAGCCAGCAATGTTGTCAATGCTGATACGGTAACCGCTAGTGAAGTGCTGGTGCGCCTGTCTCCGGCCATGAAAAAAAACATCGCGTAATCGACGCCGATGCCTAATACCAGCAACAATGCAAATAAGTTAAACAGGCTGAACAGCTGCCCAAACCAGCCCAACATTGACAGCGCAACAGCCAATGAAATCAACGGAACAGATAGAATGCCCAAGGCCCTGCCCCAGCCAAATTTTAAGCCCAAACCCAGCCATACAACGCTGAAAGCGGAAACCAGCAAAGCGCTGGCTCTGATTCTATAACGTTTAAACAGCGACGATAATTTTTCAACCTGATCAACCCAAACCACGCCTGGCAAACTGTGCAGGGCAGCTAAAGCCGGCAAGTTTTTAATGCCGTTTAAGGCAACGATGCTTTGACAATGCCCTGACTGACAGCCAAGCCATAACTGCTGCTTTGATTCATCGGCAGTTTTCAGCCATTCCGGCAAGCTAAGTTCTTTGTGAGCCGAGCCGGCAAACTGTTTGAGTTCAGTTTTAACAGCTTCCTTACCAAATCCCAGCCCATTCATATACTGTTTGAGTAATGCCGAGTCATACAGTGTTTGTTTTAATAGACGGTAATTTTCCTGCTGCCTATCGGCATTAGGCCAATAATGACTGATACCCTCGTAATATTGCAATGCCTGTTGCTGTTTTAATGCTTCCAGGCTGTTAAGCAACTGCTGTTCATTTCGATGCCAGTCTTTCTGATCTGTCCCCGACACCAGAAAGAACTGACTATCCCGGCTTAGTGAAAGTAATTGCCGGATTTTATTGGCCGTTCTGGTTAATTCAGCCGGCGCGGATTGCAGCAAGCGGACATCATCCTGCGGTATCAACCGCCAGCAGCCGCCGGCTATGAAAACCAGCAAAACCAAACTTAACCAGCGCTTGTTTTTAAATGCCCAGGCCGGCCATTTTTGCTCCCAATATCCGGTCAATTTCAGTAAGCCAGGCTCATGATTGAATACAAATCCCTTCAACAGCAAGGGAAACAGCAACACCACGGTCAGCCATGCGACTAATAAACCCATAGCTGAAAATACGGCCACTTGCTGCAAGCCGGGAAAAGGTGAAAAACCTAAACCCGCATAACTTAAGAGATTGCTTATTAACCCGACAGTCAGGCCCGGTAAAATAAAATGCAGGCCCCTACGCGGGTTCCAGTTTTTTTCACCCAAACTATCGCATAATAAATGTTGCGCATAATCATCGGCAACGCCGATTAAACTTGCGCCGAATACCAGAGTAAGAATATGTATTTTGGTAAAAAACAAAATGCTGAGCACTAAAGCGGCAAACATGCCGCTGCCGATTGCAAGCGTTGACAGCAGCAAAGGCCTAGGGCTTCGAAAAGTCGCAAGCAGCAATAGAATAATACCCGCACTGGAGCCTATTCCAACCGTTGAGATTTCCTGTTTGGCCGAATGCGCGCCATAGGCTGTAAACAGCGGCATACCGGAAACCATCAACTCGCCGCCGCTCCCCTGCACATGTGCTGTCGCGCCATTGACCAGATTGAGTAAAATCTCCAATTTATCCAGCGGTAAATTGCTGTCTTCGAGGTCAGTCAACAGTAATGCCCAAAATTTATTAACATCATGCAAAATAACCATACCCTGTTCCAGATTCAGCTTGAGCGGATCTTGCGCGCTAAAATAACGGCTGAATAATAACAAGGGATCGCGTTCAAGATTGGCGGCTTGCATTTGTCCAAGCGGGCTGTAAAGAACTTCCCGTGTTTGCTTTATTAAATCGCTGGGATTATTGTTCAGCGTAATCCGCGTTTGCGCATCCAGCAACTGATAGCGATAAGGAAATAATTTCTGATACTGTTTAATATATTGCTGCTGGGGAAACTGCAATAACACCTTATTAAACAGCTTGCTTTGCTTCAATTGCAATTTAAGTTGTTGCGCCTGAGCGATGGCTTGTCGAGATGTAGCGGCTCCTGTCAGCCAGATCATTTCACGATTGATCAGTTCACTCTGCTGCTGAATGGCTTTGGCGATTTCAGGCTTTTGTTCGCTAGCCGGCAATAACGCCAAGAATCCGGTTTCCAGCCAATCTCTCGTCAGTACCTGAGCGCCAAGAACACTGATTACTATCATCCCCAGCAGCCAGATCCATGCGGTAACTTTAGGGTGATAAACGTTCAAAATCAGCTTCTTGTTCCGTTGTTAATTGTTCTGGATGCGTTATTTGACCGAAGTTAATGCGTGTTATATTGCCGTCGGCTTCCTGCATTTCCACTAACCGCAGCTCATTGTCGCCTGTCAGTAAAATAGTGGTGATTATTTTTTTCAATAATTCATCTTTAGGCTTGAGCTGTAACTGCCACGAGGGTTTTTGATCAAACCCCGTTATGGAAAAATCCTCGGTCAACCGGTTTAAATTACCGCCCAGTATTGAGTTAAATACCTTACCGAGTGCGGCCGGCACCGCCTGCTCGCCTTGAGAAGTCAACAGGCGGGACTCATTTACCAATAATATTGAAAACACAGGAGTTAAAGTCTTCCAGATCACGCCTTTGCTTTGATGATAAGTAAAGGCTCCGCTAGAAATTAAGGGTTTGCGTAAAATTTTTAGCCGTTTTTCTTGCTGAAAATTGCCCTGGGTAATTTCTGTTTTTGCCAAACGCGTAGTAATTTGAGCTAACACATCGTCAGCGTGACTATGATTAAACGAGAGTAAAAAAAATAGCAGTGCATTTAAGAATGCTAGTCCTGGACAGGGCATGTTATGACGTTTGTAAGGTCGCGTACATTATATAATAACGGCGAATTCAAAGGCTGGATGCGAGATAACTACCTTGGCCCGCATGAAGATTTCATTTAACATAATTCCTTATATATCTTGAAAGATAAAAAGAAACCATATTAATTTCGTGGTCGTTTAATTGGTTTTTACTGTTTCCAATAAACATTGGAAGAGCTTTTGGGTTTAACACTCACACTTCACTGATTTTAGCTTCAGCTGTCGTTTCAATATACCAGCCTGGAAAAACAACTACCGGTTTAATATTAAATTTACGGCCTGTGCTTTCATGAATTAATTCATTTAACCACCTTCCAGCGGCTTTAACTTAAGTAATAGGATTATTATTTTCGTTTTTTTCCGTTCAGTAAAATAGCATCCCCGTTGTATATGATTTTTGCTTCACCTTTATCCGGTTTACTGAACGTCTTTGTTTCGATGATATAAACACCGCTTTTGCAAATAACTACATGATCCAGATTAAAACCTTTGGCAGCAATATCGTGAAATACTTTGACACATTTTCTCTAAGTCTTTCTAAATATTGACCGACTGCTTTTTCTCCCTCACGGCCTTGTCTGAGTGTTAAGATTCTTTTCTTTACACGAAGTATTTTAACGGTGAAATATAAAACAGCAATTATCGCGATAAAAGAAACGAACAAAGGCGAAGGCGGGGTTTTAAAATACCAATGAATCCATTTCATCATTGCTGCAACTGTTAAGAACAGAGGAATCAAAAGATATAAGTCTGCATCATCAAGCATTAAATTACTGATCTGGTTATCAAGCGATTCTCCAGGATTTCTTCGAACCTGTTCAATATCTTCTAAATATATTTGATAACAGGGGCATGAGAAAAGTGTATCCCAGCGACATCAATCGAGAACAATTTGAACAGCTCAGGCCATTGCTGGAAAGTACCGGCAAGAAAACGCGTCCACGGACAGTCGACAGGTACGGCGCAGGCTGCCGAGCGATGTGCCGAACTGGCGCGGCTTGACTCAAACCGGGGCGCAGCGCCAAGACGAGCTTGTGCATCGTTGATGCTCAACGCGTCACAAACACCGATGGCGCCAGAGATAAAGCTTATGAAGCCGGCAAAAAGGTAGCGGGCCTCAAGCGTCATATCTTTGTTGATAGCGCAGCTTTGCCGCCTGCGATAGCGGTCACCACGGCCAATATCACCGATCACCTGGGGGCGCTGGAGGCCATTGCCCGGAACTTGACAGGCTTATCGAGGTTGCTTCGCTGTTAGGCGATGGCGGCTATACAGGGCAGCCTTTTGCTGAGGCCGGCGAGCATTCGCCAGGTGCCGCCGTACAAGTCCCCAAACGCCATGAGCTTCATAGCTTGGCGGTGCTTGCGCAATGGGGGGTGGTCGAGCGATTCTTTGCCGGGCTGGAAAAATACCGAACGCTTGCTTGACACCTGCTTACAATTTGTCAATTTGGCTGTCTTGGCGTTATTGCTGAGAAGATATTGAACAGATTCTTAAAAGTTTGGATGAGTCCAAAGTTGCAATATTACTTCTATAACAATATTACTTCTATAAAGAGACGGGCAAAATACACAACCTCAACTTTTAGCGATTATAACAACACATACTCATATTTCGTGTTAGAAATTAACTAAAGTTACATAGTGGAGCTTGCCGTGTATTTTATGAACTGCAATGCTCTATGCTTCTTCAAGGAGAATATTATGCGCAAGACACAGTTACTGGCTATTGCTACTTTCACCAGCTTAGGCCTTATCACATCCGTATCCGCTGCCCCCTACCAGGACGAGTCAGCGCCGGAGACTACTTCC
>NZ_CADCXN010000081.1 GCF_902806695.1 Candidatus Methylobacter favarea | reverse complement strand
ATGCCCCCTCACTCAAATTACTCGGGTAACGTTTTTTCCGTTTTTTGTGCTCATACTATTTATTTCATAATCAAAATTGATACCTTATGGGCGAAAAGATGAATTTCCAAACAGCTTCTTAGAGTTTATTACTCTGTATTGACTTTTTAGACCAATTTTTAATTTGAAATATTATCTTCGTCTTATTTGTCTTATTTACTTCTTGCTGAAATTTTGTTCAACATTAAACTGACTTTCATTAATCGATTAAGAACCGAAGATTGTGCTCATGAATTGCATGCAGCTTGATGAAAATTCTGTTTAAACTGCATCTTATACTCCCTTTTTGGCCTCCAGTATTGATAAGTCAACCATGGTATTAATATTAGTAAATATTTCCGGCTCGTTACTGAAATCCGCTTTCACCATTTTCTGTTGCTGTATCCAGAAATCCATTTTACGCTGTCCGCTAGCCAGGTAATCCTGCAAACTCCGCTGCAGCGTGGTTTTTATTGCTAAAAAAACAGGATGTAATCTTTTGCCGTCAAAGGCGACGGCAATATCAGCATTATTTTCTGCACGTACGGCCAATAACTTGTGCAAATGTTCAGCTTTAATTAATGGCGAATCGCAAGGCATAACAACAAGTATATCCGTATCTGCATGAACCATGGCCGTTAAGAGGCCGGCCAACGGCCCGTCAAAACTACAGGTTAAATCGGCAATAACCGGTACGGCAAATTGCTGATATTGTTCAAGGTTACGATTGGCAGTTATTATCACTTGATCGGCAATGCTAGCTAAGGCGGCTATGGCATAACTTACCAAGGCGCGGCCTCGGTAATTAATCAAGCCTTTATCCTGATAACTCATGCGCCGGGCCAGTCCGCCTGCCAAAACAACCCCGGTTACTTTTGTTTGAGTGCTCATAATGCTAAGCTTTAGCCCTCCTCAGCTATCAACTGAAAGATATTTAGATGAAGCAATCATGAAGCCTATTGACTATTGCAAACCTGGACATAAAGTTATATTGACAAGAATTTCAGCATAAGCTGTGTCAGGCTCATGCAGGTATAAGGAATAATGACAGGTTTAGTTACAATATATACAGGCTGAATTGGTTTTCAGTTAAAATGAATAATATTTAAAACATTGAGCAAGTTTGCGCTTTAAATAGCAATAAATTATGTCTAATTTAGCGATTAAGCAAGCCACTTACCAAGACATTGTTGACCTACCGGCAAATAGAGCCGGCGAAATCATTAATGACCAGATAGAGGCTCACCCCCGGCCTGCGCCCATACCAGCCGTTGCTTCATCGTTTATTGGTCGGGCTTTACTTTCGCCGTTGCAAAAAGGTAGAGATGGTCCGGGACGCTGCTGGATTATAGGCGAACCCGAATGCCCTCTCGGACCTGATGTTTTAATTCCCGATCTGGCTGGTTGGAGCAAGTAAGGGTTGCCCACTTTGCCTGAAACAGCCTGGTTTAGTATCGCTTTCCAGTGTAGGGGTAAAGTTTTATCATCTTCAACAGCACCGCCGGATAGAATTGTAAAAATGCTTATATATGCAATGCCGATGGTTATTAATCTGTGGCTGATTGAAACTTTACTGCAACCGCTGGAAGCTTACGAACTGTACCACCAGCATTGCCTCATAATGGCTTCCCGCGCTGATGACCCGAGTTACCCCATGCTCCATTTGTTGAGCATAACTTCTCTCCATCTAATTTACGGCAATTAAGAGAATCATCAATGAATAACAGATATAAGCTATTTCTTATCGGCTTTGCTTCAATTTTAACCCTTACAGGCTGTTCAACTGCACCGGAAAAACCAGCCGAACAAGCGCCTGCTGAAGCAGCGCCGTTTGTCAGCGACTACCCTACGCGGGACCGCGTTGAATATGTGTTAAACTGCGTTGCCCAGCATGGCGGCCTAACCTATATCACCCAATACGCCTGTGGTTGTAAAATCGACAAAATTGCTGAAAAATTGACTTTTAAAGAATATGAAGCTGCAAAAACATTTACTTATTTACGCAGCACCCCCGGGGAGAGCGGCGGAGTTTTTCGCGATCCTTCCCAATCCAAAGATTTAACAAAGCGGCTTAAAGAAGCAGAACAATATGCTGAAAAAAACTGTTTTGTAAAATAACAATGACTCATCAGGCCGCTTGCCTATAAAGTAGAGATTTCCTCCAATTCGGCTTGAGCTGCTAATAATCACGTCGACTACTATGTTTTTAGGTATCAGGTGTTGCGGATAATGTGGATTCATCCGATTTGGATTGATGTTCTGGACTGGATTACTAAAAATTTTATTGGAACTAATGAAGCATCGACTTTGAATTATTATAGATATAGAAGGTCATAGCACGAGGTCAGCATAAGACTTTTAGAGTCTTTTACACCTAAAAGTCTTATGCTATGCTATCGATATATTTAATTACATAACGTCTAAGGAATGATTGTTGTTTTAAAAATATAGAGTTGTTACAGTGAGATAAACATGACAGAAACCGGTATAATGCAATCAACCGTGCAAGAAATAATCAATGCTCTTAAGGATAAACCTGGGGCGCTTTTACCTATTCTGCATGGCGTGCAAGATGCTCTGGGTTACATACCTGAGGATAGTATTCCACCTATTGCAAAAGCACTTAATCTTTCCCGCGCTGAAGTGCATGGCGTCATCAGCTTTTATCATTATTTCCGGAAGACTCCACCCGGTCAACACACTATTCATCTGTGTCGCGCAGAATCTTGCCAATCCAGAGGCAGCAAACAATTACAAAATCATGTAAAAAGCAAATTAGCTATTGGTTTTCATGAAACAACACCGGATGGCAAATTCTCTCTTGAGCCGGTGTACTGCCTGGGCAACTGCGCCTGTTCCCCGGCAATGCAAATTGATAGAGAAATTTATGGACGCGTATCACCCGAGCTATTTGATAACGCCATCAATGAATTAAGAGAACTTTCATGAGTACGACTATTTATGTTCCATGTGATTCCAGCGCTATTTCACTGGGCGCTGACCGGGTTGCTGCCGCAATCGCGCAGGAAGCAGAAAAGCGCGGCATTGCTATTCAACTGATCCGCAACGGCTCCAGAGGACTGTTTTGGCTGGAACCATTGGTTGAAGTGGCTACCAGCAAGGGACGCTTTGGATATGGCCCGGTTCAGGTCAGCGATGTGCGGGGATTGTTTGATGGGGCTTTTCTCCAGGGTGAGTTCCACCCTCTGGCGTTAGGTTTAATCGACGACCTTGATTATTTGAAAAAGCAGCAACGCCTGACTTTTGCCCGTATTGGGAAAACCGATCCTGTCAGCCTTGATGATTATATTATTAACGAGGGTTATCGCGGCCTGGCAAATGCCTTAAGCATGACCCCGCAGGATATCGTCAAACAAGTAACCGACTCGGGTTTGCGTGGACGCGGCGGCGCGGCCTTTCCAACCGGGATTAAATGGAACACTGTGCTGAATACCCCGGCTGAGCAAAAATACATTGTCTGTAACGCCGATGAAGGCGATTCGGGCACATTCTCTGACCGTATGGCAATGGAAGGCGATCCTTTTGTATTAATAGAAGGCATGACTATAGCGGGACTCGCAGTCGGCGCAACGCAAGGCTACATCTATTTACGCGTCGAATACCCTCATGCCTATACGGTCCTGAACACTGCTATCGAAAAAGCTTATCAGGCCGGTTATCTGGGTGATAATATTCAGGGAAGCGGCAAAAAATTTGATCTTGAGGTTCGCTTAGGTGCCGGCGCATATATTTGCGGAGAAGAAACTTCATTAATGGAAAGCCTGGAAGGCAAACGCGGCCTGGTTCGCTTTAAGCCGCCTCTGCCCGCTATTAAAGGCTTATTCGGTAAACCTACTGTAATCAACAATGTTATTTCCCTCGCATCTGTGCCGGTTATTCTAGACAAAGGCGGCGATTATTATCGCGATTTCGGCGTGGGACGCTCCCGCGGCACCTTGCCGCTACAATTAGCCGGTAATATTAAATATCCCGGCCTGGTTGAGTTAGCTTTTGGAATAACACTGCGTGAACTGTTATATGATTTTGGCGGCGGATCGGCCACAGGCAGACCAATCCGGGCAGTGCAAGTAGGCGGACCTCTGGGTGCTTATCTGCCTGAGTCACAATTTGATACTCTCGTGGATTATGAAGCCTTTGCCGGCATCTGGGCAGTACTGGGCCACGGCGGGATTGTGGTTTTTGATGACTCGGTCGATATGGCTGAAATGGCGCGTTACAGCATGGAATTTTGCGCTATAGAATCTTGCGGTAAATGCACGCCTTGCAGAATTGGCTCTACCCGCGGCTATGAAGTTATAGACGATATTATTAACGGCCGCGAAATTAGTAAAAACATCAACTTGTTGCGCGATCTTTGTGACACCTTACTTAACGGCTCTCTTTGTGCATTGGGGGGCATGACTCCCTACCCAGTGCTGAGCGCGATGAATCATTTTCCGGAAGATTTCGGGGTAAGTGATAAAGCGAACGCGGCCTGATAATGATCTAGAGGAAATTAAAATGTCTATCACTAAAGAAAAAGACTTCGGCACCCCTGTCAGTCCCACTGACCAGTTAGTTACCCTTGAGATTGATGGCTTTCAGGTAAAAGCGCCTGCGGGCACCTCAATAATGCGTGCGGCCGCCAGTATCGGCATTGACATTCCCAGATTATGCGCAACTGACAGTCTTGAACCTTTCGGCTCCTGCAGGCTTTGCGTTGTCCAGATTGAAGGCGGACGCGGCATGCCCGCTTCCTGCACAACGCCAGTCTCAGAAGGCTTAAAAGTCGTCACGCAAAACAAGCGTTTAGCTGATGTGCGCCGCGGCGTTATGGAGCTTTATATTTCCGACCATCCTTTGGACTGCCTGACTTGTTCAGCCAATGGTGACTGTGAACTGCAGGATATGGCAGGGGCGGTAGGTCTGCGCGAAGTGCGCTATAACCCTCAAGGAAAAAATCATCTCCAGGCAGCGAAGGATCAAAGCAATCCCTATTTTAGTTTTGATCCCAGCAAGTGTATTGTTTGTTCACGCTGCGTCAGGGCTTGCGAAGAAACTCAAGGAACCTTTGCCTTAACCATTGACGGTCGCGGTTTTGATTCCAAAGTATCGCCCAGCCAGAATCAGCCTTTCCTGGACTCTGAATGTGTTTCCTGCGGCGCTTGCGTACAAGCCTGCCCAACGGCAACCTTAATGGAAAAATCTGTTATTAATCATGGCCAACCGGAACATGCGATTATAACAACCTGCGCCTATTGCGGCGTTGGCTGTTCATTTAGAGCGGAAATGAAAGGCGAACAAGTCATTCGTATGGTGCCTAATAAAGATGGAAAAGCCAACCACGGTCATTCCTGTGTAAAAGGCCGTTTTGCATTTGGATATGCCACGCATAAGGACCGCATACTTAAACCCATGATCCGCGCCAGCATCAAGGACAAGTGGCAGGAAGTCAGCTGGGAAGAAGCTATTAATTATGCCGCGTCCGAATTAAAACGCATTCAGGCAAAATACGGCAAAGATTCCATAGGTGGTATTACTTCTTCACGCTGCACCAACGAAGAAACCTATCTGGTGCAAAAACTCATACGTGCCGGTTTTGGTAATAATAATGTAGATACCTGCGCCCGGGTTTGCCACTCACCCACAGGTTATGGACTAAAACAAACCTTCGGTGAGTCCTCAGGAACACAGGATTTTGATTCGGTCATGAAAGCCGACGTGGTTTTAATCATTGGTGTCAACCCAACTGACGGGCACCCGGTGTTTGGATCGCAACTGAAAAAACGGTTACGCCAGGGCGCGAAACTGATTGTTGTTGATCCGCGGGAAATTGACCTGGTCAGAACGCCGCATGTACAAGCCGAATATCATCTTAAATTACGCCCCAGCACCAATGTCGCTTTGATTAATGCCTTGGGCCACGTCGTAGTAACAGAAAATTTACTGGACGAAGCTTTTATTAGTGAACGTTGTGAAATTGAATCGTTTACCAAATGGAAAACCTTTATTGCCCAGGAACATAATTCACCCGAGGCCACGGAAGCCATAACAGGCGTCCCTGCAAGGGAGGTCCGAGCAGCAGCAAGGCTATATGCCAATGCTGACAATGCGGCTATTTATTATGGTTTGGGTGTAACTGAGCACAGTCAAGGCTCAACCATGGTGATCGGCATTGCCAACCTGGCAATGGCGACCGGTAATCTAGGTCACGAGGGGGCCGGCGTAAATCCCTTGCGCGGACAAAATAATGTGCAGGGTTCATGTGATATGGGTTCCTTTCCTCATGAATATCCGGGTTATCGCCATGTCTCTGATATTGAAACTCATAAACTGTTCGAAAGTGCATGGCACGCTCCCTTGAGTCAGGAACCCGGCTTACGTATTCCAAATATGTTCGATGCGGCCATGGACAAGACTTTTATGGGGCTTTATGTGGAAGGTGAAGATATTGCCCAGTCCGATCCGGACATTCAGCATGTACATGCAGCTCTACGGGCAATGGAGTGCATTATTGTACAGGACTTGTTTCTCAATGAAACGGCTAAATTTGCGCATGTGTTTTTCCCTGGCTCATCCTTTTTAGAAAAAAACGGAACCTTTACCAATGCCGAGCGCCGTATCTCACCCGTACGGAAAGTCATGTCTCCGAAGGCCGGTTATCAGGATTGGGAAATCACGCAAATGCTGTCAAATGCCATGGGCTATCCGATGAATTACAGTCATCCATCAGAAATTATGGATGAAATCGCCCGGCTTACCCCGACTTTTGCCGGTATCAGTTATCAAAAAATTGACCAACTCGGCAGTATACAGTGGCCTTGTAATGAGGAGGCGCAGCAAGGAACGCCGGTCATGCATGAACATAGATTTATGAGAGGTAACGGCAAGGGGCTATTTATGCTAACCGATTATGTAGCAACGGCAGAACGCATTACCCGTAAATTCCCGCTGATTCTGACTACGGGCAGGATTTTGTCGCAATATAATGTTGGCGCCCAAACACGGCGTACTGAAAATAATGTCTGGCATACCGAAGATCGGCTGGAAATTCATCCTCATGATGCCGAAGACAGAGGCTTAAAAAATAATGATTGGGCCGGCATTAAAAGCCGCGCAGGTGAAACAGTGCTGCGCGTTCTGATTAGTGAACGTGTTCAGCCTGGGGTCGTTTATACCACTTTTCATTTTCCGGAATCAGGCGCCAATGTCATTACCACAGATAACTCGGATTGGGCAACCAATTGTCCTGAATATAAAGTAACGGCCGTACAAGTGGCCAAAGTCAGCCATCCTTCTGAATGGCAGGAAAACTATCATGCATTTTCAGAGGATCAACTGGAGCTCTTGGCACAAGGCGTGAATGACAGATAACGCCAATGCAGCGATGCAACCATTGTCGCTCGAGCTTGGATGGCCCAGTTATCAACAGCATAATGTTGAATGCTGGCGAGGCAGTCAGCTTTACGTGCAAGAGGATTATATTGCTGAAGAAGTGCCGGTTTCTTTAATTTATAACGGCGTGCCGCATGTAGTCATGTTGGCAACGCCTACCAATCTTGAAGAATTTGCGTTAGGTTTCAGTATTACCGAAGGCATTATTAAAAGCCCGAAAGAGTTATTATCCACGCGAGTTTACAATCGCTCAAACGGCATAGAAGTGCATTTGCAGATTACCGAACAAAGTCTGCAATATCTGGCTAATAAGGGACGTAATTTAACCGGCCGCACTGGTTGTGGTTTATGTGGCGCCAGCACTTTACAGCAGGCGATTCGCCAACCTAATCCTGTGCATGGGAAATTGGTGCTGCCTGTGACCGAACTGCTTTCTGCCTTAAACGAAATCAAAAAGCGCCAGAAACTCAATCAATTAACGGGATCAGTCCACGGTGCCGCCTGGGCAATGCCAGGGCAGGGAATTGTTGATATACGCGAAGATGTAGGACGCCATAATGCGCTGGATAAATTAATTGGCTTGTTATTGCGTACCGGCAAGGACTTGACCTCCGGTTTTGTTATTGTTACCAGCCGGGCCAGTTATGAGATGGTTCAAAAAGCTGCCTCGGTTGGCATTACGATGTTGACGGCGATTTCCGCGCCAACCGGTTTAGCTATAAGGCTGGCTAATGAAGCAGGACTTACTCTGATCGGTTTTGCCCGGGATGATCAGCATGTAATTTACACTCATTCACACCGATTGATTCATACTAATTATATAATCTAACCGGGAAACAACGCTAGCGATGAAAATTCAAAGACTGATCAAAATGGCTAATGATATTAGTGATTTCTTTAATGCTGAAAGCGACAAAGAGCTTGCAGCGGAAGGCGTAAAAAAACATATATTACGATCCTGGGATCCCAGAATGCGCAAGGACATCATTGCTTATTTTCAACAAGACGGCGCAGCATTAAGCGCTCTAGCCAAGGCGGCCTTGGCAAAGCTTAATACTAACAACATTGACTGAACTTATTCCTGCGAAAACTAACAAATTTGCCGGCAAAAAACAAATAATCCCTATTACAGCCAATTGCTCTATTAATCCAGCCGGATCAATCGTTGTTAAAGTTAACATAAGCTCACTACAGACGATAGCTAAGCCCAATTTTTAAGATAAGGTTCACTGTATCCGGTCATGAAATCAACCTTAATCATCAGCGCGGTTCAACAGCCTTGTAATGCAGACCAACAGACAAATCTTGAATTGTCTGTTGCAAAAATTCATGAGGCTGCTGCTGCAAATGCGGATCTGGTGGTATTGCCTGAACTGCATTTAGGTCCGTATTTTTGTCAAAGCGAAGATCCTGATAACTTTAATCTCGCTCAAACCATTCCCGGACCGAGCACTGAAATTCTCTCAACAGTGGCTAGAAAGCTCGCCATTGTTATTGTCTCGAGCATCTTCGAAAAAAGAACGGCCGGACTTTATCATAATACCGCCGTTGTTTTTGACAAGGATGGCAGTATGGCCGGCACATATAGAAAAATGCATATACCGGATGATCCGGGTTTTTATGAAAAATATTATTTCACTCCCGGTGATACGGGTTTTAAGCCCATAACAACTTCTATCGGTAAATTAGGCGTTTTGGTTTGTTGGGATCAGTGGTTCCCTGAAGCTGCAAGATTAATGGCTTTAGCGGGAGCAGAAGTATTAATTTACCCTACCGCCATCGGCTGGGATTTGCAAGATACCGCTCAAGAGCAAAACCGCCAACTGGATGCCTGGTCTACTATTCAGCGTTCTCATGCAGTCGCCAATGGACTGCCGGTTATTTCCTGTAATCGCGTCGGTTTTGAAAAAGCGCCGGACTCAGAAACAGGTATTAACTTCTGGGGTAATAGTTTTATAACGGGACCGCAGGGAGAAATACTCACTAATGCCGATGAATCGGAGACAAAGCTGCTGGCATGCGCTATTGAACGCTCAGGAACTGAGCGGGTCAGGCAAATTTGGCCTTATCTGCGTGATCGCAGGATTGAAGAATACGGAGATCTAACAAAACGTTTTATAGATTAAGAACCATAATTTAAAAACTCCTAATGTTCGCTCATTTCTCTATACTTCAAACTCTGAGCGATCATGGCCTGCCTTTAACAGGATTTTCATCCAATTCGGCGTAACTCCCCGACCAGTCCAGGTTTTCTCAGGGTCTTCAGGATGACGGTATTTAACAGGAACCTTTACCCCTTTTCGCGCCGATCTTTTATCAGTTTCGTAAATTTCAACCGTAACGTTAATTGATGCTGCTAATTCCTTAATCTGCGCTATCACTTCCTTACGCTTGTTTGCCTGTTTGTTTTTTAACGCCTTTTCTGCATTTTCAATGACAGCCTGCAATTCATTTTCGGAAAGATTTTGATACTCGGTCATTCTACTGCTCAACAATTAAAAGCTCTTATTTATATATTATCATAATTCAATATAGTGCTAGTTATTACTATAATCTGATATTAATATAATCAAATATTAATATATGGCTTTTTTGAGTCAGTGCGCCGGCTGTTATTTAATTAAAATAACCCTAAAGTCTTTTTTATTTAACAGTTGCTTCCTGGCATTAACCAGCTTTACCGCCCAATTACCCCTATCTTTATAAGTTAGTAACTTATGACTTGAAGCTCGCCATCTGTCCGCCGCTATAATCAATACCTGGCTGAACACAAGTTTACCATTACGAAACCACTGATGATAAACCTTATCACCTTTCATCTTTATTAATTCCGTAAAATAATAAACCGGTGTAACTTGAGTTCTTCTCACTTTTACAGTGGTGGTTATTTCACCTACCGGTTCCTTATTATTAATTTTATAAGTTAATAATGCTCTAGCTACATTCTTATTGGCTATAGCAGTCCCGGTACTCTTAATAACCTTATTTTCATTAATTATACCTGCCTGTTTTTTACTAATCTCCTCAATTTTAATATCTGTAATTGATGTATCCTTTTCTTCTGCTGCTTTTGGTTTAACGGGTATTCTAGTATCATTAATATCTATTGAGTCTCCACTTGCTATCGGCAATTCTTCCTGAGTTTCCTTAATTCTCCGCGCAGCTTCCTTTCCAGGCATCACCCCGTTTACAGGTGCCGTTTTTGTATCAGGTCTGATCGAAACAGTTGCGGAAGAATCGGCCAGATTATCGGCATCTTTCTTGGGCTCCCCCCTATGCATAAAAATGAATAAAGCTATTATAATCATCAGGACAAAGCTGATAGCTAGCCATATTCGCTTATAATTCCATTCTGTTATCATCCCGGACCCAGAGCCGTGGTCTTCCACCTTTTTTCCATATTTGGGATATTTAACTTTAATTACAATATTCTTTTTATTTGCCATCTATAATCAGCCGTACTTAGAAGAAGCATTACAATCGCCTTTGCTGTTAAAATAACTTACATTATAGTCAAACAATGTGTAATACCTTTGGTAATATACCCATTCAATCCCCAGTAAAATAAATACGTGCAAAAAATCGGACATCCATAATGAGTGAATTACTTAAACTTTTCCAGGATTCTTCAACTCTTTACGGCAGTAATGCCGGTTTTGTTGAAAGCCTGTATGAACGATTTCTGGCAGATCCTGAATCAGTTGATCCCAGCTGGCAAAAAAAATTCACGGAGATCCATGACGGAGCCGTTTATGAAATTCCGCACAGCCCGGTAGTTGAACGGTTTGCTCAGCTTGCCATTAAATCTCATGGCCGACTGGCCGAGTTACAAGGCTTTACCGAAGAAAGTGTAAAAAAACAATCTGCTGTGGCCCGGCTGATTAATCACTACCGTGTACGCGGTCATCAAATTGCCCATAATAATCCGCTAGGGAAAACCGCATCCCCGCCGCCCGACTTTGATCCGGCTTATTATGGCCTCGCCGAACCCGATATGGATACGCTATTCGATACCGGAACGCTTTATGGCCTTGACCGCATGCCTTTGCGTGACATTATCGCCAGCCTTAAAGAAATTTACTGCGGCAGTATTGGCTCCGAATACATGCATATAGTTGATACGACTATTACCCGCTGGATAAAAAACCGTCTGGAAAGTTCTAGAGACAATCTCAATATAGACCCTGAAAAAAAACGCTGGCTACTAAAACTGTTGACCGCTGCTGAAGGCATAGAAAGCCATTTACAGAATAAATTTGTTGGTCAGAAGCGTTTCTCTCTGGAAGGCAGCGAATCTGCAATTCCTATCCTCGATGAACTGATTCAAGGCTCGGGAGATAAAGGCGTTAAGGAAGTTGTTATCGGTATGGCCCATCGAGGCCGCCTTAATGTGCTGGTAAACATTTTGGGCAAAAGCCCTGCCAGCCTGTTTGAGGAATTTGCCGGAACATTTATTCCGGCGCCGGGCGTTATTTCCGGCGATGTAAAATATCATATGGGTTTTTCTTCCGATATTGCTACACCCGGAGGGCCAGTCCATTTAACCCTTGCCTTTAACCCGTCTCATCTTGAGATTATAAATCCGGTAGTTGAAGGCTCGGTAAAGGCACGGCAGGATAGAGCCGGGAAAAACGGCAAAAACACTGTCATTCCCGTATTATTTCACGGGGATGCGGCTTTCTCCGGTCAAGGTGTCGTCATGGAAACCTTGAATATGTCCCAGACACGTGCTTTTGCCACCGGCGGGACAGTTCATATTGTTATCAACAATCAAATTGGTTTCACCACCAGCAATCCTCTTGACGCGCGTTCTACGCTTTATTGCACCGATGTCGCGAGCATGATTCAGGCTCCGGTTTTTCATGTGAATGGCGATGATCCAGAAGCCGTCATTTTTGTGACTAAACTGGCGCTGGACTTTAGAATGACATTTAATAAGGACGTGGTTATAGAACTTATTAGTTATCGCCGTTTAGGACATAACGAAGCGGACGAACCTGCCGTCACCCAACCTGGAATGTACAAAAAAATTCGCAAACATAAAAGCGTGAGGAAGATTTATGCGCAAAAACTCATTAATGAAGGACTTATTACTTCGGAACAAGCCGCAGAGATGGAACAGGAGTATCAAAACCTGCTGGAAGCCGGTCAGGTAGTGTCAAGACCGGTTTTAGCCAATGAAACTTATACCTATACCACGCAATGGAATCGATACCACAATATAAGTTGGGATACGCCGGCAAATACAGCTGTTCCCATGGATCAGCTGCGGTTTTGCAGTGATAGAATGCAGCGTCTTCCCGCAGGTTTTGAATTACACCCGAGAGTGGCCAAGCTCATGGATAACCGCAGAAAAATGGCCGCAGGCGCGATGCCTCTGGACTGGGGTTTTGCTGAAAATATGGCTTATGCTACCTTGCTCATCGAAAAATACGCTGTCCGTCTGACGGGTCAGGATGTCGGTCGAGGCACCTTTTCCCACCGTCATGCCGTATTGCATAATCAAATCAATAATAAAACTTATACTCCTCTTAAACATCTTGTTCCGGAGCAAGGGCAGGCCCAAATTTTTGATTCTTTACTCTCGGAAGCGGGCGTATTGGGTTTTGAATACGGCTACAGCACCACCATGCCCAACACTCTGGATATATGGGAAGCTCAGTTTGGCGATTTCGCCAATGGCGCCCAGGTTGTAATCGATCAGTTTATCAGTTCCGGTGAAACCAAGTGGGGCCGCTTGTGCGGTCTGGTCATGTTATTGCCGCATGGCCTGGAAGGTCAAGGGCCGGAACACTCGTCCGCCCGGCTGGAACGCTATTTGCAGCTCTGCGCGGACCATAACATGCAGGTTTGCTACCCAACCACGCCTGCACAAATATTCCATCTGCTGCGCCGCCAACTGCTTCGTCCGTATAGAAAACCGTTGATCGTTATGAGTCCTAAAAGTTTGTTGAGACATAAACTGGCAGTGTCCACACTTGAAGATCTTACCAGCGGCCAATTCCAGCCCATTATCGGCGAGTTGGATGATGTAAATTCCAAACAAGTAACCCGATTTATATTTTGCTCGGGTAAAGTCTATTACGATCTGCTGGATGCTCGCCGTCATGACAATCTTAAACACGTCGCTATTGCCCGCATCGAACAGCTTTACCCTTTTCCTTCTGAATTATTTAAGGCGGAAATTGCCAAATATCCCAACCTGAAAGATTTCATCTGGTGTCAGGAAGAACCCAAAAACCAGGGCGTCTGGTATCAATCGAATCACCATTTTACCGACAATCTGGATCCGCATATCAAAATTGCCTATGCCGGGCGCGCAGCTTCTGCAGCGCCTGCCGTCGGCCATTTCCATGTCCATATAAAACAGCAGAAAGCTGTCGTTGAATCAGCCCTATACGGTAACCCTTCAGGAAAATAACATGAGCATTGAAGTCCTAGTTCCCCCGCTGCCAGAGTCAGTTTCAGACGCCACATTGATCAACTGGCACAAACAGGCAGGCGAAACCGTTACCAAAAACGATAATCTTGTTGACCTTGAAACAGATAAAGTGGTTCTTGAAGTTCCTGCCCCTGCAACAGGCACCGTCAGTAAAATAATCAAGGAAAACGGAGCAATCGTCACTAGCGGTGAATTACTGGCAGTAATTGAGACTCAAGCAGGTGCGAGCCCGCCAAAAATCGACAATGAAAGCCCGAAACTTGAAAGGGTTGAATCCGGGGAAGATAATGAGTCTAAAACCGCAGAGCATGAAGAAAGCGACACGCCGTTAAGTCCTTCTGTACGCCGGTTAATTATGGAAAATAAACTTGATCCAGCACAGATAAATGGGACGGGAAAAGACGGCCGCTTGACTAAAATGGATGTTCTGGATTATCTGAACAAGCAAAGCTCTGATAAAGCTGCAAACATTGCTTCTACTGAAGCAAAACCGGAAACCGGTGAAGATCAAGCCAAACCTGAAACTGCTAAACAGCAGGCGAAGCCGGAAACCGCTAAAGAACTCGAACCGGCAGCGCCCGCTTCAAATCTGCGCCCGGAACAGCGGGTTGCGATGACCCGGTTAAGGGCCAAAGTTGCTGAACGTCTGTTGCAGGCCCAACGGAATGCGGCAATGCTGACTACCTTTAATGAAGTCAACATGCAGAGCGTGATTGATCTGCGCAACCAGTACAAATCCAGATTTGAGCAAAAACACCAGGTCAAACTGGGGTTTATGTCCTTTTTTGTTAAAGCATCCATTGAGGCTTTAAAACGCTTTCCTGCTATTAATGCTTCCATTGATGACAATGATATCATTTATCATGGCTATTATGACCTGGGCATAGCAGTCAGTACGCCTAGGGGCTTGATTGTGCCGGTATTGAAGGATGCCGATCAGCTCGATTTTGCCGGCATTGAAAAAAGCATTACCGACTTCGGCGAAAAAGCCCGCACCGGCGCATTAACCTATGAGGACTTAAAAGGCGGCACTTTTACCATCACCAACGGGGGTGTATTCGGCTCGATGCTTTCCACGCCGATACTTAACCCGCCTCAGTGCGCCATTTTAGGCATGCACGCCATAAAGGAACGGCCTGTTGTAGAACAGGGGCAAGTGGTCGTCAGGCCGATCATGTATCTGGCCTTGTCCTATGATCACCGCCTCGTCGACGGCCGCGAAGCCGTACAGTTTTTAGTTACCATCAAAGAATGCCTGGAAGCGCCCGCTCACCTACTTCTTAACATTTAAGACTATGCCAAAAAAGCAAACACATTACGATGTTATCGTTATTGGCGGAGGGCCCGCCGGTTATGTCAATGCAATCAGATGTACGCAGCTCGGTTTAAAAACCGCCTGTATTGACAGCTGGCGTAATAAAAAAGGTCAGAGCAGTTTAGGTGGCACTTATCTAAATGCAGGCAGTGTTTCATCCATGGCGATGCTGGAATCAGCAAAAATTTATCGCTTGCTGAACCAGGATTTGAACAAGCACGGAATTTATGCTGAAAATATTTCCATAGATATTCCGCAAATGGTTCAGCGCAAAGACAAAATAATTGAGGCGCTCAGCCATAAAATTGCT
The DNA here is from genome assembly GCF_902806695.1 of Candidatus Methylobacter favarea. GTDB lineage: Bacteria > Pseudomonadota > Gammaproteobacteria > Methylococcales > Methylomonadaceae > Methylobacter_B > Methylobacter_B favarea. Next base: position 12,826 of record NZ_CADCXN010000081.1, on the reverse strand, counting down.
GATACTTTCTCTCATCACAAGATTGACCGCTTTCATGCCAAAGCCAGGCTGCTTAATGCGCGGCAGGTAGAAGTAATGCCGATTGATCATTCAGCAGCATTCCTCCTGGAAGGAAAAAATATTGTTCTGGCCACCGGCTCCTCGCCGATTGAACTAGCCTGCGCACCGATTGACAACGAACTTATCCTGGACCCTACTGCCGCCTTGAATCTTGATTCAGTGCCTAAAAAATTAGCTGTAATCGGCGCAGGCATCATCGGTCTTGAACTGGCCGGCATCTGGAGCAGGCTTGGAGCTCAAACCATTCTGCTGGAAGCCCAGGAAGCATTTTTAACTTTAACCGATCAGCAAATTTCGCGGGAAGCTTATCGTATCTATACGGGACAAGGCCTGGATATGCGTTTGGGTGCACGGGTAATTTCTACAAAAAAAGGCGGCAGGAGAGTCGCAGTAGAATATCAGGATAATGATGGAACTCATTCCCTGCGTGTAGATAAACTCATTGTGGCGTCCGGACGGAAACCCAATACTGACTCCTTAATCGCACCGGAAGCCAATATAGAGCTTGATGAAAACGGCTTTGTGTTTGTCAACGAAAATTGCCGCACGACCCTGCCCGGCGTTTATGCCATAGGCGATTTGACCTTGCTCGGGCCCATGATTGCGCATAAAGGCGTAGAAGAAGGGATATTTGTCGCAGAACAGATTGCCGGACTTCATACGCCTATCAACTACAAAATCCTTCCCAGCGTTATTTATACCGATCCGGAAATTGCCTGGGTAGGGCAAACGGAACAGGCCTTAAAAGCCATGGGCGAAAACATCAAGATCGGCATTTTTCCGCTGCACGCGTCCGCCAGAGCACACACCCTGGATAGAATTGACGGCATGGTTAAAATCATTGCTCATGCGGAAAAGGACACCATACTGGGCGTTCATATCATTGGCCCCCATGCCTCTGAGCTGATTTCCGAAGCCGTGCTGGCCATGGAGTTTTCCGCCAGCAGCGAAGATCTTGCCAGAACCATACATGCCCACCCCAGCCTTTCCGATGCCCTTCATGAAGCAGCGCTTGCGCTTAAAAAAAGAACCTTGCATTTGCCGTTGGCTAAATGATATTCGGCGTTACAGGCAAGGCGCACGCAACCTGATATAGCTGAACATAGCTCCTGCTTATGCCGAATTGAGCGATAGCTTAACCGTGATTTACCCGAAAATCTAGTCTTACAATTTAGGACGCTATAAGTGATATACCTAAACAACAGCGGGCCATATATAGAATTCTAAAAGATAAGCATGACAGAGAAAAATGCCGATAATCTCTCATTGGAAGAGGGAAGAATTATCTAACAACAACCTGTCTTGTTCATTTTATGTATGATGATATTCGATTTGAGCATCATCTGCGCGGGATTACCATAGCAGCCATACCTAATGGCCGTTTACAAGACAGGTATAACCCAACGGTTGATGAAGGGATTGGGTTAGTTGGCAGAAATGCTCCCTCATTGGATGAAGATTTTAGGGTAAGAGTTAGCTTTAGCAGATTACGTTTAAGGGCTGCGTGGCGCGTTCAAACTCTTAACTATGATGAAATAACTCAGGAGTGCACGGGATCATGGCAGTTGTAAATATTTCAAAGCATCTTTTTCCAAATGAAATTTATCATGGGGATTCAAGATTCTTGTTAAAAAAATAGAGCCTGGATCAATTGCTCTTAGCATAGGGTCACCACCGTATCATGTTGGAAAGGATTACGGAAAAAATTTGACCTTTAACGGATGGAAGAGTTTACTTCCAGTTCGCTACAAATTGAGCACTGTGCATTTGGTTTTAGTAGGAGGCCGGGCATGCTTTTTATGCCCGACATTTCCAAGATTCAGCTTGGCAAATATTTTGATATGTTTCCGCCCCCGTTCCATCGCCGGACCCTGTAATGTTGGGCAACGATAAAGCCGTAAAGCCGTTGCCCAACCTCTTACAATTCGTTTTAGAACCGGTTCCCATGCAGAGAGCGAGAACCGGCAGCAATAACGGAAGCGTCACATAGGCACAGAAGTTAAATTCTTTTACCTCCCTGGATCTGTCTAATGGTACTGACCAGACGATCAATTTCTTCATAGGTATTGTAGAACGCCAGTGAAGGACGCACCATGCTTTCCAGACCAAAACGGCGTAAGATAGGCTGTGCGCAATGATGGCCGGTGCGTACAGCAATACCCACCTTATTTAATGCCACGCCAATATCTTCATTGCTATATCCTGCCAGCACAAACGATAACGCGCTGGTTTTTTCCGCTGCAGTGCCGATTAAACGCAAGCCGGGGATGCTCTTGAGCGCCTCCATTCCGTATACCAGCAACTCATGCTCATAACGCGCCACATTATGGATACCGATTCTTGTCAGATAGTCAAGCGCTGTCCCCAAGCCTACGGCATCGGCAATATTGCCGGTACCGGCTTCAAAGCGTGTCGGAGCAGGCTGGAAGGTGGTTTTTTCAAACGTTACGTCATCAATCATGCTGCCGCCGCCTTGCCACGGCGGCATGGATTCGAGTAACTCTGCCTTGCCATATAAGGCTCCAATGCCGGTTGGACCGAATATTTTGTGCCCGGAAAATGCACACCAGTCACAATCAAGCGCTTGTACATCCACGTGCAAGTGCGAAACGGACTGAGCGGCATCCAGCAGAGCACGGGCGCCAACACGGTGAGCCATTGCTATTATTTCCTGCGCCGGCGTAACCGTACCAAGAGCGTTGGATACATGCGTAAACGATACCAGTCTGGTGCGTGAATTCAGCAACTTCTGATAGTCACCGAGCAACACCTGACCGCTATCATCAACCGGCGCTACGCGCAGCTTCGCTCCCGTAACCTCGCACAGTAGTTGCCACGGTACAATATTGGCATGATGCTCCAGCCAGGTGATGACAATCTCGTCACCCGTAACGAGATTTTGCCGCCCCCAGCTTTGCGCAACCAGATTGATGGCCTCTGTGGTGCCACGGACAAAAATAATATCTTTCGAGGATGGCGCATTCAGAAATCGGGCAACCGTATCCCGCGCTTTTTCATAAGCATCGGTCGCCCGCGCCGCCAGTTCATGCGCCGCGCGGTGAATGTTGGAATTCTCGTGCTCATAAAAGTACGAAACCCGGTCAATCACCACCTGCGGTTTCTGGGTCGTCGCCGCATTATCAAACCAGGCTAAGGGATAACCGTTGACACGTTCTTTTAGAATCGGAAAATCACGACGCACAGCATGGACATCAAAAGGCGGATGCGCAGAAGCAAGGGTTGGCGTTTGCGCATTCAAGCCGCCGGTTTTCAATTCATCAAGAAAATAAAATGATGAACCTGCGCTTGCCGGAATACTTCCGGAAGGCGCAGAAAACGCTGCGAAAAGCTTTTGCAATTCTACTTCACCGGGCAGACCATAGACCTCGGGTGAAAGACCTGCTATCAATAAAGCGTCCAGGTCAGCCAGTGAGCCAGTCAGAGCGGGCGGTGCCGTCGTTGTGGGAATGCCAGGAATCGAACTGCTCGTTGCACTTTTCGGAATTCTCCCGGTAGCCGTTGAATTTATAGCAAAAAGTTTTTGCAGTTCCGTTTCATAAACCGGTGAGGAAATACCCGTTTCCGCTGATTTTTCGCTTTCTGCCAGCGCTTCAGCAGTCAATTCGTTTGCCGCCGCCGCAGTGGGAATGGCAGGAATTGAACCGGCATCAACACTTCCTGGAATGCGGCTTCCGGAAGGCGGACGCGAAACCAGTAACTGTTGCAATTCAGCTTCTACAGGCAGTCCAAAGTCATGCGGGAAAATACCCGCCAGCACAGCCTGGTCCAGGCCTGCCAAAGACGATGTCGAACCGTTTGCTGTTGTTGAAGGCGGATTACTCAAAACAGGCCCGGTATCCAAGTGGTGAGGAACCTGCGCTAAAGACGGCTTACGCGGCGCGAACAACTGCCGCAACTCCGCCTCCCCCGGCAGAGCAAATCCTTGCGGAATAATACCTGTTACCCCGGATTTATCAATGCCGGCCAACGGTGAAGACAATCCGCCCGGTACTGCCGAAGCGACAATTCCAAGTCTCGAACCATCACAGGGCAAAGCTGAAAATAGCTCATTGGCAAGTTTAGTCAGCTCGTCTATATCGGGCAGCGATGCGGTTTGACCTAAAGTTTCGGTAATACTTTGTTGCGCTAGACTGGATTTGTCAAATTCACTCGTATTCATGGTATTTGCCTACTTCGACATTCTCGAGCGCCCCGAGCGCATCATCAGTCAGCACCGCCAGCGAGGAATACAGCGAGATAAGATAAGAGGCGATCGCTTTGTGATTGATGCCCATAAAACGGACTGAAAGACCCAGGCTCAGTTCGCCGGTCAGATTAGGCTGATAAAGACCTACCACGCCTTGACAGCTTTCACCGGTGCGTAACAGCAAAATTTTGCTCTTACCATCGGTAATTTTGATCTTGTCAGTTGGGATCAACGGCAGTCCGCGCCAGGTCAAAAACTGTGAACCGAACAGAGTGGTTATAACGGGCGGTACACCACGGTAGGTGGCTTCACGTCCGAAGGCTGCAATGGTCTTAGGATGCGCCAGGAAAAAGGCAGGTTCTTTCCAGACGCGGGATATTAATTCATCCAGATCATCGGGCGTGGGCGCGCCGGTGCCGCCTTTAACCGGCTGCACTACCTGTGAAGGCGCTACATTATTGAGCAAGCCGTATTCTGCATTGTTAATCAGTTCGCTTTCCTGGCGTTCTTTAATGGTTTCGATAGTCAAACGCAGCTGTTCATGAATCTGGTTATGCGGGCTGCTATACAAATCGGCGATACGCGTATGCACGTCGAGTACGGTATTGACTGCATTCAAGCGGTACTCACGACCCCATTCCTGGTAATCGGCAAACGTTTGCGGCAATTCTTTTTCATCGAGACTGGAGGTATCAACCAGCAGATCGGCTTCATTATCAACTTTGTTAACTCGATAAATACCTGCCTCAAGGGGCGTCCAGGGCAGCAGATGAACCAGCCACCGGGGGGTGATGGTTGACAGCATGGGGACGGTTTTGGTGGCATTCGCCAAGGTACGCGCGGCAACATCGCCTAACGCAGTATGTGATTGGCCTTGATGGATATCTTCGGGCATGATTTTTTCCTTTTGTGGTTGGTGAAATTAGCTTTGGTTTTTCCAATCTCCAGATCGGAAACTATTAGTTTTGGAAGCTGGAGCTTCCGGTTCTTGGAACTTCCGGACAAAAGCCCGGAGAATCAGAAAATTTCAAATTCCGGCTCCGCCATCGAATAATTCGCTGCGTACATGCGCCTGAGTGATATTGCTGTTTGGGGGTACGCTATGGGTGAGCCAGACATTCCCGCCGATGGTCGAGCCGCGGCCGATGGTTACGCGGCCCAAAATCGTCGCGCCGGCGTAAATCACCACATCGTCTTCCACAATGGGATGCCGCGCATTGCCTTTAACCAGCCTGCCGGCCTCATCTTTAGGGAAGCGTTTGGCGCCCAGCGTGACTGCCTGATACAAACGAACCCGCTTGCCGATAACCGCGGTTTCGCCGATGACCACGCCGGTCCCGTGGTCAATAAAAAAACTCTCATCAATCTGCGCGCCGGGATGAATGTCAATGCCCGTGGCCGAATTAGCAAGCTCGGAGATAATGCGGGCAACCAGCGGCGCGCCCAGCTGATAAAGAATATGCGCAAGCCGATGATGCATGATGGCATTGATGCCCGGATAGCAGACCAGAACTTCGTCAGGGCTTCTGGCGGCGGGATCGCCTTCGTATGCGGCTTGAATATCGCTGTCGAGCAACTTTCTTACCGCCGGCAACTGCGCGGCAAACTGACGGGCAATGTTAATAGCCCGCTCATGTTCAGCATCATCAAAACCTTGATGCCCGGAAATAAAATGAAGTTCACGGCTGATTTGCTTATAAAGCTTGCGCAGCAAAGTTTCGAGGGTATGACCAACAAAGTAATCGATGCCTTCGTCATTCAGATCGGGCAGCCCCAGACGATTAGGAAACAATACGGCGCCCAGCCCATCCAAAATGATATGCTGCTCTTTGCGTGACGGCAGTTTCGGCGGTTTATCGCGCCGGTTTCGAGTGTCCAGCGACTGCACCCTCAGATTACGCAATTGCGCAACGAGCGCATCGATACCCCAATCATACTTGCTGTTCAGATAGCTCGTATCGTTCATGCCGCCTTACCACTGGCATCGAAAATACCCTGGAATAAAGGCGAACTCAAATAGCGTTCGCCCGAATCCGGCAATATGACCACAATGGATTTGCCGACATGTTCCGGCCGTTTGGCAAGGCGAACTGCGACCGCGACCGCTGCGCCGCTGGAAATGCCGGACAGTATGCCTTCCTCCCTGGCCAGCCGTCGGGCGTAATCGATGGCTTCTTCGTTGTTGACCTGCTCGATTTCATCAACCAGGGAGAGATCGAGGACAGCCGGGATAAAACCCGCGCCTATGCCCTGAATTTTATGCGGTCCCGGCTTAAGCGGCTCACCGGCGCGATACTGTGACAGTACCGGACTCGCTGCAGGTTCAACGCCAACCGAAATGATCGGCTTGCCTTGGGTCTGCTTGATATAGCGCGATACCCCGCTAATCGTCCCGCCCGTGCCGATACCTGAAACAAAAATATCAATAGCGCCATCGGTATCGTTCCAGATTTCAGGGCCGGTTGTTTGCTCGTGAATGGCTGGATTGGCCGGATTTTTAAACTGCTGAAGCAGCACATAACGATCAGGATCGGAAGCGGCGATTTCCTCGGCTTTCGCAATCGCCCCGCTCATGCCTTTAGCGCCTTCCGTCAATACCAGTTTGGCGCCATAGGCAATCAGCAATTTGCGGCGTTCCAGACTCATGGTTTCCGGCATGGTCAAGGTTAAGGGAATGCCGCGCGCCGCCGCGACGAAAGCCAGGGCAATGCCGGTATTGCCGCTGGTGGGTTCAACAAGTTCCTTGCCTTGGCCCAGTAATCCCCGGCTTTCAGCATCCCCTATCATGGCCGCGCCAATGCGGCATTTGACTGAATAAGAGGGATTGCGTCCTTCTATTTTTGCCAGTATCGTGGCTGAAACGCCATCGGTGATGCGATTGAGCCGCACCAGCGGTGTTTTTCCTATCGAGTGGGAATTGTCTTCGTACCAATGTGGCATTACCGTCTCCTGTGTTTTATCGCTAAACTGATTGTTGCGGCTAAATTTTGGCCAAAAAAAAGCCAGCGGCCCTTTCGGGCTCACTGGCTTCCGGTTGTCCGGTCAGCTTGCTGATTTTTGTTTAAAAAACTTTACACGTTAGGTTTTGTCAAGCGTGTAAATCGGCCTATTAATTCTACATAAGGCAACTTGCAAAAATAATCCCTTGTAACAGGTGCCGCTGATTCGCAAATTATAAATAAATTTAATCTGTGAATCAGCGGCGGTTTATTTTTTGCGAGTTACCTAATCAGAGATTCCTTAAATCTCGCGGTTTCAACAGTAAAAAAAATTACCGGTCACGATGCAAACGGTTAAATAGAAAAAAGCCAATAAACATAGCACCGGCAAACACATAACTACCTGCCAACCCGGACGTTAAACCGATAAGCGCAGGTCCCGGGCAAAAGCCGGATAAGCCCCAGCCTATGCCGAATATCGCTGAACCGCTGATCAATTTTGCATCAACCCCTGCTTTCGGGTTTACACAAGCTTGCAGGTCTGTGTCTTGAATTTGCTCGGGTCGTTTGCGAATCAGCCGCTGCAAAAGCCCTAAAGTCAACAAGGCGTCGGCCATCACAAACGCTAGCGTAGGGTCCCAACTGCCTGCAACATCCAAAAAGGCCAGTACCTTGACCGGGTTAGTCATTTGCGAAATCACCAGGCCCAGCCCGAAAACCAGGCCGCTAATAAAAGATGAAAAGTTTGAATTCATTGATGATGCCTCAAAAGCCATGACGCACTAAAAATACCGTAATGCCGGCAGTGGTCATAAAAAGTAGGGTTGCTACAATGGAACGCACCGATAATCGTGCAATGCCGCAAATACCGTGGCCGCTGGTGCAGCCGCCGCCGAGGCGAGTCCCGTAACCCACCAAGAGCCCGGCGATGGCCATCACGGTTAAGGGTGCATCAATCTGTATATGCACAGTGCCGCCGAGCAATGTCCATAACGGCGCGCTGAGGACGAGTCCGGCCAAAAACCATAAGCGCCAGCCTGTATCTTGCTGCCAGGGCGGTAAAATGCCCGCCGCAGTTCCGGAAATGCCGGCGGTACGGTTATTGAAAAACAGCAGCATTGCCGCAGCAAGGCCAATCAATGCACCGCCGCCTAATGCTGATAAAATAATTAAATAAGTCACAAATAATGATCTCTAGTAATAAAACCTGCTATTGAATCAGAAACTCCGCGACCAGGCGAATTGACCGGACAATTGATACATTTGCAGCTCAATAGTCTGCCCCGGACTCAAGGGATTTTCTCCGGTCACAATCTTGGGAGGCGAATACATGAAGGCAAAACTGAGTTCGTCCTGGTCAGTTAAAGCATGGCTAAAACCGGTGGTTAAATGCCATTCCTGGACGCCGGGAGCCAGAATATTGAACAACACCTCTGTGCTTTCAATCGGTTGTTTACCATAACTCAAGCCGGCGCGCAGGATCCAGTTTTTGCTTTGTTGCCATTGTACGCCCAGCTTATAGATAGTCATGTCGTTCCAGCCGAAACCAGGGCCATGATCAGCCCCTAACGGGATTCCTTGCAAAAGCGGCTGCAGCGGATTGCCGACCGACTGGATTTCGCTGTAACGGATATGTTCGACATCAAAGGCCGTCGTTACCGCATTGTTTATGGCCCAGGATAGCCCGATATTAAAGCTGTCAGGAATATCGAAGCCGCCATGATCAGCAAACAGTCCAGCGTACTTATCGAATTCAGTCATGTAGATACGGCTTTTATAAGCGGCTCCCAAGCGCAGGCCTGGTAATAACTCGGCCTGACCGCCTACCCTGAAACCCACCCCATAGGACCAGTCGCGACCGGTATCGGACAGATGCTGGGGATCACTGGAAAAATTGCCAAAACTCGCAAGTCCTTTGGCTTTAAAAGTCTGTACCGCAAATATTGGCGAGACTCCAAGGGAAAAACGGCCATTCGCAAATGAGTGCGCATAACTGGGGACGATAAAACCTTGAGCCAAATCTACACCGGTGCTGCCGGCACAGAAGGTACCCCTGGCGCTGCTGGCCGGCGGACATAACGGGTTGGCAAAGTCTTCATAGTCGGTATTCATGCCGCCATTACCATAAGCCGTAAGGCCAACGCTTTGCTGGTTATCGATTTGGTAACTCCAGCCCAAAGTGGGTATAGCAAAAATGTCGCTTTCGCTGGTAACGGTGCCGGAATTGAGCGGAAAAATCGATGCCGGGGTTGGCCCGCCTTGAACAGTATATTGGCGAAGAGGACTAAAAAACTCCAACTCCACATCCAAACTGTTTCCAACATAAACCAGGCCTGCCGGATTAAGCGCGCCAGCAATTGCATCTTGAGAAAATGCCACACCGGTACCCGCCATTGCCTTGCTTCGTGCGCCGTAACCATGTGCAAAATAGCCATTAGTGGCATTGACAGCAAAGCTGCTTAAACTCAATGCGCTGAATAAAATGCCAGAAAATAGATTTTTTTGTAGAGGTGTCATAAATGTTTTTCTTAATTATAAAATTAAGCTGCATGCTACCAATAGTCATGCCTCGACTAAAACGATATTAATCGATATATAAATCTAATAATTAAATATGAAAAACGCTTAACATACCCTTGCTCTACGGCCTCAGGTTCGCGGCAAGCTTTGCCGGGTTCCGCGGCCCATGTGACGCCGCCCGCAGCAGCAGCGACAAATTCCCGCTGAGTGGTTTTATAGGAAAACGCCTACTGGAGCAAGCCAGGGTTTGACGAAAGTAAACAAAAATCCCGCCGCGCCCCAAACGGCGATGACCGGAACCACACCCGCTTGGTAGCGCAACAATGCCAGCAGCGCCAAAAAACCGATCAAGGCGGCAATAGCGTCAAACGGCCTGCGAAGCCTTGGGGCAGAACACGGGCCAGGCAAAAAAAGCCCCCAAGTTCAGGATAGCGCCAACCACGGCGGCGGTGATGCCGGTCAACGGCGCGGTATATTTCAAATTGCCGTGCGTTGATTCCACCAAAGGGCCGCGCGCCAAAATGAACAGGAAACTGGGCAGAAACGTGAAATAAGTTACAACGATTGCCGCCGTTGCTCCGGCGAGAAACAGCTGATCCGGTCCGAACAACGTTTTTGTCCAGCCGGCGACAAAGCCGGCGAAGGTGACCACCATAATCAACGGTTCCGGCGTGGTTTCACCCAGCGCCAGACCATCGATCATTTGCGTGGCGCTCAGCCATTGGTGATGCTCGACTGCACCCTGACAGACATAAGGCAATACCGCATAAGCGGCGCCGAAAGTCAGCAATGCGGCCTTGGTGAAGAACCAGCCCATTTGCGTCAATGCCTCATTCCAGCCGTATGGCCAGCACAAGTATCCGATCATGCCAGCCCACAAAATCAATCCCGCTACCGCAATTTTAAGCAAATGAGCCCAGCGTTACCGGGCATGATCGGGAACGGGCGTATCATCGTCAATCAGGGCCGGACCGAAGCTGTGCTTGGCTGCACCACGCCCTCCGCCGACCGCAAAATTATGCGGGGAGATGCTGCCCCCGATGGCGCCGAGCAGAGCCGCCGCCAACACAATCAGGGGAAACTGCGTATGAAAGACGAAGATGGCGAAGAAGGCTGACGCAGCCAGTGTCCGCAATACGCCGTTTTTCAAGGCTCGCGAGCCGATACGATAGGCCGCGAACAGAACAATAACGGTGACGGCGGGCTTAATGCCATAAAGCACGCCGGCTACTTCCGGCACCTCGCCAAACTGCATATAAATCCGGCTTAACAGGATCAATAGTAACAGCGACGGCAGGACAAACAATCCCCCAGCGATGACGCCTCCCCAGGTACGGTGCATCAGCCAGCCAATATAATCGCCAACTGTTGCGCTTCCGGCCCCGGCAATAGCATGCAGTAATCAAGCGCATGTAAAAAACGCCGTTCGGAAATCCAGCGTTTCTTTTCGACCAAATCCTGATGCAAAATGGAAATCTGTCCGGCGGGGCCGCCAAAGCTGATGAAGCCGGGTTTCAGCCAATACCGGAAGGCTTGTCCCAAAGTCACTGGTTGCGGAAGTGTTTGCGGGGGCTGCGGTTTATTCATGTGTCGTTTCCTGAAAAGGCTTGAAAAGGCAGCGTAATTTTTCCACTTCGGCGAGAAATTCATCATCACTTGACCTACTTTGCCGCATCCCGCCGATGAGCGTTCTTCGCCCTATTTGCAATTCCATTCGGCCCCCTATTAAGTAGGAATAATAAGACTCAATATTTAGTTTCCTTGGCGGCAATCAACAACTCGGCAATAAAGTGCTGACTATATGACGGCAAATAGTTATGTTTTAAATAGGCTATTTTGGTCCTTGAACCGGGAATGAGATGAGATAAATCCCGCGCCACCAAATCCTGGTCTGTCACATGATCGTAGGCCATCGCTGCGATGAGGCCGGCGCCCATCCCCAGGCGAACATAGGTCTTTATCACATCGGTATCCGCGGCCGCCAGCGTAATATCCAGTTTCAGACCGGTATTTTTAAAAGCGCTCTCGATATTTGACCGCCCGGTAAAACCAAAGCTGTAGGTAAGAATGGGAAAAGAGGCCAGGCGTTCAAGAGAAATTTCACCCTCGCTCAGCGGATGTTGGGGCGGCACCACCAGCGCATGATGCCATTCATAACAGGTTTCAATAACAAGATCAGTCACTTCATCGACTCTTTCTGTGCAGATGGCGATGTCCGCTTTACGCACGAGCAATTGATCAATCAGCTGGTCCGGCGACGACTGAACCATATAAATTTTGACACCCGGATATTTTTTTCTGAACCGTTGAATAGGCGCCGGTAAAAAATACTTGGCCTGGGTATGGGTGGTTGCAATGTGCAGAATACCCTGGTTGCTGTCAAGATAATCGGCGGCTATGTGTTGAATATTAGTCTTGGCTCCGTTAATGATGGCAACTTCTTGCATGATGCGCCTTCCGAGCGCTGTCAGGCCGATCAGTTTTTTACCCTGTCTTTCAAATAAAGGCGAGCCCAGTTCAGCCTCGAACAATTGCAATTGCCGGCTCACCGCCGATTGCACAATGTGCATTTTTTCCGCAGCTTTGGAAAGATTTAAATTTGTTTCCTGAAGCACACGAAGTAATTCAATTTGGCTCAAATTCATTTCCTGTAATGTTCCTTGTCGAAAATTGTAATTAATGCCATCGACCGGCTCATGATGCATGGTATCTTGTTGGTTTCATGCGTGAAGATCACTTCGGCCTCGTGTCCTGAGAATTCCTGTAGGTTAGCAGATGCAAAAATAATAGCAAAATTGCGGGGAGTTGCTATTTTTGCGAAAGCTTTTATGAGCCTCCCTGCCCAACAAGCGGCAAAATCACGCGACCGCTCATGCCTGCGGCAGCCCCAGCCGTTCCTTACGACTGCGCTCAGGACAGGCTCTGCTTCACTCGTCGGCTACCCAACCCGGGGTTTCCCATATCGTTCTCGCCATGATGATATGGACTCCTCCTTACCCACACGGTGTCATAAAATGCACCCAATGATATAACGGAGCAAAGAGGAGCCCGACATGAATAATAACGCAGTTGGTTTGGATATTTCAAAAAACGTTTTCCA
>NZ_CADCXN010000080.1 GCF_902806695.1 Candidatus Methylobacter favarea | reverse complement strand
ACGGCCATTCGCTCGGCCGTCTTTGCAGTTCGCTTGCTTGCCGCATTTTGGACAATCCATCACGCCCTCCCAAGGCATCTGAATGTTGCAAAACTTATACATTGTCTATATTTATTTAGCAATGCCTCCTTGTCAATAATGTTTTTGTCACAAGTGCGCCTCTAAAAATTATCCGCTCATACTTCGACAAGCTCAGCACGAACGGATAAGTCGCTAATTTTATGAACCATCGTTCGCACTGAGCCTTTCAGCTTCGGTCAGGAGAGCCTTGTCGAAGTGCAATTTTCAGAGGTTCCCATCATTGATCAGCATAGACCAGCGGGGCTATTGCACAGAAAATATTCGGGTAACATTTAAATTCTCTTATAGGACGCTGTTTATCGAGGCTAGCTCGGAAGTTTTTTGGACACAAAAATTTTTCAAAATAGTTGCGTCGCTGTCGGAGGATAGGATGACAATGGTTGGCTTATAGTCCTGAAAGACCCATAAATAAATTCTAATCAGGCGCACTTAATGAGCTTTTGATTGATTAATATGGGCTGCCTTTAATTACTGAGAGATGATTATGAAAAAAGAGTGCGATCTTTGCCATCAACCCTTAACCGACTATCAAGTGCTGTTTGACCGGCGTATTGAACGCATGGAATACCTGCCCATGGGCGATGACTTTCAGGCCGTGGCGATGGTTTTATCGTGTGATGGCATCGCCTGCTATTGCAGCACGGACTGTTCAGCGGTCGGCGTTCAAAAAGGCTTGCAGGAACGCGGCATCAGCAAGACCGGCGGCAGCATCGGCCCCCTGACGAGTTGCGCCAAATGCGGCGGTCTTGTCGATATGACCCGGCCTCATGCGCATTATCTAGAGATGGAAGTCATTGTCCATAAAACCCCTACACAGACCAGTCTGACCGTGCTTTACGACGAAGGGCTGGCGGATGTCTGTATAAACTGCGAGCCGGACGGCGCCTTTCTGGCTGTAACGCAGCAAGCGGCCGCTCTTGCCTAGAGAGTTTTCTGACCTATACTGATTAAGGTAAGCAGGGGGTAAAACGCAACTTCACCTCTGTATAACCGCTGATGAACCGCACCGAACGCTTTTACCGGATTGATCAATTATTGACTGCCCGCAAGCTGCTGACGCGCCAAACTTTACAGGAGGAGCTAGGCGTTTCCTGGGCGACTTTAAAGCGCGATCTGGCCTATTTGAAGGAACGCTTTAATGCGCCTATCATCTTTGATTATCAGGTCGGCGGCTACCGCTTTAATACGCCTAATGTCGGCCCTGCTTATGAGCTGCCCGGGCTGTGGTTCAATGCCGATGAAGCTTATGCGCTGCTGACGCTGTACGGTTTGTTATCACATCTGGAACCCGGTTTATTAGCGCCGCATGTTGAGCCCTTGCTGTCGCGTTTGAATAGCATTCTGAAACAGAATTCACCCGGACATTTTCCCATCAGTGACCGCATTCAGCTCGCCGGCATTGGCAAGCGCCGTAAAAATCCCGCCCATTTTAGCCGGGTAGCGCGGGCCACGCTGGCCCGCCAACAAATCAAGGTGAGTCATTATTCCCGGGAAAAGGATCAGCTCATGGAACGCACCCTCTCGCCGCAGCGGCTCATGTTTTACCGCAATAACTGGTATCTGGAAGCCTGGTGCCATGCTCAACAGGCATTACGCCGTTTTTCAGTGGATGCGCTGACTTCGGTTGAGCTGCAATCTGAACCTGCCCGGGAGATAACTGCTGCTGAATTGGACGCCGCCTTTGCCGACAGTTTCGGCGTTTATGGGGGAACCCAAACTTTTACCGCGCGCTTGCGTTTTTCACCGGCCGCTGCGCGCTGGGTCGCCGATGAAAACTGGCATCCCAGGCAGGCCGGGCATTACGATGCCGCAGGCTACTTCATTCTGGAAGTGCCTTATGCCGAACCCACAGAATTGCTGATGGATATTTTGCGGCACGGTCTGCACGTCGAAGTGCTTGCGCCTGCTGAATTGCGGCAAAGTGTCTGCGAGGTCATTCAGGGAATGACTGCGTTATACCGGGCGGAAAAATAAACATTTCAACGCGGATTATTTTTAACGGGCGCACCGGTTGCGCCTGACGGCGGCTAAACTGATTTCTACTTGGCTAGAGTAGCCGAATTAAGCCGTTAGATTAGTTTTATAAGCGATTAACCACAAGGCACGGAACCATGCAGAAGATTTATCAGGAATCATTGAACCCCGGCATTCGTCATCCTTGCCGTAACGATCAAGGTAATTGGGTGACGATTTCCCAGCCCACGCTACCATTGCCCCTATCCGCCTTCGCCGATCCGGCGCAATTGGCTCTAATGCTGCCGGGCGGTCCAGCCCCCGCCGGGTTAAACGGCATTGCCTTTCAGCCTTGGCAAACGGCGCCTAAAACACTAGCGGGGTGGTCACAGACGGAAGGTCAGGCAAGTCTCGATGAGCCACCGTTGAAACCTAAAAACGGCAAGAAAGCGGCCGCCGGAGTGGTCATTACGGAAGCCGATGGCCGCATCTGGCTGGTGGCGCCGACCAATGGGTTTGGCGGCTACCAAGCCACCTTTCCCAAAGGCCGCTTAGAACCCGGACTGAGCCTGCAGGCCACCGCCATTAAAGAAGCCTTTGAAGAGTCCGGCTTGCAAGTCGAAATCACCGGACTGATCGGCGACTTTGAACGCTCGCTCACTCTCACTCACTATTACACGACGCGTCGGGTGGGCGGCTTGCCGACCGAGATGGGCTGGGATCGCAAGCCGTGCTGCTGGCGCCGAAGTCCCGGCTTTTAAAAATACTCAACCATGCCAATGACCACGCGGTCATCCAGGCATTAGCGGCGCTGAACAATGAAGCTCAAACGATATGACTGGGCGATAGATGACTGTTCAATACTGACTGCGCCCCTGAAACTTCATTCATTAAGAGCATTACTATGGATACGTTAGAGCGTTTTCGCGGCTGCCTGCTGGGTTTGGCGATAGGCGATGCCGTGGGCACCACGCTGGAATTTAAAGCCAAAGGCAGTTTTACCCCGATTACTGATATGGTCGGCGGCGGCCCTTTCCGCCTTAAACCCGGGCAATGGACCGATGACACGGCGATGGCCTTGTGTCTGGCTACCAGCTTGCTGGAATGCCAGGGCTTTGATGCCGATGATCAAATGCAACGCTACTGCCGCTGGCATGAGGAAGGCTATTTGAGCAGCAACGGCCGGTGTTTTGATATCGGCAACACCGTCAGTCAGGCGCTGCGTGGTTATCAGGCGCACGGCAATCCCTATGCCGGTTCCACGGATTCCTGGTCAGCCGGCAACGGCAGCTTGATGCGTCTGGCGCCGATACCGTTGTTTTATTATGCGCACCTTGAATCCGCCGTAGCCTTTGCCGCCGACAGTTCACGCACCACGCATGGCGCGCAAGAATGCATCGAGGCCTGCCGCCTGTATAGCCGACTGCTGCTGCGCGCCTTGGCCGGCGAAGACAAGGAGCAGATCGTATTCAGCGATGGCGTAGGGGTTAGCGAAAGCTCCAAGATCGCAGCCATTGCCAACGGCGATTACCGGGATAAACACGAATCCGCCATTCGCGGCACCGGTTATGTCGTGGATTGCCTGGAAGCGGCGCTGTGGTGTTTCTGGAGCACCGATTCATTTAGCGCGGCCATCCTCAAGGCGGCCAATCTGGGCGATGATGCCGACACCACCGCGGCCGTCTGCGGGCAATTGGCCGGGGCCTACTATGGCAGCTCAGGCCTGCCTGCGGCCTGGATGCAGCGGCTGGCCAAGCGTGACCTGATTCAGGATCTGGCCGACCGGCTTTATCAGCATTCCCAAGCGTGCTCCACTTGAACACTGAGGCAATGGCATGAACCTTGTTCTAGCGGCCGTGGTCGCCGCTCATTGCTACAACCTGCCGCTTGATCAAGGCGCTTACTGCCGGGCCATTGCGCACCAGGAGGTAGCGCACTGCTACAGTATTCAGGACAGCGCATTGCGCACCGAATGCCGGGCTATGATTCACCAAGAACCCAGCATATGCGATGGGATAACAGACTCGGCCGAGCGCCGCCTGTGCCGCGCCCGGGTAGAGAATAACGCGCATTAACCGATGTGGCCGGCTGTTAATGCTCAATCAAAAAAATTTATTTAAAGGAAATTGCTATGAAAGTATTTTATACGCCAAAGATGGTGGCAGACTCTGCATCGTTCTCACCCAGCGCCGCTAAACCCAAGTTAGTTGTTGAATCATGGCTCTCTCATGGCTTTGCTATCGATGTGATTGAACCCCGCCCGGTGACGCCTGAGCAGCTGTATCGCGCCCATAATGGGAATTACGTGGACGGCGTCTTATCCTGCCGTCTTGCTAATGGCTTCGGCAATCGCTCCCAAGCCGTTGCTGATTCGCTCATTTACACCAGCGGCGCGATGCTGGAGGCTGCCAAGGCAGCAATGTTGACAGGCGGCCTTGCCTGTGCGCCGGTATCCGGCTTTCATCATGCCTGCTGGAGCAAGGGCGGCGGCTTTTGCACCTTTAACGGCCTGATGGTAACAGCGCTTGATCTGCTGGAGTCGGGCGCTGCCAAAACGATTGGAATTCTGGATTGCGATCAGCACTACGGCAACGGCACGGACGACATTATCAACCACCTCGGTGAAGAAAGCCGGATAGTCCATTTCACCACCGGAAAGAGCCATTTTGAGCCGGTAGCTTTCTTGAAAACATTCGCCGAACGGTTCAGGAACCTGTACGCGGCGTGTGATGTCCTGCTCTATCAGGCGGGCGCCGATCCGCATATCAACGATCCTTTGGGCGGCTGGATGACCACGGCGCAACTGCACGAACGGGACAGAATTGTATTTGAGACAGCTCGCGCTATGAAACTGCCGATGGCCTGGAATTTAGCCGGCGGCTACCAGCGCGATGCAAACGGTCATATTGGCGCGGTCCTGGAGATTCATGACAACACCATGAGAGCCGGCCTTCAGCAGACTAATAGAACTATTGCAGCAATTGAACAGCCTTATTGAGTAGGTGGTTGCCTGGCACTGGCAGTCTTGAGTTGTCCGCATTTCAAGGCTGACCAGTCCTTCCCTGGAAATTGGCAATAGGCTCTTCAGGGCCCGGCCTGAGACGATCATTGTCCGGTTCAATCGAAACACATATTTTGAAGCCCTCAGATCAAATTCAGGGTTTTACAACTAATTAAAGCACTTACAATTTAGGTTTTGATGCTCAAGTTCCAAAAACCTGACAACCCTTCCGCTACAAATATTAATTCTAAACCGGTTTTTTCTTTATAAGTGCGGCGGATTAGCCGAGGCCAGTTCGTCCAGAATCTGGCGGAAATGCTCGTAGCTTTGAATTTTTAGCACCTCCACTTCATCCAAAACCGCTTCATAATAGGATGCGGATCTTCCCCCGACAATCAAGGCGACCTTATTGCCTATCAATTTTCTAAGCCGCCTTAACTCCTTCGGAACAATATGATCGTCATTACTGAAACTGATGCTTATCGTTACGGCACGGGCATTGGTATATTTAACTGCCACAGCGATTTCTTCGGCCGGCAGATTGGCGCCCAGATAGGTCACCTGCCAGCCTTTGAGCTCTGCAATAATGGCGGCAAGCAAGGCGCCCAGTTCATGTAACTGACCAATCGGCGTGCTGACAATCATGCGCGGCGCATAATCGGAGCAAGGGTTATTGTTGCGCAAAATATAGCACAAAGAACGGATAATGGCCGATGCCATATGTTCATGGACTGGCCTGAGATCCCCCGATTTCCGGTGTTGATCAATCTTGTTCAATAACGGCGTCAGCAAGTTTTCAATAAAGAATTGGGAGCCCAGTTCTACAATAGCATTTTCAAAATGAGACTCCAGTGTTTTTGCATCAAAAGCCAGTACCGCGGCATAGCATTTTTCCACATAGTCTTCCGCCAGAAACTTTCTGTCGCCCGTTAAGGCTACGGGATTATGGGGATCAGAGAACGTTATGGAGGTATCATGCTGGAGAAGTTTTTTCAGTTGATCCAATGAAAATCGCGCGATCTGACTGATACTGTGGCCATGACTGGTCGCCTGATTAAGTAATTTCAAACGGGCTATATCCTGGTCAGTATAAATGCGGTGACCGCCTGCCGTCCGTATTGGCGTAACGGCTTGATAGCGGCGTTCCCATGCCCTGACCAGATCAGATTTTACACCGGATCGCCTGGAAACCGTGCCGATAAGATATTGCGATGAATCATCCTTAAAACTCGTCATAGCTACCTGTGGGGGCAAAACCATTAAAATTGTATGGTATCACAAGCTTTACAAAACCTTGACAAAAATTGTCTAGTCATTTTTAACTTAGCTTGTATATAAGCAGAACAAGGATAAATTTTATTATACCCCGGTTTATATTTAATAAAGGTAAGAACGGAGTTGATAAAATAGGTTTGATTGAAAAGCTAGTTAAAATGCTAAATTATGAGCTTAACACTGGACGCGGACAAAAATAATAGCGGGGAATGATAAGATGATCAGGTTAACTTATGCCAGCACAGCAATTAATGAGTGGAGTCCGGAGGAACTGCTGTCGCTGTTAAAAACATGCCGGACTAATAATGGCGCTAAAAACATAACCGGCATACTCCTGTATTCGAAGGGGACTTTTTTTCAGGTGCTTGAAGGAGATGAGGCGGCTATTAATAATTTATACAGCGTGATAGAAAAAGATAAGCGCCACACAGATGTTACCGTGATTGAAAAGCAGCATATAACCGAACGGGCCTTCCCTTACTGGAGCATGGGCTTTGAGAAAATAGACAGCAAAGCTCTAAGTAAAATGGAAGGTCTCAATGATTTCTTTGAAAAGGATTTTACGCCTGCCGGTTTTGCTTCTCATAAACAGATTATCGGTCCTTTATTGACGCACCTGCGCAGCCGGCTGATAAAACAAGTGACAATTGATAGTCATGAAGAACTGCCGATGGAGCATGAAGATCCTTATATACGGTTATTGCACCGCACTATACGCATAGGCGTTAAGTTTCTTGCCTTGTTAATGGTTATTGTCATTATTTTGGGTATTGTTGATGTTGTTTATGTGATATATCAAAAAATCGTTCAGCCTCCGTTTTTGCTGATGACCATCAATGACATGCTGGAGGCATTTGGGGGTTTTCTGGCTGTGTTAATTGCCATTGAAATTTTCCTCAATATCACTTTATACATCAGGAGTGACGTCATTCCCGTCAAGCTGGTTGTCGCTACCGCTTTAATGGCTATTTCACGGAAAGTTATTGTTTTTGATTACAAGCATTTGCCTCCTGAATATGTAAGCGCTTCTGCATTAGTACTGCTGGCTCTGGGTGTTACCTATTGGCTAATTCAGAAAAAAGACTAGCGGAAGGGAAGGGTGAGAGGGCGGAATAGAGCCCTAAGCTGCAAGGTATTGCTCAATTACCCGTTTTATTGATTAATTCTGAATAACCCTCTTTATAGCCCGGGTATTTAAATTGATAGCCCAATGCCTTTAACCTTGTATTAATGCAGCGCTTATTCATACCCCCCTTACTGCCGGCGGACTGAATGACAGGAGGCGGACAATTCATACGTTCAGCCAGCCAGGATATGACGTTCCACAGCGGGGCAGGATCATCATCACTGGCTAAATAGCATTGCTCCAACGCTAGGCCAATTAACCGTTTTTCAAACAAAAACGACAATACGTTAACACAATCATCTTGATGAATGCGGTTAGTAAAATACGGCGGGTCTTGCTGGATCAATGGCGCTTGCCTGGCCATTCTTAAAAGATATTCACGGCCCGGTCCATAAATCCCTGCAAAGCGCACGATGATATTGTTGGGGTTTGCATCCATCAGTTTTTGTTCGGCCTGCCTGATCAGTTTACTGGTGATATTATCAGGTTGCGCCAGTGAATTTTCATCCACCCACTCACCTTGAGATTGCCCGTAAACACTGGTTGAGGATACAAATATCCAGTCCGGATTACAAGCCGATTGCGAAAATCTGTTGAGCAGATTATCCAGGCCGATTTCATAAATGTCGCGATAACTTTTTTCATTGCGCCCGTCAGTCGACGCAATAAAAAACACGTGTTTAAAATCAGCATCCAAATCCTCAAGATTTGCACGTAAACTTATATCGGCAGTGAAATAATTGATTTTACTAGGTTGTAAGACAGGCGGATGTCGTTTAAGCCCGGTTATCTGATGACCGTTAGCGGATAAAACCTCGGCAAGCTGCAGGCCGATAGCGCCGCAACCGATAATTAATATTTTCGCCATTGGTTATAGCTGATTAATAAATTGCAGTTCCGGGGGGTAAGGCGACATATAGTAAGATTGTTCTATGTAAGGATCGGGAGCTTTACGGAAATGGTGTTTGAGTAAAGTCAACGGCACAATCAGGGGAACCTCGCCGCTGCGGTACCGCTCAATTATTTCGCAAAGTTCAGCTTTATCGTCAGGGCTTAACTCTTTTTTTAAATAGCCTTGAATATGCTGCAAAACATTGACATGGCTTTTACGGCTTGCCGTTTTTTTAAGGGTGTGCATTAACTGTAAAATATAATGCCCGGCAGTCTCCATAACAGTGGTTTTATTCAGGCCGGCCAAGAGTTGACCCAGATCGCGGTAATCGGCGTGACTCATGATTATTAACTTATGACGGGCATGAAAATCCGTTAAGCTTTTTGCTGTGAGGCCTTCTGCAATCATCTGTTTCCAGCGGTAAAGCACGTACACACGCTGGATAAAGTTTTCCCGCAGCTTTGCATCGCCCAACCGGCCTTCCTCTTCTACAGGCAATAAAGGATTATTACGCATCATTTCCTGGGCATAAATGCCAATGCCGTTGCGCTGCGGCTGATTATCAGCGTAAATCCTGACCCGATCCATGCCGCAACTGGGTGAATCCTTTTTCAAAATATAACCGCATAACTCAGCGTGTCGATGTAGGTGCTGCTGCGCGTAATTTCTTAACCGGTCTGTTACATCCATGTGCGGATCTTGAATGCCGATACAGCGCACTGAGTTATCAATTTTTACCAGATGAATGGGCGCGCGAGGTGTGCCAAGGTCAATTTCCACCTCCGGGCAAAATGGATGAAAATCAAAATATTCAGCCAGGGTGCCGGTAATATATGAATCGTGTTTATGGCCGCCGTCGAAACGTACAGGGTGGCCTAACAAGCAGCTGCTGATGCCGACTGGAATTTTTTTCATTAGTTAATGAGAGGCAAGATGTTAATTCGCTGCTTTGAGTATAATCGGCTGCTCATCATTACAATAATGTTATTTATTAAATAGGCTTAGGATTATTATATGTTGAGGCAGCAGGTTGAGTATATACGAACCGAATAGTGCAAAAGTGTTGGATTAATCAAAGTGCTTAATTAAACCCTTGAAAGATGAATAATTAGTTTTTGTTTTCCCGCTTCATACTGTTGCCTGCTAATTTTATACCAACTTTGTGAATGGAATTGTATGTCATATGTTCACCGGTAAGACGCTTTAATGAATAACAGATTTTCCATTTCCGGCATAGCAAAATATCTTCTATTAATTCTCCTCATTGCCGGAACTTACTTTGTTTTCGGCTTATTAGGCCAAATCATCAGGATTCCTCCGAGCAATGCCGGAGGAATCTGGCCGCCGGCAGGAATATCATTAGCTGTGATGCTGTTGCTGGGAAAACGAACCTGGCCGGGCATCTTTATCGGCAATGTGTGTATCAGTGCCTGGGTTTTTGGTTCTAGTGAAAGCTTTATTTTTTTTTATATAGCCACCGCTGGAGGCGCCACTGTAGGCGCTATTGCCGGAGCATTTTTAATAAAGCGTTTTGTCGGTTTCCCAAATCCTTTAATTGAGGATAAAAGCATTCTGCTTTTTATGCTGCTGGGCGGTCCTTTAAGCTGTTTGATACCGCCGACTATCGGTAATATCGCCATGAAGCTCGCGGGCATTATTTCTTTATCTGAAATTCCTGTCAATTGGTTCATCTGGTGGGTAGGGGATACCATTGGCGTGTTAGTTTTTACGCCCATTATGCTGACAGGCTTTGCCCAACCTCAACAAATCTGGCATCAACGCCGAAGTACAGTAGGGTTGCCCCTTATTCTGACATTCACATTAGTTTTTATATTGTTCTTTTATGTGCGGGCCATTGATCATAGACAGCATACGCAACAGTTCAAGAATCAGTCAACAGCGTTATTTTATGCTTTAAAAAATCGGATTCAGAGCGTTTTTTATGCCAGTGATTCTGTACGAAATTTTTTTATGGGCTCAAAAACGGTAGAAAGCAATGAATTCTCGTTATTTGCCAGGCAATCGCTGTCTTCCTTCAAAGAAATAGAAACCATAAGCTGGATAGGCCATAGGCGGGATGGCAAGGCCAAAAATCAATTCACTTCCATAATCAACAAACGATCGGATAGACGTTCCGACCCGCCTCCAGCTCTTCCTTCACTTTTAAGCACTCTAGTAAAAACCGATCTTCATTCAGCTGAGCCTGCCTATATATTGGTAGAGGAAGATAAAATTAATCTTATCAATCCTGTTTTTAACGCCGCGCCAAAAAATAAAAATTTGACAGGCGTTATTTATACCTCGATTTCCATCCCAGAGCTGATTCGACAAGCGTTTAGCGAACTGAACACCCGTGGCAGTTTTTTGACTATCTCGGGCTCTGATAGTACTGAAGCCTATAAAAAAATTATATTTTCCAATGCTGATAATCTACGTATCGCTTCTGCCAGACAGTATCTTTTAACAGTAGCCAACCAGCAGTGGCTGGTGAGTTTTTATCAGGATGCAGTTCTGGAGAACTGGCTTATCCACTGGTCACTATGGTGGGTCTTGATTAGCGGACTATTATTTACCAGCTTGCTCGGCGTATGTTTGTTAATGTTAACCGGTCGTTACTTTCGAACTGAATTCATTATTGAAGAACGGACTGCGGCATTACAGCAGGCAAAAAGCGTAGCCGAAATCGCCAACAAATCCAAAAGCCAGTTTCTGGCCAATATCAGCCATGAATTGAGAACTCCTCTGAATGGCATAATAGGCTTTACCCATTTATTACAAAAAAAATCCTCACTGGCTGATGAGGATAAAAAGCAACTCGCTATTATCGGGCAATGCAGTGATAATCTTTTAACGTTAATTAACGATATTCTGGATATTTCCTCCATTGAATCCCGGCAAATAAAAACCGACAACAGCGATTTTGATTTTGATGCTCTGTTAACCACTATTATTGCAATTTTCAAGCTTCAGGCGGATGAAAAACACCTTGACCTGATCGTACGCAACACCGTGGTCTCATATTACCTGCGGGGTGACGAGAAGCGCATCCGCCAAATTATTGTAAATTTACTCAATAATGCCATTAAGTATACAGACCATGGCAGCGTAACTATTAAGTGCCGCTACCAGAATGGAGAATTAAAAATCTATGTTAAAGATACCGGTTGCGGGATTGCAAAAAAAGACCTGAAACAGATTTTTTCGCCTTTTGTACAAATTAACGCGATCCAATATTCCAAAGAAGGCGTGGGCCTGGGCTTGGCAATTACTCAGGAACTGGTTAATTTTATGGGCGGCGAGTTAAGCGTAACCAGTCAACCCGGAATTGGCAGTATTTTTTCAGTTTCACTGCCTCTGCCTGCCCGCGAAAAAAGCCACAGTTATGTAGCCTGTCAAAAACAAGCCGTCATTGAAAAACCTGCGGGTCCCCGTGTATTAATTGCCGATGATAACGAAATCAACCTCTTATTGTTGACCAATATGCTGGAACTGCAAGGCTGTAAGGTTGATTCAGCCGTTGACGGCAAGGAAGCTTTGCAGTTAATTAATCAGCAGCATTATCAAATGGCGCTTATCGATATCAATATGCCGGTAATGAGCGGTCTTGAGCTTGTGAAAACACTCAGAAGCCAGCGTAATCCAATCATAATGACCGCCATCAGCGCTTATGCCGATAACACCAAAATAACTGAAGCTCTTTCAGCAGGTTTTGATTATTATCTGACCAAACCCATTGATGAAGACCAATTGGCAAAACTTCTGCAATCGCTAGTAAACACCGCATAATTTCAGGTTATATTAGCCGCACTTAGCCTTTAAAATAAACATCATATCTAAGCAGCTTGCCCTGAAAACTTTCATTGGGCTGGCCGCCTATGGGGAGAGCGTAGTCCGGGCTTTTAACCACCACCCGTTTACGGGTTGCCGCTAAAGCTGCTGCAAAAAGCTGTTCCTTATCCTGATCATCGCCCAGTAAATCGCGCAGTATCATCATTGATTTTTTTGCCAGCGCAGATTTTTTCCGTTTCAAAGGAAACATCGGGTCAAGATAAATACAGTCCGGCCTGGTTTCCAGGTTGTCTAACAGATCAATGGCATTTCCTATAAGCAATGGAGGCGATTGAAGGTGCAGTTGCTGCATCCAGTACTGCTGATTTAGTCTGGAAAAACCGTCCAGAAGCAATTCCGCCATAACCGGCGAGCGTTCAATGCATAAAATTTCATAGCCCATGCGAAATATATGCATACTGTCCTGACCCCAACCGGCGGTAGCATCGATAACCGTTCTGGTTTTTCGACCCAGGGCCTGAGCTAAAGCCCCTTGTTTGGGCGCAGGCCAGGAACGCTGTTCGCCGTTGCGCGGCTCTATATCTACTGTTAACCCGCCCTTTTTCCTGTTAAGGAGTTCCCTGTCAAATAATTTCAGGCAGCCAGCGCGCCAGCTTAAAAACAGGTTTTCGGGAATGTCGGCATCAAGGGATTGATACAAGGGAACGAGCAGGCTGTCGGCAAGTTTCTGGAAAGCCAGAATATCGCCCTGGCCTTCATAAAGCACGGCCAGTTTTCCGGCGTATTTTTGCTCTGAAGTTTTCGTGAACATGGTTTATTAACCGCGATGGGAGAAGCTGCAAATAAAGCTTCGTGCTCTCCGAGTTCTTCGTGGTTAACAGTTATTCGGTAGAAACAGGTTTTTGTTCGTTTTTCAAGGCTGCATCCAGCGTATGCCAGGCTAAGGTCGCGCATTTGACCCGTGCCGGATATTCACGCACCCCGGCCAATACCGCCAGCTTGCCGACTGCTTCCAGATTAATTTCTTCATCTTTGCCGGTAGTCATTTCGTGGAATTTTTTAAATAACTCTTCGGCTTCCTGCTCTGTCTTACCTTTGACAATCTCGGTCATTAACGAGACGGAAGCCGTGGATATGGCACAACCTGATCCCTGAAAACTGGCATCGGTAATGACATTGCCATTCATTTTCAAAAATAATGTCAATTTGTCGCCGCATAAAGGATTGAAACCTTCCACTTGTCTGTCAGCATTTTCGATGACGCGGAAATTACGTGGATTTCTGTTGTGGTCGAAAATGACCTCTTGGTAGAGGTCGCGTAAGTCATTAAACATTAGCCAAATACCTCTATCAGGGACGCTATGCCCGTCATTAACACATTGATTTCTGATTTGGTGTTGTACATTGCAAATGATGCTCTTGCCGTTGCCGGCACTTCAAAAAAATCCATGACCGGCATGGCGCAATGGTGTCCGGCCCTGACGGCAATGCCCAGGCTGTCGAGCATGGTGCCGATATCATGCGGGTGAATTCTATCCACTACAAAGCCTAAAATGGCGCCTTTCTGACTGGCTTCGCCGATAATTCGCAGGCCCTTGATGTGTCGGGCCTTTTCGGTAGCGTAAGCCAGCAATTCGCCCTCATAGGCGGCAATGTTAGCCATGCCGATATCATTTAGGTAATCCAGGGCTGCGCCCAGGCCCACTACCCCGGCGATATCAGGCGTGCCGGCTTCAAACTTGTAGGGCAGTACATTATATTCTGTTTCTTGAAAGGTAACCTTGCGGATCATGTCGCCGCCGCCCTGATAGGGCGGCATGGCTTCCAGCAATGCCTGTTTGCCATAAAGCACGCCGACCCCTGTAGGGGCGTAAAGTTTATGCCCAGAGAAGGCATAAAAATCGCACTCCAGATCCTGCACATCAATCGGCATATGCGGAATTGCCTGGGCGCCGTCCAGCAATACCGGCACGCCTTGCGCATGAGCCGCGGCAATAATTTTTTTAACCGGATTAATCGTACCCAACGCATTGGACATATGCACAACTGAAACCAGCCGGGTTTTATCGCTGATCAGTTTTTCAAACTCATCAAAGATTAATTCACCTTGCAGATTAATAGGCGCAACTTTTAATATTGCGCCGGTTTGCTCGCAGAGTATTTGCCAAGGCACAATATTGGAATGATGCTCCATGGCGGTAATTAAAATTTCATCCCCGGCTTTAATATTGGCTTTGCCATAGGTCTGAGCGACCAGGTTGATGGCTTCGGTAGCGCCTTTTACAAAAATAATTTCTTTTTCGTTGGCGGCATTAATGAAGTTTTTAACCTTGGTGCGGGCGCCTTCAAACTTATCGGTGGAACGCACGCTTAAAGTATGTACGCCGCGATGCACATTGGCGTAATCATGGCTGTATAGCTGTACGATGCTGTCAATAACGGCTTGCGGCTTCTGGCAGGTGGCGGCATTATCCAGATAGATCAAGGGTTTATTGCGGATAAGTTCTGCCAGGATGGGAAAATCAGCGCGTATTTTTTCTACGGGAAAATTTGTCATGGTTTTGTCTGTTCTGATTTCGATGTGTTGCTTATTCATTAGCGGCATATTATATTTACCGATGATTCCAATTGAGTTTGATTGCACTTATGGCTACTGTTAATCCTGTGAAACACCTGACCCACCTCGATGAATGGCGCAGATTGGGCGAAGCCAATATTTTTCCGCCTGAAAGCCGTCTTGAACTTATTAACGGAGAAATTCTGGAAATGGCGCCTATAGGCTTTAATCACGCGGGTCACTTAAAACGTATCAATAAACTATTCACAAGATTAGTCCCTGATAACGTAATTACTAGCGTTCAAGACCCACTCCAACTCGGCGATCTTTCCGAGCCTGAACCGGATTTCATGCTGTTAAAGCCCAATGCTGATTTTTATTCATCCCGTCACCCCAATGCAAGCGATGTATTGCTGCTGATTGAAGTTGCCGATAGCTCGTTAGCGTTTGACCAGAACCAGAAGCTGCGTTTGTATGCGCTGCACGGCATCCCTGAATACTGGCTGCTTAATCTCAATGATTCGTGTTTGGAAGTATATCGCGAACCCAACGGCGAGGTGTATGCCGAAAAAACCACCTTACGCGCAGGCGATACCATTACCTTGTCTCAATTGGACCAGATAGCCATCAACATTGCTGATATTTTATAACCAGCTCTTTTCAATGCCCTCCTGCGGAAAGCGCAGTAACACCTGTTCTAAAACCTTATCGTGCAAACTTTTAATCCTGATCTTGTCGACCATTTCATTGGCGAACGCAAACGTCAGCATGTTACGGGCTGTTTCTTCATCAATACAGCGGGATTGCAGGTAAAAAACAGAACTTTCATCCAGCTGCCCCACAGTCACGCCATGTCCGCATTTGACGTCATCGGCATAAATTTCCAGCTGCGGCTTGGTATCGGCTTCGGCATTATCGGATAGCAGCAGATTGCGGTTGTTCATTTGGGAGTCGGTTTTCTGGGCATCTTCAGCCACGATAACGCGGCCCTGAAAAACGCCTCGGGCCCTGTCATCAAGAACGCCCTTGTAGATTTCCCGGCTGATAGCGTGCGGCTTTAAGTGATTGATGCGGGTATGACTATCAATATGCTGGCGCTTGACGCCCAAATATAAACCGTTCAGCTCACATTCCGAAGCCTGATCCATATCCGTAAGAATATCGCTGCGCGCCAGCAACCCGCCCAGAGCGAAGTTATGATGCGTAAACCGCGCGTCTTTTCCCTGCTTAACATAAGTGCCGCCAAAATGGTAGGCTTTTTCAGACTCGCTTTGCATTTTATAGAGCGTAAGATCGGCGTTCTGATCGATAAAAACTTCTGTGACTGCCGCCGTCAGATAGCTGTTATCGACGCCTGCGAAAGTCTCTATTACTTTAGCTTCGGCCATTTCGCCTACAATAATAATAGTGCGGGTCGTAGCCATTGTTTCGGCTTGAGTCACTACATGCAGCAGCTGTACCGGTTTTGCCAGAACCTGGCCGGCAGGCACATGCAGGAGTAGGCCGTCAGTAAACCAGGCGGTATTGAAGGCGATAAAACCGTGTTCGGAATAATTGACGGCTTGTCCTAAATATTTTTCCACTAGGGGCGCAATAGCTGGCGACGCTGTCAAAGCATCAGCCATACTCATCAATGAAACCGCTTCAGGCAAACCATCCAGTACCGAAAGTTCGGCTGAAAAGCGGCCATTAACCAAAACCACCGACCAGGCATCTTCGAGTTGACAGCCTTTCAGCCAAACCTTATCCACAGGAGGTGTGGTTAATGAAAGCGATGGCGAAAACAGTTTTTTTTCTATAGCCGATACATTGGTGTAACGCCATTCTTCTTCACGCGGCGATGGAAAGCCGTGCGCTGAAAATTTTTCCAACGCCCTGCATCTTAACTGCTTTAACCACGGCAATGTCTGACCGGGCAAGGTCGGTGCCAGGGTTTGATATTCAGCCGTATAACGGCTTGCCGTTGCCGTATTCATTATGCCGCCGCCTGTTCTTCAAGCCAGCCGTAGCCTTTTTCTTCGAGCTCCAGGGCAAGATCGGCGCCGCCGGATTTGACAATTTGACCATTTGCCAGAACATGGACGAAATCCGGTTTAATATAATCCAGCAGTCGCTGATAATGGGTCACCATGATAAATGAGCGTTCCGGCGAACGCAGAGAATTAACGCCTTGCGCCACGACTTTCAAGGCATCGATGTCCAGACCCGAGTCGGTTTCATCCATAATGCACAATTTAGGTTCCAGGATGGCCATTTGCAAAATCTCATTGCGCTTTTTCTCCCCGCCTGAAAATCCCTCGTTAACCGCACGATAAAGAAACTTCTCATCCATATCCAGCAAGCGCACTTTTTCTTTAACCAGGGTTAGAAAATCCATCGCATCCACTTCAGGCTGTCCCTGATATTTGCGTATGGAATTCAAGGCAGCTTTTAGTAGATAAATATTGCTGACGCCCGGAATCTCGACAGGATATTGAAAGGCCAAAAATACCCCTTCACGCGCTCTGATTTCCGCTTCCATTGCCAGCAGATTTTTAGTGTTATAAGTTACCGAACCTTCGGTTACGGTATAACCGCTTTTACCTGACAAGACATGGGCCAAGGTGCTTTTACCGGAACCGTTCGGGCCCATAATCGCATGAATTTCACCGGCATTAATCTGTAGATTAATGCCTTTAAGGATGGGCTTGTCAGCTATGCTGACGTGAAGATTTTTTATGCTGAGCATATTGTTTTTACCTGATTGCGTTTTAATTCCATTGACTTGATTCTAATGAATTTAGCCTACCGAACCTTCCAGACTCAATCCCAACAGCGCCTGCGCTTCTACAGCAAACTCCATAGGCAGTTCCTTGAACACTGCTTTACAGAAGCCATTGACGATCATCGAGACGGCGTCTTCTGCTGACAGTCCGCGCTGCCGGCAAAAGAACAATTGGTCTTCGCTGATTTTTGAGGTCGTGGCTTCGTGTTCAACCTGTGCCGAAGGCTGTTTGACTTCCACATAGGGGAAGGTATGGGCGCCGCATCTGTCGCCGATTAACAGGGAATCGCACTGGGTGTAATTACGGGCGTAAGCCGCGCTTTTCAACACCTTGACCAGACCGCGGTAGGTATTCTGCGCCCGGCCTGCCGAAATACCTTTGGAAATAATCGTGCTGCGGGTGTTTTTGCCGATATGAATCATCTTGGTGCCGGTGTCGGCCTGCTGATAGTTATTGGTCAGCGCTACGGAATAGAATTCACCGGTCGAATTGTCGCCGGTCAGAATGCAGCTCGGGTATTTCCAGGTAATGGCCGAACCGGTTTCAACCTGCGTCCAGGACACTTTGGAATTCTCCCCCCGGCAATCGGCGCGTTTGGTGACAAAGTTATAAATACCGCCTTTGCCCTCCTTATCGCCCGGATACCAGTTTTGTACGGTAGAGTATTTAATCGTTGCGTCTTTCAGTGCGATTAGCTCTACCACCGCCGCATGCAACTGGTTTTCATCGCGCATCGGCGCTGTGCAGCCTTCAAGGTAACTGACATGACTGCCTTCATCGGCAATAATCAATGTTCTTTCAAATTGTCCGGTTTTGGCGGCGTTGATTCTGAAATAGGTGGATAACTCCATCGGGCAGCGCACGCCTTTGGGAATATAGACAAATGACCCGTCAGTGAAAACAGCGGAATTTAACGCCGCAAAGTAATTATCGGCAGGCGGCACCACTGAGCCCAGATACTGCTTGACCAATTCGGGATGATCGCGCAGGGCCTCTGAGATCGGGCAAAAAATAACCCCCGCCTCTTTCAGTTTGCCTTTAAAGGTCGTGGCTACCGATACACTGTCAAACACCGCATCGACTGCAACGCCGGCCAGACGTTCCTGTTCATCCAGAGGAATACCCAGCTTTTTATAGGCGTCCAGTACTTGCGGATCGATTTCATCCAGGCTTTTGGGGCCGTCTTCCTTGCGTTTGGGCGCAGAATAATAGCTGATAGCCTGATAATCGATGGGGTCAAACTTGACAAACGCCCATTCCGGGGATTTCATGGTTTGCCAGTGACGGAATGCTTTCAACCGGTATTCCAGCATGAATTCAGGCTCATTCTTTATCGTTGACAGTTTATGAATCACGGCTTCATCGAGCCCTGGCGGAAAAGTGTTTGCTTCCAATTCAGTCACAAAACCCTGCTTGTATTCCTGACTGATCCGATTCTTGATTTGTTGCGCACTTGCTGACATAAAAACTCTCTATCTAATGATATAAACTGGCGACCGGAATCATGATTTCTTCCGGCACAATTAAAGGTTTAATCATATCTGCCAATGTCACCGACTCCAGGGCGTTATGAATGGTCTGATTAATTAATCCCCAGTGACCGCGAATCCCGCAGCCGGGAGCTTGCCCGCAGCCCTGCTGGGAAATGCTGCATTCGGTCAAGGCAATAGGCCCTTCCAGCGCGCTGATAACAGCCGCCACGGTAATTTTTTCCGGCATTCTGGCTAAGGCATAACCGCCTTTTGCTCCGCGTGCAGATATCAGCACCTTGGCATTAACCAGCAATTTCAGGATTTTACTGACCGTAGGCAAGGCAATTCCTGTTGCCGCCGCTATTTCCATGGCGGCATGCACATGCGTGTTATCTCTGGCGATAAAACTCAAGATAACCGTTGCATAATCAGTTAATTTACTCAACCGTAACATACTTGCTCCTTAATAATTGAGGACTATAATAGTACTATTTAATACCATAGTAAAGGCCTCGGTTATAATTTTGAATAACGAACGCTTTGCCGTAGTTAAACTGTGCCAGAATGAGCCACCCACAACGCCAGGATTTTTCCCTGTTAAAAACTCGGTATCTTTAAAGCAGCTATAATTTCCAGAACCCTTATAATTCATTAAAACTCATTGGCTGAGAGCCATTTTTTGTATAATCCAGAACTTTTACGATTTTAATACAGCAATGCAGACTCCTTTTAGTACGATTGGCATAATAGGCAAACCCAGTGATCCTACTATTGCCGAGACATTATCCGTACTGTATGATTATTTAAAGCAAAATCTATATAAAGTAATTGTTGCGCAGGACAGCGCCCAGTTTATCCAGGATAAGACGCCTGAGTCCTGCCCTATCCATAATATTGGGCAGCACTGCGATCTGGTAATTGCGGTGGGCGGCGACGGCACCTTTCTGTCTGCAGCCCGCGCCATAGCCAAACACAATATACCTCTAATTGGCATAAACCTCGGCAGACTGGGTTTTCTGGTAGACATATCGCCTGCCGAACTGCCCGGTAAATTGCACGGCATCCTTGGGGGCCATTACACGGAAGAAGCACGCTATTTATTGCGTACCAAAATCATTCGCGATAAGCAGGTTATCCACGAGGAAACGGCTGTCAATGAAGTTGCCATTCATCGCTGGGTAACTTCCAGCATGATTGAAATTATTACTAAAATTGATACTGTTTTTTTAAATTCCCAACGTTCTGATGGCTTGATAATCTCCACGCCAACCGGTTCAACCGCCTATTCATTATCGGCCGGCGGCCCGATTTTACACCCCTCGCTCAATGCTCTGGTGCTGGTTCCGCTTAATCCTCATACCTTATCAAATCGTCCCATAGTCATCGATGATTGTGCCGAGATTGAAATCAGCTTTTGCCAGACCAAACAAATCAATGCTCTGGTTACCTGTGATCAGATTGAAATTCCTGATGTATTGATCAGCGACAAGATTTTGATTAAAAAAGACCCCAAACCGATTAGAATCCTGCATCCTGAAGGTCATGATTACTTCCAGATACTCAGGAATAAATTAAACTGGAGCAGCAGTTATTCCACCCAGTGCCATGCTAGTAAATCTTAATATTAGTGAACTTGCTGTAGTCAAATCCCTGGATCTTGATCTGGACAAGGGCATGTCGGTACTTACCGGCGAAACCGGCGCCGGTAAATCGATTTTATTAACCGCTTTAGGGCTTGCCTTAGGGGATAGAGCGGATTCCGGCTATGTTCGTCCTGATGGCAAACGCGCCGAAATTAACCTGGAATTTGATTTATCCGACGCCCCTCAAGCGCAGCAGTGGCTGGAAGAAAATGAACTGGATGAAGAACGGCAGTGTTTAATCAGACGCATTGTGAATCAGGACGGCCGTTCCAAGGCCTATATTAATAACCATCCGGTCACTTTACAGTCGCTACAGGCGCTCAGTGAAAAACTGGTCGAAATTCACGGCCAGCATGCCCATCTGACCTTGCTAAATACTGACGAACAGCGCCGTTTGGTGGATTCATTTGCGAACAATCAAACTCTGCTGGATCAAGTAAACACATGCTATCGGCAATGGCATAACGCCAATAAGGAACTGCAAAACCTGATTAAAGCCAGCACCGATCAAAGCCAGCGTGAAGAACTGCTGCGCTATCAGATTGATGAATTGCAGCAACTAGACCTTAGCCATAACAGTTATGCAGACCTTTCCGAAGAACACGGCAAACTGGCAAATCTGGAGCAGATTTTAACCATTGGCCAAAGCCAGATAGATATTTTGTATGAAAACGATCAGTTATCGGTGAATCAAATGCTCAGCCACAGCATCAGCGGATTAACACAGATTGCCCGGTTTGCCCCCGAATTAAATGAAATCTGCACACTGTTATCCGAAGCCCAAATTCAGACAGAAGAAGCCGCGCAGCAATTACGCCGTTTTCTGGAAGCGCAGGAAGCAGATCCCCTGCGCATGGAAGCCCTGGAAAGCCAGATTGGCATTATCCAGAGCCTTAGCCGCAAACACCATGTGGCTCCTGATGAACTGCCTGAACAGCTTGTCAAACTTGAACGCGAACTTGATGGGCTCACCCACGGCAGTGAACGCATCGAGGCATTAAAAGTCAGCACTGAAGAATTGCTTGGCCAATATTATCAGCTAGCCGGACAACTTTCCGAGCAGCGCCGCCGCAGCGGCGAAAAACTGCAAAAACAGATTTCCGCCATGATCAGGGAACTGGGTATGCCGCAAGGGGATTTTCTGGTCAATATATCCGCCCTTGATACGGATGTACCCAGGCTTAACGGTAAAGACAGTGTCAGTTTTCTGGTTAGCGCCAATCCCGGTCTGCCGGCCAAACCATTGGCCAAGGTTGCTTCAGGAGGGGAGTTATCCCGCATCAGCCTGGCTATTCAGGTTGTTACATCCAACGACAAGACCACGCCGACAATGATTTTTGACGAAGTCGATTCAGGCATCGGCGGCAGCATTGCCGAGATTGTCGGACAAAAACTGCGCAGCCTGAGCCATAACCGGCAAGTCATGTGCGTCACCCATTTGCCGCAGGTCGCCTCGCAAGCGCACCATCATTTGTATGTTGAAAAAAATAGCCAGGCCGACACCACATCTTCTACGGTCCGGCTTCTGGATAATGAAGCTCGCGTTGAGGAGATTGCCCGGATGCTGGGCGGCGTAAATATTACTGCCAAGACCCGGGCCCATGCCAAAGAGATGTTATTTCAATCTGTTCCGAGCGAGTAAGCCGGACTATATAGCCACAGGATATTAAATCCATGACCCGATTTCCAGCCGAATGGGAAAAGCAATCCGCCGTATTAATCGCCTGGCCGCATAAAACCGGCGATTTCAGCAATCGACTTGAATCTGTAGAACAATCCTGCAGCGTTATTGCCGACACCATTACCCGCTATCAGAAACTCATTATCGTCTGCCGGGATGACAGCCATCAGCAACATATTCAAAGCTTGATAAGCAACAGCGACGACGTCGACTTCATCCACGCCATCGTAAATGACATCTGGGTTAGAGATACCGTTTTCCTTAGTGTTGAAGACCAGGGAGAAATTACTCGTCTCAACTTTCTTTTCAACGGCTGGGGCGAAAAATACCAGCATCAAAATGACAATGCGCTTAATCACAAGCTGTTGAATGCCAAATTTTTTAAAGGTGAAGCCTACAAGGACATTGATTTGATACTCGAAGGCGGCAGTGTTGAAAGTGACGGCATTGACACCCTGCTGACAACCAAACAGTGTCTGCTGAATCCGAATAGAAACAATGGCTTGACACAGCAGGACATAGAACGCCAGCTGTTTCAGCATCTGGGGGCAAAACGGATATTCTGGCTGGATCAGGAAAATCTGTCCGGCGATGACACGGACGCCCATATTGATACCTTGGCCCGCTTTTGTTCAGTCAACACCATTGCCTATACCGCTTGCGATGATGCTGAAGACCTGCACTACAAAAGTTTAAAATATATGGAAAGACAGCTGCAGGCATTCAGAACCCGCTCGGGTGAAGCCTATCATTTAGTCCCCTTACCCTTGCCCAAACCGATTTATGATGAGGAAGGACAGCAATTACCGGCCAATTATGCCAATTTTTTGATCATCAATCATGCCGTCTTGGTTCCGGCTTATGGCGATCCTATGGATAAAACCGCTTTGCAGCGATTGACTGACTGTTTTCCCCGGCATGAAATCATCCCGATACCTTGTCGGCCGCTGGTTCATCAATACGGCAGTTTGCATTGCATGACCATGCAACTTCCGGAAAAAGTGTTTAATCCCCTGATCTGATAGCCGGCTATTTTTTAAATTGTATGGGTGTAAATGCCTGCTATAAACCGTCGGCTTTAGCAGCAGCCTGAAAATTTACTATGCCGCGGGCGCGGCGCTTACTATGCGATTGAAAGAGGCAGGTATGTCCAAAATAAGAATGAATGTCTCTAGAAAATCCGGTTTACCGCCCGGTTCACTTATACATGTGGGTGAAGTGCATGACCATGAACACCGAATCTCGGTGGTTAATTACAATAGTTCAGCAGTAGAAAGGTACATCGTCAATTCCATTAAAGAAATTCCGCCGTTAAAAAGTGCCGATACGGTAACTTGGGTTATTATTGACGGATTAAAAAATGTCTCGATTATTGATGAGATAGGCCAGCATTATAATATTCATGCATTAGTGCTTGAAGATATTCTTAATACTCATCAGCGGCCGAAATACGAGGAATTTGATGATTATTTATATATTGTCATAAAAGCGCTTTCGTTAAAAAACCATGACTTTCAGGTTCAATATGAACAAATCAGTCTGTTAGTATTGGATAAAATCGTTTTTACTTTCAAAGAGA
The DNA here is from genome assembly GCF_902806695.1 of Candidatus Methylobacter favarea. Lineage (GTDB taxonomy): Bacteria > Pseudomonadota > Gammaproteobacteria > Methylococcales > Methylomonadaceae > Methylobacter_B > Methylobacter_B favarea. Next base: position 87,126 of record NZ_CADCXN010000080.1, on the reverse strand, counting down.
AGCCCAGCGAAATATTCGATCCGGTTTTAAAACGGCTCGACAACGGTAAAAGCCACATGCGGGGCCTGGGTACGGATTATCTGGCTTATGTCATTATGGATACGGTTGTAGACGAGTATTTTGGTTTGCAGGATACGCTGGATGAGCTGATTGAATCGGTAGAAGATGAGTTAATGTCCTATCCCTCAATACAAACGTTGAGCTCCATTCAGAGAATCAAGCGGGAGCTGATCTTCATTCGCAGAACGGTATCTCCTCTGCGCGAGTTGCTGGCTTCGATTCAGCGCAGCGAGTCGGCTTTACTCGATGAGCATAATAAACGCTATTTCGGCGATATTTATGATCACGCAATACGCGTAACTGAAGCAATGGAGTCTTATCGGGATCTGATAGCCGACATGATGGATATTTATTTATCAAGTATCAGCAATAAAATGAGTGAAACCATGAAAGTGCTCACCGTATTTTCATCCATCTTTATCCCGCTGACATTTATTGCCGGCGTTTACGGCATGAATTTTGACTATATGCCGGAACTGAAATGGAAATGGGGTTACCCGGCATTATGGGGAGTATTTATTGCCATAGCCTTATTTCTGCTGGGTTATTTCAAGAAAAAGAAATGGCTTTAGCACAAAGTATTACAGCTTTATCGGCCATTCGGCCAATGCCGATAAATCTCTTTTCAGTAACTCGCTATCACCAAGGTTAAGCTCAAGCAGGCGCCGTAACCTGGTAATACTATCCATATCGATGTGTTCGCATTTAAAGCCGGCAGTGCTGCCTACGACTTCGGCGACGGTAAGCGCCATTGTTATTTGAACAGGCTCCGATAAATCCAGCGTAAGGCTATAAATTTTCTCCGCCTCTTCATCCCCAAGAGGAGGCACAGCAAAGCACGCAGCCTTTTAATAACCGGTCAAAAATTTTACAGGGCCAGATTTTTTCCTTGCTGCCTAATGCGGCTTCTGCCTGGTATAAAATACGGTGATAAGTGCGGTAATCAGGAATTTCTTCCGATTTTTTAAACCGGTTCATTCGGCATCGGGAAAAATTTTTTTCCTGGGTAAAAATTTGACCAGTTTGACTGCGTTTTCATCGCGTTTTAATATTTCCAGCGGATAACCATGCAGCTTGATACCCGTCCCTGCCGCAGGAATTGTCTCCATAAATTCAATAATTAATCCATTCAGCGTCTTGGGCCCCTCCGTTGGCAAAGCCCATTGGGTGACGCGGTTTAATTCCCGAATAGTAATATTGGCATCAACCAGATAGCTGCCGTCGCTTTGCTCTCTCACCGCTTCATCCTCGTTAACCAATTCCCCCACTATTTCCTGAAGTAAGTCGTCAAAGGTAACCAGACCTTGTACATCACCGTATTCATCGACAACTAAACCTATGCGTATTTTCTCACTTTTAAACCTGAGCATTTGGGTATGCACCGGAGTGCTTTCAGGAATAAACGCCGGTTCAGACAGAAGATTTATAATTGTCTGCTTGTTAAAATCCTTATGATTGACCTCGACCAGTACCTTTCTTAAATGTAGAAAACCCATAACCCTGTCGATACTTTTTTTATAAACGGGTAAGCGGGTATGCGGACTGGTTTTTATTTGAGTAATAATTTCTTCAATGGATAACTCCAGGTCAATACCCATGATTTCATTGCGGGGAGTCATAACATCTTCAACGGTCGCTGACTCAAGATCGAGTATGCCCAGCAGCATTTTTTGATAGCGCCTGGGCATTATGCTTTCTGCTTCAGCAATAATGCTTTTCAATTCTTCTTTATTCAGTTGGTCGTGGTTATTGTTGATGTCAAGGCGGAATATCCGCAATAAGCCGTTAACAAACAAGTTAATGATCCAAACTATCGGATAAAAGATTTTTAACAGCGGCGTGTAGATCCAGGCAGCCGGGAAAGCGAGCAGATCCGGCTTGACGGCGGCAATAGTCTTCGGAGTGACCTCTGAAAAAATAAGCATGATGACAGTTAAAATAGCGGTGGCGCTGGCGATGACCGTTTCTTCATCAGCATACAGCTTGATGGCTATGACCGTGGTTATTGATGCGGCAAAATTATTAGCAAAATTGTTACCTAATAAAATCAGTCCGAGCACGCGGTCGGGTCTTTGCAGTAATGCGTAGGCCTTTATCGCGCCGGAGTGTTTTAGCTTAACGAGGTGTCTTAAACGATACCGGTTCAGCTTCATCAAGGACGTTTCGGAGCCTGAAAAAAAAGCGGAAAGAATAAGCATAACAACAAGTAAGCCAAACAGCATACCCAGTGACATTTCGTTCAAATAATTTACTCATGACTAGTAATAATGCTTCTAGTGTCTACGTTGACAAATTTTTGTCAAGCCCGAATCTAAACAGGCACCGCCTTTCTTCCTTAAAAACGGGAACTTAAAAAGATGAACAAATGCTTCACCATTCGGATACCGGGGTACGGGCCGGCAGGTAGCAAAATAACCATTTTGGATTATAGTTAAGGGAAAACCGGTATTGAGCTGTGCTTTGAATCACTACGCGGATTCTTTATGTCTAATTTATGGAATGAGTATAAAAAATATGGCATTGCCACGTATTTTATTAATTGATGACAATGAAACAAGGCGCCAGCAGGTTAAGACAGTGCTTCAATTTATGGAATATGAAGTAGAAACAGCTAAAGTCTCAAACTATGCCTCATCTATTAATGAAGGCGGCCAGATATGGGGTATTTTTGTTGGAGACGGCCTTGATAAACAAGCAGCGGTAATCCGGGATATTGTCGAGGGGGCCAATAATATTCCGCTTATTCTCCTGGTTGAAAAAGGCAGCGGGCTTCAGGTTTCGACCGCGGTCAGTAACTCAGTGCTGCAGGTGCTGGAATGGCCTTTTACCTATCCCAGCCTGAAACTGATAAGCGATAAACTATCTGTTTTTAATCTGCAGTCACAGGTGATTGTCGATAGAAGAGGGCATGAGCGCCGGTCATCTTCAATTGACCGCCTGAAAGGTAATAGTCCGGCGATTGTCACTATTCGTAAATTAATCGGGCAGGTTGCAGAATCAGATGCGACTGTCCTGATTCTTGGCGAATCAGGAACAGGCAAGGAAGTTATAGCCAGAGCCTTGCATGAAGCTTCATGCCGGGGATCCCGTTTGTTCGTACCAATTAACTGCGGCGCAATTCCGGGAGAATTACTGGAAAGCGAATTATTCGGGCATGAAAAAGGCGCCTTTACCGGGGCTTTAAGTTCACGACAAGGGCGCTTTGAGCTGGCCGAGGGCGGCACCCTTTTTCTTGATGAAATCGGCGATATGCCTATGTCCATGCAGGTTAAGTTATTACGGGTACTGCAGGAACGTACTTTTGAACGCGTAGGCAGTAATAAAACCCTGCATTGTGATGTCAGGATTATTGCCGCAACGCACCGGCATCTTGAAAGGGAGATTAAAGAAAACCGCTTTCGGGAAGATCTGTTTTACCGACTGAACGTCTTTCCTATTGAAGTGCCGCCGCTACGCGATAGAGCCGAGGATATTCCGGTTCTGGTAAAGGATATTATTACCCGCCTGGAAGCGTCCAGCCATGCTTCAGTAAGGCTGAGCAATCCCTCGCTGGCTGCCTTGATGCAGCATAGGTGGCCGGGTAATGTCCGGGAATTGGCCAATCTTATTGAAAGGCTGGCTATTATTTATCCGAAAGGACTGGTGGATGTGGCCGATTTGCCTGAAAAATTCCAGCATTATGAAATACCGGCAGAAATAATAATCGATAAGGATGAAACCGGTAGCGATCAGACTGATCAGTCCGGGCAAATGGAAAAAATCGGCAGCAATCCGGATAACTTTCCGGCAGCTTTAACGCAATTGCCGGAGCAGGGTATGGATTTAAAGGAATATCTGAACGTGATGGAAGGCGATTTAATTCGTCAGGCATTAAATGAATGCAATGGCGTAGTGGCTCATGCCGCCAGGCTTCTGAATATGAGGCGTACGACACTGGTGGAAAAATTGCGCAAGTACGATTTACAACGCTGACGGCCGCGAGTCAATTTCTTGTCATTCTATGTCAAGTGATTGAAAATCAAATAAATAATTGTTTGGTCTGCTTTTTGCTTTGTTTATGGTATGAAAAATAAACCGACTCTCATGAATACCTCTCCTGTTAATAAAACTCAAAAAACTGAACAACTCACCGATGCTTTCCGCATTTTTAACGAACTGTCGCAGCACCTGTCCGTTTCCTATCAAGGCCTGGAAGAGCAGGTTGCAAAACTGAATAAGGAACTGGCTTTTGCCCATAGTGAACGACTTAAAACGCTAGAGGAAAAAGAAAGGCTGGCAAGCCGTTTGGAAAAGATACTGGCCGCGCTTCCTGCCGCGGTCATAGTGCTCGATATAAGGGGAAAAATTCTGGACTGCAACGCGGTCGCGATTGATTTTTTAGAGCAGCCGCTGCTGGGACAGATCTGGCCCGACGTTATTGCGCGCAGTCTGCTTGCCGTTGTTGACAATCCCCATGAATATCGTTTGCCAAATGGCAAGCGGGTGAATATGACTTGCCGTCATCTGGAAAATAATTCAGGACAAATTGTTTTGCTGTCGGATGTCAGTGAAATGCGCAGCTTGCAGGACATGCTGAATCAGCAAAAGCAGTTATCAGCAATGGGGGAAATGGTGGCGAGCATGGCCCATCAGGTCAGAACGCCGCTGGCAACGGCGATATTGTATGCCTCGCAAATGAATAACTCGGTGCTGGATAATGAAAAACGCAGCCGTTTTTCAGAAAAAATTCTTGAACGTTTACAGTTTCTGGAAAAGCAGGTTAACGATATGCTGATTTTTGCCAGGGACGGCCGGTTGGCTATGGAGACTTTTTCACTGGCGCAGCTGCTTGATTATCTAAGCGAAGCATTTAAAGATTATGCAGGCCGCAAGAAAATTGATTTGAAGATTATTAATCACGCCTTTGACGATGAAATGCTGGGCAATCAAAACGCATTGCGCGGCGCATTGATGAATATATTGAATAATGCCGTTGATGCGGTGGGTCAGGCCGGAATTATACAACTCTCGGTGGATCAGCTGAATGATCATCTGCGCATTGTCATTAAGGATAATGGGCCGGGCATTGCCAATGCGGCATGTCAACGGGTTTTTGAGCCTTTTTTTACGACTAAAACAAACGGTACAGGCTTAGGGCTGGCAGTCGTCAATAGTGTAATCAAGGCCCATGGCGGTCATGTGCAGGCCGAGTCCAGACCGGGCGAAGGGGCGATTTTTGCTTTAGATATTCCTTGTATAAACCGGGAGCGATTTTCGTTGCCGGGAGGGTTCTCGGGTAGAAATCATAATAAAAACCGCAATCAGAAGGCGATGTTATGAAACAGTATGATGTGTTGATTGTTGAGGATGATCCGGCCTTATGCGAGGCGCTTTGCGAGACGCTGGAGCTGGAGGGGTATCGAGTCATGTCTGCGGGCACTGGCGCTGAAGCGTTAACCCGACTGGCGCTCAGCCAATTTAAACTGGTCGTCAGCGATGTGCAGATGCCGGTAATGGATGGCTTTCAGTTATTGAAAACCATGCACGCCAGCTATTCTGAAACACCCGTAGTGCTGATGACGGCTTACGGCACGATTCCGAAGGCAGTAGAAGCCATGCAGGCAGGGGCTTGCGATTATCTTATCAAGCCCTTTGAAGCGAAGGATCTGGTCAGGAAAGTCGCTGCTTATGTTATGGCTGGCCCGAAACAGGCCAATTCCGCTGCCAATAAAAGAATCGTTCACGACGACAGCATGAAAAAATTGTATGCGCTCATATCAAAAGTGGCAAAGACCGATGCCAGTGTTTTATTGCAGGGCGAAAGCGGTACCGGTAAAGAAGTAATAGCCCGGTATATCCATCAGAATTCAACTTATTTTCGCGGGCCTTTTATTGCCGTGAACTGCGCGGCAATTCCTGAAAACATGCTCGAAGCAATGCTGTTCGGTTATGAAAAAGGCGCTTTTACCGGCTCTGTTCAGGCTATGCCGGGTAAATTTGAACAGGCCCAGGAAGGTACGCTGTTGCTGGATGAAATAGCCGAAATGGATTTGGCCTTGCAAGCGAAATTATTGCGGGTATTGCAGGAGAAAGAAGTGGAGCGCCTCGGCAGTCATAAGAAAATCAGGCTGACTGTCAGAATTTTGGCGGCCACCAATCAGAATTTAAAAGATCAGCTGGAGCTGGGGCGATTCAGAGAAGATTTGTATTATCGGCTCAGTGTTTTTCCCATTCATATTCCGCCCTTGCGCAGCCGGCCCGGCGATATTTTGCCGCTGGCAAGCGGATTCATTCAGCGCCATAGCGGGCCAGGCAAAACATTGCCGGCATTTGATAAGGAAGCGGTTAAAAAAATGCTGGCTTATTACTGGCCTGGAAATGTCAGGGAATTGGATAATGTGATCCAGCGGGCCCTGATTTTACGGACAGGAGACAGCATTACCGCTGAAGACCTGGTGTTTGAAGAAGGCGGTTCAATGGGTGCGGTGATTAGCAGCCAGTCTTCTGATGCTGGAACAAACTGCCAGGGAGCAGCGAGCAGCAATGAGGAAACTCAGGCAGCAGGTCTGGGCGAGAGTGTCCGTTGCGCTGAAGAAAACATGATTTTACAGACCTTGCAGATGGAAAACGGCAATCGTAAAACCACCGCCGAAAAACTGGGGATTAGCCCCCGAACGCTCAGATACAAAATGGCAAGGATAAAAGAGGCCGGCATTACTCTTCCGTGCTGAGCTGTGGCATCAATAATGCCTGAATTTTAGAAAATGTCTGAACCAGGATCGCAAGAGGAAGCCAATGAGTGATATGAATGTAAACCGGATTTTAGCCCAAATGCGGGCTATGTCACTGGAAGCGGGCAGTCCAGTGCAGGAGGAGGGCCCTGCTGATTTCTCGGCCTTGTTAAAACAGTCTATTGATTCCGTTAATGATACTCAGCAGGCTGCCGGAAAAATGGCGGCAGCTTTTGAGACCGGCGAGGCAAATGTCAGTTTGGCCGAAGTGATGGTGGCCACCCAGAAAGCAAGCGTTTCGTTTCAGGCTATGCTGCAAGTCAGAAATAAACTGGTGGAAGCCTATCAGGATGTCATGAATATGCCCATGTAGCGCGGCTAATGGCATCTGTAAATACATTTCTGCATAAAATCAAAAATGAGTGAACAAGTTCGTAATAATATGGTTGGCGCTTCGATTCAGCAGGCCTTAACGGCAACAGCCGAGGCTCATCCAGCCATCAAAGGTCTGGCGGGTCTGACTATTGCCCGCCAGCTGGGATTAATGCTCGGCCTGGCCTTTAGCGTCGCTATCGGCGTTGCCCTGGTGCTATGGTCCCAGTCGCCCTCTTACGGGCGCTTGTTTGCCGAAATCGGCGAGAAAGATATGGCTGAAATTCTTGAAGTGCTGGACCAGCAGGGCATTAAGTATAAAGTCGAAGCCGGTTCCGGAGCGATTATGGTGCCGATTGATGAGGTGAATGAGGTCAGGCTTAAGCTAGCGGCGTCAGGCTTGCCCCGTAGCAACAGCCTGGGTTATGAACTACTGGACAAGGATCAGGGCTTCGGTTCTAGCAAAAGCGTCGAAATGCTGCGCTTTCAGCGGGCTCTGGAAGGTGAAATCGCGCGCACGATTATGGCTATTCAGAGTGTAAAAACGGCCAGAGTGCTGTTGGCTCTGCCTGTACAGTCGGTGTTTGTGCGGGAGCGCAAGAAGCCCAGTGCTTCAGTCATGGTCAATTTATACCAGGGACGCACGCTGGATAAAGGCCAGATTGAATCGATTATTCACCTGGTGGCTGCCAGTGTGCCGCAGCTCGAATCAGGACAAGTGACCGTAGTAGACCAAAAAGGCCAGTTGCTAAATAGCCATGATTCCTCAGCAGAAGTTAATTTGACCTCCAAACAATTTGACTACAAGAAAGCTATTGAAGAACATCTGATGGACAGGATTGAAAATATTTTGTCGCCCCTGGTGGGCAGCGCTGGAATGCGTGCGCAAATTTCAGCCGATTTGGATTTTACCGAGACTGACCGGACCCAGGAAATATTCAATCCTGATTTGCCGGCCTTAAGAAGTGAACAAACTTCCGAAGAGCAAAGCACGCTGCCTGCTGTTCAGGGCATTCCGGGGGCCTTATCCAACCAGCCTGCTCCTGCCGGTGTTGCTCCGGAAACGACAGCTCCGCAAAATTCAGCTGCAAGCCCGGATTCAGCAGCGGCCGCTCCTGCAAAGGCTCCCGGTTCAGCCACTAAAAATTCAACCCGCAATTTCGAGCTGGATAAAACGATTACCCATACGCGTCTGGCTAGCGGCGTTTTGCGCCGGTTATCCGTTGCCGTAGTCGTTGACGATCGCCATATGGCTCAGGCAGATGGAGCGATAAAAACCCAGACATATGTCCAGGAAGACCTGAACCGCTTGAGTGATCTCGTGAAACAGGCGGTCGGTTTTGACAGCAGCCGGGGCGATCAGGTGACTGTCACTAATGTGGCCTTCAAAACGCCCGAAGAACTCGAGGCGTTGCCGGAAATTCCGGTTTGGGAACAAGGCTGGTTTCTTGATTTAATGAAACAGGCCGCTGCGGTATCAGCTGTATTATTTCTGCTTTTCGGCGTGCTGCGGCCGACGATGCGCGGACTGGCCGGCCTTAATGCAGAAGACAGAAAAGCCGCTGCCTTGGCAGAGGCACAGGCGCAGGCAGCTGCAATGGGCGGGACGGTCAGTTATGACAAGGACGGTATTCCTGTTGCCGTTCCGGCCCCTCAACAAAAGGCCAATGCTGCATTGGCCAATGAGCAGGAAGATATGTTGCTTCTTGAAGCGCCGCAAAGCTACGAACATCGGCTGCAATATGTCAAGAAACTGGTTGAGGATGATCCGAAAATAGTAGCGCAAGTCATTAAATCATGGATCAGAAAAGATGGTTAAAGAGTTAAATCAATCTGAACGCGCGGCAGTATTGTTGCTGGGATTGGGACAGGAAAGAGCCGCGGCGGTTTTAATGCACATGAATCCGCGCGAAGTGCAGATACTGGGCACCACGATGGCCAGCGTCGGCGATATTTCCCCCGATATGGTTGATCTTGTACTGGAGGAATTTATCCTTGCGGTAAGAAATCAGACTTCATTGGGAATGGATACCGATTCTTATATCCGCAATGTATTGATCAGCGCACTGGGCGCAGATAAGGCCAACAGCATCCTTGACCGGATCTTGCAGGGCGGCAGCACCAAAGGCATTGAGCAGTTGAAGTGGCTGGATACCCGGTCAATCGCCGATATGATTCGTCTCGAGCATCCGCAAATTATCGCGACCATCCTGTCTTTGCTGGACAGTGACCAGGCGGCTGAAGTCATGATGTTTTTACCTGAAAATATGCGTACCGATCTGCTGATGAGAATCGCAACGATGAAAGGGGTGCAGCCGCATGCCTTGCGTGAGCTGGATCAAATTATGGAAAAACAGCTGACTGGCAGTGACAATGTCAAATCTACCACGATCGGCGGTATCGATGCGGCTGCCAATATTCTGAATTTCATGGAAGGTTCTGCCAGCGATCTCGTGATAGCCGAGATTTCCGAGCACAGGGCGGAATTGGCTCAGGAGATCCAGGAAAAGATGTTTGTATTTGAAGATCTGGCGCTAATGGATGAAAGAGGCATGCAGACATTGCTGCGCGAAATACCGACAAGCCAGTTGTTGCTGGCCTTGCGCGGGGTCGGGGAACCTCTTAAGGAAAAAATATTCAGCAATATGTCCAAACGGGCGGCGGAAATGCTGCGGGATGATCTGGCAGCTTCGCCGCCGGCCAAATTGAGCGAAGTGGAACTGGCTCAGAAGGATATATTGAGCATCGTCAAAAAATTGGCCGATGCCGGGGAAATCATGCTGGGCGGTGGCGATGAATTCATCTAAAGCGGCAGGCTTCTCTGCCTCTGAACTGTCAGCGTTAAGCTTATGGGATATGCCTGATGTCTCCGGGGCGAATGTAAACGGAAAATCTGAGCCGGTAAGTTTTGAAGCAGAGCAGGCGCCGGTCTTGACCGCCGGCGATATTGAAGCGATGCAAAAGCAGGCCTATGGCGAAGCTTTTGCCCAGGGCAAAAATGAAGGCTTTGAGCAGGGTTTTGCCGAAGGTTCAAAAAGAGGCTATGAGGAAAATTTGCATTTAATGCAGAAACAGGCAGCCGAATTTGTCATGCTTGTTGACTCCTTGAACCAGCCGCTTAAAACGCTGGATGAAGAAGTAGAAAAAGAGCTGGTCAAACTGGCCATAGGTATTGCCACGCAACTAATACGCCGGGAAATTAAACTCGATCCGGGGCAGGTGGTTGCCGCGGTCAGGGCCGGCATAAATGTGCTGCCGTTATCGTCACAACAGATTAGCTTGCATTTGCATCCTGAAGATGCTGAATTGGTGCGGGCTGCCTTGTCGCTGGATGAGATGTCCCCGCCGTGGGGAGTAATCGAGGATCCTTTGATTACGCGCGGCGGCTGCAAAGTCAATACCGAAGTTTCGCATGTTGATGCAACGATAGAAAATCGCCTGACCGCCGTTATAGCGACGATATTGGGAGGTGAGCGGGAACAGGACAGAAGTCCATGACGCCCGCTATAGATCGGTCACAGCGTTGGCTGAAACAATTAAAGCCTTACTATGAAAGACTCGCAGAAACACCGGAACTTATTGTTGAAGGCAAGCTTTCCCGTATGGTCGGATTGACGCTGGAGGCGGTAGGATGCAGAGCCGCCATTGGCTCGCGCTGCCGCATTGAAACTAAAAGCGGCCGGAAGATTGAAGCGGAAGTGGTGGGTTTTTCCGGAGAGCGGGTCTTTTTAATGCCGACAGGAGAACTGCATGGGCTCGAACCCGATTGCCGCGTTATACCTTTGGGTAAAAACAGTCTGGCGCGAGTGGGCTACGGTTTGCTGGGCCGGGTTCTGGATGGCGCCGGCAACCCGCTTGATGATAAAGGGCCGTTTAAAACCGACAGGCTGATGTCGCTCAATGGCAGTCCTATAAATCCTTTATCGAGAAAACAGATATGTGAAGCGCTCGATGTCGGGGTAAGGGCGATAAACTCAATACTTTGCGTTGGCCGGGGCCAGCGTATGGGCCTGTTTGCCGGCACCGGCGTGGGCAAGAGCGTGCTGTTGGGTATGATGACAAAATTTACTACCGCCGATATTGTGGTTGTCAGCTTGATTGGCGAGCGGGGGCGCGAAGTCAATGAATTTGTCCAGAAAATTTTAGGCGAAGAAGGCCTGAAAAGGGCCGTGGTGGTTGCTACGCCTGCCGATTGTCCGCCGTTGATGCGCGTACAGGGAGCGCTGCTGGCAACCAGTATCGCCGAATATTTTCGTGATCAGGGGCTTGATGTGCTGCTGCTGATGGACTCACTGACGCGCTATGCCCAGGCGCACCGCGAAATTGCCCTGGCCATAGATGAACCGCCTGCGACGCGGGGCTATCCGCCTTCGGTTTTTGCAAGGTTGCCGCATCTCGTGGAACGGGCCGGTAACGGCAATAAAAACGGGGGATCAATAACCGCTTTTTATACCGTCCTGACAGAGGGTGATGATAATAATGATCCTGTTGCCGATGCGGCCAGAGGGGTGCTGGATGGTCATATCGTCTTGTCCAGAAGCCTGGCGGAAGCAGGTCATTTTCCGGCCATAGACATAGAAGCGTCAGTCAGCCGGGTGATGCCGGATATTGTTACTCCCCGGCATCTGCAAATGGCGCGTGATGTCAGACGGTTGTATTCACTTTATCAGCAAAACCGCGATTTAATCAGTGTCGGCGCTTACCAGGCCGGGGCTGATCCGCGCATTGACAAGGCGATTGAAAAAAATGCAGCAATTCTGGAGTTTTTGCAGCAGGACATGAATGAGCCGGTTGATATAAGCCGCAGTCTAAGTGAATTGGAAATTTTGCTAGATCTAAACAGAACGGCAGCCAGTCAATGAAAAAATCCCGGCGTATTAAAACCATTGTCGAGCTTAAAGCGGCTCAGGAAAAAAATGCGCTGGAAGCATGGGGAGCAGCTCAGAAAAAACTGCTGGCAATGCAGATCCAGGTGCAAGGTTTAAGAAAATACCGGCAGGACTATCAGGATAAATTTGATCAGCGCGCAGCCCGGGGCGTCAACGTTGAACAGTTGCTGGAATTCAGATCATTTATTGACAAGCTCAATAAGGCCATATCAGGACAGGAACAGGCCTTGCGCCTGGGTGAAACGGAGGTACTGGCAAAAAGAAAACTATGGGAAGCGCTGCGCCAACATACCCGGAGTTTGCAGAAAGTGTGCGATTCCGCTTTGGCCGTAGAGGCCAGGGAGGAAGCCAGAAGCGAACAGCGGGAGCTGGATGAACGGGCTGCCAGAACCGGGCGGAATAGTTCCGGCGGCATGGGAAATGCTTAAAACCTTATACGATAATTTAGATTTAGGAAGAATTAATCATGGCTATTGCAGGTGTAAACTCATTATCTTCGTTATCGGGCGCCCCTTCATCTGAGCGCGTATCGGCGCTTCTCTCAGGCAATAATGCTGCTCCCGAAAGTTTTACCGGCACATTGACGGAACAGGCAGCCCTGTTGAGCGCTGCAATCAACCGGGGTGAATTGCCTAAGCAGTTGCAAGATTTTGCCCAGTCCAAAATTACTAGCGTCATAAACGGTAACGGCGTATTTCAGAGCAGAGATGATCTGCAAGAACTTGCCGCTTTGCTGGGCAAGGAGTTGCCGGTGTCCTGTAAAATAAATGAACAGGCAGACCCTGAAGCAAATTCGGCTGCGTTGGTTGATATGATAAAATCCATAGCGGCGGCCGAAAAAGCGGCCGCAAGTCAAAATATGGATAAGGCGGCGGTGATAAATGTTCCGCCTCAGCCGGATCCTCGCCAATTGGCCAGCAGCTTGAGTACCGAAAAAATAGAAGACGCCACAGAAGATCAAAGCGGTGATTCCCAAACGGATGTTGAAAATTCCGCAGCGCTTTTACAGTTATTGACGGCATGGCTTCTTCCTGAAGCCAAACCTGCTGAAAAAAAAATGGATGATAGTTCGGCAAAGGACGCTGTCATTAAAGAAAATGCGGCCTCGTCTTTTTTAAAACCGCTGGCGGCGGATAATAAATTGAATTTGCCTGAAGAGGAGATGGCTTCAGATAGCTTCCTGACAGCCGACTTCAATGCATCGGCTCAGGATAAACAGCAAGGGATTGACTTGAACGCCTTCGAAAAAGCGCTAGTAAATGAGCGCCAGCCTGCCTCCTTAGGCATGGATAAATCAGTCATCGATAAAGCAGCGCCTCAGCAGATTCATGATATGGCTCAGCTTGACAAGCCGCTTGCTGCCAGAGCCGATGTGCCGGCAATCATAAAACCTTTAGCCCATCCGGACTGGAGCAAGGACTTGGGCGACAGGATCATATGGATGAATAACAAGGCCGTATCGGCGGCGGAAATCAGGCTTAATCCACAGCATCTTGGGCCACTCTCGGTTCGTATCGATATTAATCAGGATCAGGCGACCGTTACCTTTTCCGCCCAGCATGGCGCAGTAAGAGAAGCCCTTGAAGCTTCTGTGCCAAGATTGCGGGAAATGATGAGCTCCCAGCAACTTAATCTGGTGGATGTAAATATTTTTCAACAGGCCGCTTCAGATCAAGGGCGGTCATCCTCACAAGGTTTTTCTCAAACAGCCGGGGATGGCGGCCCTTCCGGGGGGAATACAAGTGGTGCTGCGGAAGGAGTGAGTGAGCTTGTTGAAGACATTGAAAATGGACAGGCTGTGATCAGTCAAGGCTTGCTGAGCCTATACGCCTAGCTGGCGAATACTGTAAAAGTTTAGACTGTGCTTTTATTGTAAGGAGTTAAATCATCCCGGCTTTAGCCGGGATGATTTAACTCCTTACAAACCGGGCTTCCTGAGCGCCAGCAGAGCAAACAAAGCCTCTGGGTCCACGGGTTTGAGCAGGTGATGGTCAAACCCGGCGGCTTTTGAAAGCTCACGGTCTTCCGGCTGTCCGTAGCCGGTTAAGGCAATCAGGAGCGCATCCCGCGTTTCCGGTAACTGGCGCAGCTGTCTTGCAACTTCATAACCATCCATATCGGGAAGACCAATGTCTAACAGCACAACCTGCGGCCGGAAACTCACTGCTTGCTCGATTCCCTTCAACCCGCACCCCGCGGTAATGACTTCATACCCTTTTAGTTGCAGCATTAGCGCAAGACTTTCTGCGGCATCGGCGTAATCGTCCACTACCAGAATACGGAGCTGCGAGGGCGATGAAGGGGATTTTGGCTGCGCAAATGATTTGCTAAGAGGACAAATATTCAATAGCGGCAAGCGTACAGTGAATACGCTGCCCTGACCAATGCCGGCGCTCGCTGCCGTGATTGTCCCTTGATGCATTTCCACCAATCTGCGCACCAGCGTAAGCCCTACTCCCATGCCCCCCTGCGAGCGATTGAGCGATCTTTTCGCCTGGGTGAACAGATCGAAGATCCGGGGAAGGATCTTGGCGGGTATGCCCATGCCGGTATCCTCCACTTTGGTGACTATCCAGGAGTCTTCCTGCGTTATGTTCAGCATGATCTTGCCGCCTTTCGGCGTGTATTTGGCGGCATTATTAAGCAGATTAGAAAATACTTGAGTTAACCGGACGCGATCGCCTTCGATCCATTGCGGCGTCTCGGGGGGCGAAATGATCAATTGTTGTCTGCGTGTTTCGATAAGCGGGCGACTTTCTTCTACGGCGCTATCCACAACATCGGCAAAATCAAGGCACTGCCTCTTCAGCGTAATTTTGTCCTGCATGATACGGGCAACATCAAGCAAATCATCGATCAATCGAGTCAAATGGCTCACTTGCCGTTCGATAATAGTAAGGCCCCCTTCCAGTACAGGGTCGGTGAAATTATACGCTTTCATTGTCTGCACGACATTACGGATAGGCGCAAGGGGATTCCTGAGTTCATGGCCCAACATGGCCAGAAATTCATTTTTCCGGACATCCATTTCCTTAAGCGCATCCTCCGCCCGCTTGCGTTCCGTGATGTCATGGATAAAACCATACCATAAGGTACAGCCATCCGGCTCGCGTTCCGGAACAGAACGCCCCTCTAACCAGATATCACCTTTTTCAGGGTGTCTTATTCGCCATTCATCATACCAGGGGCAGAGGGTTCGGGAGGATTCCGCACGGGTTTTGTCCAGGTGTTGTCTGTCATCAGGATGGGTCATCGCAAAAGCCGGCGTTGCATCTTTTGCCAAATTCTCGGCGCAAAGACCGTAAAGATCGCGGATAGCAGG
Source organism: Candidatus Methylobacter favarea (assembly GCF_902806695.1). GTDB lineage: Bacteria > Pseudomonadota > Gammaproteobacteria > Methylococcales > Methylomonadaceae > Methylobacter_B > Methylobacter_B favarea. Next base: position 71,773 of record NZ_CADCXN010000080.1, on the reverse strand, counting down.
ACTGGCGTAAGGAAGGCAAATGCTTCCATCCGGCCGCTCCCTAAGGGCGTAAATAACGCCTGGCGCAAAAGCGGCAATCGTAGTAAGTTTTTTCTCGGCCTGGGCCAGTTTTTTCTCCAATTCAAGGCGTTTCTGTTCGGCTTGATCACGCTCCCTGATATCTTCCTGAAGCCGGACGTTGGCGGCGTTCAGTTCGCGCGTCTTTTCCTCTACCAGCTTTTCGAGATGGTTACGGTGTTTTTCGAGTTCAGCTTCGGCTTGCCTGAGTTTGATCTCGTTAAGCTTGCGCTCGGTGATGTCCTGTGAAGTCCCTATGCTGCCAATCAGGTGGCCATCGGCGTCTCTTATCAATTTCGCCTGCTCCCTGACCCATTTTATTTGGCCATCCACGATAATGCGATGTTCAATATCATAGGGCTCTCCGCGCAAGGCGGCAGCCCATTGACGATCCACATAGTCACCATCATCCGGATGCACATGGGAACGATAGGTTTCATAGGTTAGCGGCGTTCCTGCCGGAACGCCGAAGATGTGGTGAATTTCCTTGCTCCAGGTCAATATGTTGTGTCTGGTATCCAGCGCCCAACTACCGATATGAGCCACTTCCTGGGCAGTGTTGAGATTGGCTTCGCTAGCGCGCAGGGCTTCCTCGGCGTCTTGAGCCCGCCCAAGCTCCGCAATGAAACTGCGTTGAGCGCGGCGCATCAGTTCAATGACGAAACATATGATTAGCACGCTGATAAAAAACACGCTATTAGCTGTTATGACCTCGGTTTGAAACGCGAATGAAAATGAATGGTAAGGGGGGAAAAACAAATACGTAGCCGCCATCATGCTCCCAAGCGCGGCAAATATTCCGGGCCCCATGCCTCCAAAAACCGCGGCAAGGGCAACCGCCGGAACGAAAGCCAAAAAGGGAATGCTCTTATTCAACGGCGCGAGCGCCATACTCATCGCGACGGCGAGCCCCACCAGGATGCTTGCAGCCAGATAATGAAAGCTCCGGCCCCGCTGCGCAGGCTGGCGCAAAATAGTCAGTATTTCGGCTATAGGTTGTCCAAATTTTTTGCTCAGTAATTGATACTTTTGCATGATCTCAAAGGTCTTGTGCTATGAAAAATGTTAATTTAATCTGAAGTTTTAAATTAACATTTAAAATTAGCTATAAGGGCCGCTCTTTAATTGGACACGGCAATAAAGAAAAGTTCTGGCTCCGTTAATTATTGAGGACAAAGGGATAATAACAGTTTTTGCATTTAAGGAATAGGAATGCTGTTCGACTAGATGCTGCATGTACATTTTGCGTTCCGCGCCAATCTATTGAATTTGCAACTATTTCAAGTCGGGCAGCGATAACTGAAAGCAGCAGGGGAAGTATTTTCATCAGAGCGGAAAATTCTCCACCAGGCCAATTTCTAATAACAAGGTAAGCGCCCATGAAAGATACGAAAAAGATACGAATTATACTTCAATAGCGCTGACGGATTAATATTGCGGTTATAAAGGATTGCGTTATTCGAAAGTGTATAAGGCCATTTTCGCCAACTGGGACCGGATGCGGCTTAAGCTAAAATTACTCTTCTTCATCACGCCTTTTGATAAAATAAAAAATTCCTTGTCATAATTCTGACTTAATCTTTCATTGCCTCTGCAAGCGCTTTGTCAATCCAGTTCATCCAGCAGACCCCTTTAAAATGCCGCCGCCAAAACAACTTACTTGTCCTTTGCCTTATTTTAAAAATAGCGCCGCACTTTTTTCCCCAATCGCAGGCACACCCTGGTCAGTTTTTCTGGACAGCGGCTACCCTTACCATAATCATGGAAAATACGATATTATCGCGGCTGATCCAGTGTGCACCCTGGTAACTCATGGAGATATTACCGAGATTATTCGTGGCGGTGTTTCAATTAAATCCAAAGCAGACCCGTTTGATCTGGTCAAGCAGCAATTATTGCCGGCGTATGAGGGTTTCGCCGATCTGCCTTTCAATGGCGGAGCCATAGGTTATTTTGGCTATGATTTGGCGCGCCGGCTGGAGACTCTTCCTGTCCTTGCCAAGGATGAAGAACATATTGCTGAAATGGCCATAGGCATCTATGAATGGGCGGTCATTGTCGATCATCAAGAGCAAAAAACTCATCTGGTCGGGCAATGCGAGGAACAAAAATGGCAAGCTTTAATAGCACAATTCAGCAGCTTGCCCGCGCAGCATTATCACGATGGCTTTCAAGTCCTTAGCGCTATCAAGCCCAATATGGACAAGAACTTCTATGCCCATGCCTTCAACAAGATTAAACATTATCTGAAGGAAGGCGATTGTTATCAGGTCAATCTGGCTCAGCGGTTTGCGGCCTCATGCACCGGCAATCCTTGGGCGGCCTATCTTGGCCTGCGAAAATTAAATGCCGCACCTTACAGCTGCTACCTGAATTTACCCGAGGTTCAGATTTTAAGCTCCTCCCCGGAACGGTTTTTAAAGCTTGCGAATGGCATTGTTGAGACCAAACCTATCAAGGGAACGCGTCCCCGGAAAAAAGATTATGCTGAAGATCAGCAGCAAAAAAAAATACTGGAAAACAGCGAAAAGGACAGGGCGGAAAATCTTATGATTGTTGATTTGCTGCGCAATGATATCAGTAAAATCTGCAAAAAGGATTCGGTAAAAGCGCCTGTTCTATTTGCAGTAGAAAGCTATGCGACTGTGCACCATTTAGTAAGCACTGTAAGCGGCGTACTGGCAGAAAATCAGCACGCCCTGGATTTATTAAAAAGCTGTTTTCCCGGCGGCTCCGTTACCGGCGCGCCCAAGATTCGCGCGATGGAAATCATTGAAGAACTGGAGCCGAACCGACGCGGCGTTTACTGCGGCGCCATAGGCTACATTGGTTTTGACGGCAATATGGACAGCAATATCGCTATCAGAACCCTGGTGCATTCAGCCGGTACGATTCGCTTCTGGGCGGGCGGCGCTATCGTCAATGATTCGGTGGTTGAAGAAGAATATCAGGAATGCCTTGACAAGGCGGAGGCGTTGTTTAATTTACTGCATCAACTGACAGTAAAATGATTATTATCAAGCTGGGCGGGAGCCTGGCCGAAACAGATGCGCTCTACGATTGTCTTGATAGTGTTGAGCAAAAATATCAGGGCAGGGCGGTCGTCATCGTGCCGGGCGGCGGAGCTTTTGCAGAACAGGTCAGAGCGGCGCAAAAACACTGGCGATTTGATGACAGGACCGCTCACCATATGGCGATTCTGGCGATGCATCAAATGGCTTTGCTGTTTAAAGGGCTAAAGCCTGATTTTTCCATTGCCGGTTCATTGCTTGATATTCGGGAGCAGTTAAGCCGTCAACGCGTAGTCATCTGGTCGCCGGCTATTGTTCAGCTGGACAATGCCGGCATTCAGGCGAACTGGGATATCACCTCGGACAGCCTGTCTGCATGGCTGGCCGGGGCGCTTTCGGCAAGCGAACTTATCCTGGTAAAATCGGCTGCAATTGATGCTAAACTTAGCCTTGCCCAGCTCGCCGGACAAGACATTATTGATTCGGCTTTTTGCGATTTTACCGCGCAAGCGGCTTTTAAAATAACCGTTATTAATGCCCGAAACTTCTAATTAACTTGGCCAAGGAGGGCAGAGTTTGCACAAAGGGAGGAAATTGTACTTCGCCCTTTTGAATATTTTAAACGCCGATTTTCAGGGTCTTTGCATTACAGAAACGTTCCGCGAACGGCTATGCAAAATCCGACCCTAGCCAGTATCGGTAAATCGAACTAAATGGTTTATAATTTATAAAGAGTGCCGGTGTAGCTCAGTCGGTAGAGCAACACATTCGTAATGTGTGGGTCGGCGGTTCGATTCCGCCCACCGGCTCCAGTTAAATCAAGGCTTGCAGCAATTGTTACAAGCCTTTTTATTGCCTGGTCACTTTTGTGGTCACTCTGGCAAAATTACGCCCCCGTGTCAAATTGTGACCTTTTCCACCTCGGCGGGTGCAGAATCGTCGGTCCTGAAATTTTCCCCTGCTTTCTGAGCCGCCAAAAAATGTTGTCGGCTTTATACTTAGCAAGTTACACACAGCTTAGATGTTTAATAATTTTTTGGCTTGTTGCTTCGTTAGTATTCATCTTTCGTCAGATTCTTCTTGCATTGGAAGAGGCTAAGAATGGTTAAAGAAAGTCAAATGCTGTAAATTGCACTACACGAAGCGATAGCACTTAATTTTAGGTGTTAGCCTATGGCGACCACAAAAACTAAGACATTAATCTTACACATCGATCCGGTAAACAAGGAAGGTTTACGTCTACTGGCGGAAAAAGAACCCCGTAGTCTCACCCCCATGGTGGAAGTAATCATTCGCGATTATTGCAAGTTGCAAAACATTACACTTCCCTAGCAGCAGATTTTTTTTTGATAGACAAAACCAGCAGCGATAAATACAAAGGAATTAGCCCTTAATGGATACTAAAGAAATCCTCAGCCGTATTTTTAAAGATCCGGCGACTCAATACGAACTTACTGAATTCGAAAATCTCGGCAAACCGATTCACGACATTCTCAACATTTATTCAAAAACAGCGGCTACCGGTCGGGAGGCAGGCAAAACCAGGTATTACTTGAAAAGCTTCATCCCGTTTTCCACGGGCAACGAAGAAGTCCAGGTTTTTGTCGAAGACGGCAAGTGCAGCCCTGAAGAAATCGTGCGTCAGCTTTGGGTATATAAGCTGATTAGTCAATACAGTTATAAAGCCGATGAAATAGACCTGGAAAAAGCTGTGCAATTCGGCACTGAAATCGGCGCCAAGGCGGCGGACATCATTGTTTACAGTGATTCCAGCAAGAGCACTCCGAAAATCATCATCGAATGCAAAAAGCCCAAACGTAAAGACGGTATTGAGCAGCTTAAAAGTTATATGAACGCCAAAGGCGCGCCGGTTGCGGTGTGGTCCAACGGTAGCGACAGCATTATTCTTTACCGGCCTTAGCCGGCGCAATTTGACGATACCCTGTTCGATATACCCAAACGCGGACAGGAACCAAAAGACGTTCTGGAAACCAAGAAAACCCTGTTAGGTTCTGTTGACGTTTCATCTCAGCCATAAAAGTACCGAGGAAAATGACAGCATCCCCAGGTAATTAACTGCCTTTTTTCTCATATCGAGTGGCAATTCTGCGGTAATGTTTAAGCTTGCCGAACAGTCATTCGACGGCATGCCGTTCCTTATAATGGCTATAATCGCACTCTATTTTTTCTTTCCGATTCGATTTGGGCGGAATGACTGCTTTTATTCCTCGACCTGTTAACCAAGTTCTCAACTCGTCGGTATCGTAAGCCTTGTCCGCTAAAACGGCTGAGGCTTTAACATTTTCAAGCAAGGGTACCGCTTGCTGGCATTCGGCCTTCTGGCCGCCAGTCAAGATGAACTTAATCGGCATGCCCAACGCATCGCAGAGCGCGTGGATCTTACCGCTAAACCCGCCTTTGGAACGTCCCAGCGCCCCATTATCGGCGGAACTGTTTGCCGCACCAGCGTGAAAAACGCTTGAAGATGCTATTCCACTTGCCCTGCGTAGGCGGCAAAACCCGCCACTGCGATCCCGAACGTAATATCCACAAGCAGGCGCTAATAAATTGCCGGCAAGTGTTTGCCGCCCGATATGAAGGCCTGTCAATTTCTTTAACTTTGCCAATATTCGCACCCATTCTTCATCGCTTAAATGTATCCGGTTCATTACACTCAAAATGATCAATTCTACTCGATTGGTAAAACGTCAACAGAACCTAGGACTGCAAACGATTTACAGACCGAGATTGCACGGTTAGAACCCTTTCAGGTTATGAGTCGTTCGCAGGTGAAAACGGAAGAATTTGTTAAGTTTGAAGCTGAGGCTTTCTATAAGAACTATTAGGCCGTTTAGGATTTGTTCCACGTTCCACAAAAGCACTTCTTCCGAGAATGGGTTAAAGAAGAAAACGGCAGGTTATACAGGTAACCGGCGCTTGTTCTAAAGCGCCTTTTCGGCAGACTTTTAATTAAAAGCGTAGCCGAACAAGCCGCGGTTAAGAAGAAGGATATTTACCGGATTTTCAGGTAACTTTAGCCGTTGACTAAGACTTGGGAAGCCAGGTCCTGTGGGCGTGGAACACTAAGGCTGTGCCTATGGATGCATCAAATGTTACAACCTTATCTTGAGTTGAGCCACCCATCCAACAATAAGGATCAACAAATGAAAGGATCAACAAATGAGTCGATTTCAAAAGCTATCCCATGTAATTTGGCATTGCCAGTATCATATAGTTTGGGTTCCGAAATACCGGGATAAAGTATTGAAGGGGATAGGCTGCGAGGTATGGAAATCGATTGCCATCCTATCCGAACGCTGGGGCCGGGAAATTGCAGTACTGAGCATTCAAGTAGATCATGTCCGTTTGCTGCTAAAAGTTCATCCAAAGATATCCATTCCTTGTTAACGGGCGTCTGAAGGGTATGGTGTGGATACCGTAGGTTTAGATTTAGAAAGTATATGAAAGTACGTAAAGTACCGGAAGACAAATTTTTTTTAAATTAACAGACGTATTGGTGCTCAGCTCTCAAGCTTGCCTTCTATGAAGAACAGCTTGACCCATGCGGCGGCTAATGCAATTTCATGACCTTTGGGCATGGATATTGACTATGTCTTGTTTATGGCTTCTTTTGAGACACTGAATTATGCAGGAAAGTTATTCAATTAAGATTTTTGTAAAAGAAATCCAGACTTTATTAATATTCTATTGTTCTGTATGGTTCAATACAGGCACGATAAAAATCATTAATGAAAAATTTGGCGAAATAAATGATAATAATCTTAAAAACAAGGTCATACGCTCATTCAGTTTTTCAATCGGGTTTTTAAAATTTATTATTACTGTATCAGGGTTTAAATGGCTGTGTATAGAAAATCAACTTTATTATCTTATTATCTGGTGAATTTAATCAGCAGTTTCTTTTCAAGAAAAGTCAGGCGAATTTATTATAGCGCCAGGGAATCCATAGGCGATCACAAAAGATCTATTGTTGTCTATCAGGTTGGGCAGGCTTGCGAGATATTAAAGGAAACCCGCGATGAATTCCAGGATGCTTTGGATCGTTTTAAAACACTGGTCACAGTAACTGAAACTTCACTGGACCATAAATATAATCTTTTAAACAGGCGATATCAGTTTTGCCGCTCAAAATCCGAGGCGGTAAGAGATAGAATAAAAGCCATAGAAACAGTCAGCGATGCGCTTTTTGCCGAATGGGAAAATGAACTGAACGAATATACTAACCGCAGTCTGCGGCAACGTAGCAAACAGCAGCTAAGATCAGCCAAGCAGAATTATTCGCGTCTTATTATGGCCATGTACAGAGCCGAGGCGAAAATCAAGCCGGTGCTGTCAGCCTTTAAAGACCAGGTGTTATATCTTAAACATAACCTGAATGCCCAGGCTATTGCTGCCTTGCAGCCTGAATTTATTGAAATCGGTATTGATATTTCTCAGCTGATTTATGTAATGGAACAAACAATTGCTGAGGCTAATCAGTTTGTTTCCGCATTAGTTGAGCAAAAAGCCTTACCCAATCGTAGTTAATAAATTAACTTCAGCATAAATCCGGATTGCCATTATTTGCAAGTGCTACAGTCTGCGCTTTGACTGACCTGGCAGTGTGCCTGCGCCCTCGAATAACGGCTTTTTCTGAGTTGCTCTAATAGCCAGCGTCTAAAGGTAATAGCCAGCGTCTAAAGGCGGTAACGGTATAAGCTTTTTATAGCTTATATAAAACGTTATTGGCTTTATCTTTGGCATCCTTGCTGGCATTCTTGCCTTTCCGAATGTCCGGATCTGTTCTTTCCTGGCCAAATTTGGCAATCATGTCTTCCCAGCTTGAATACTGAGAATAGGCTTCAAACCCTTCATTTTTACGCTGCTGGTAAATTTCCTTGCCTAAGGCAATGATTTCCGTAGGAGTTTTGCCGTCAACAGTATCCAGAAATTCGTCGTCATTTTTTTTAGCATCACGAATTGTCCAGAAAGCCACTTCAAATTCGATGCGATTTTCAGGGGATAGGCGCTCCTTTAATCCTTTTACAGAGCGGTAAGCTGTTCGGGTGCTATGACCGTTTATTTCTTGTCCTGTACCGCAGGCGATTAGAAACGAACAGCACAAAATGAGCAGAAGAGGTGATAGTTTTTTCATTAAGATATCCTCGAAATGATGTACCCGTCCATGTTATGGTAATTATAGTTATTGTCATTGGTATTATATAACGCCATATTCTCAAACGAAGTAAAATGGCCAATCAATTATAAACCCAAGCTAATTTTTTATGCTGGAATTTATCCAATTATTAAAGCAGCGTTATCAGTCAATTTTAAGTCAATTAGGAAATGATTCGATCAAGACTGTCTATCAACAGCGGATAGACCAGCTGATTTTGGCTGAGGCATTTATTCGCAAAGGTCAACTCCTTGCTTGTTCGCCAGAACTGCCCTTACAGCTCACCGTGGTCGGTCCGACTCAGGCAGGCAAGAGTTCGCTGGTAAACGCGTTGTTAAATAGTAGCGCCGCCGCGGTCAGTCCCCTGGCAGGCTACACTATTCATCCGCAGGGTTTTTGTAATGGCGTCAAGCTTTCGCAGTGTAGCGGCTTGCAGCGTTATTTCGGACGTTTCCAGCAATTGCCGCAAGCCCAGCTAAGCAAAGACCGCCATGATTGCTATTCATTAACTGAAAATATTGCTGATTCAGCGTACCTGCCGCCTTGCGTACTATGGGACACGCCTGATTTTGATTCGATAGACTCGGCAAATTACCGGGAAGGCGTTATCAGGGCTATTGCTCTGGCTGACATCATTATTCTCATGATTAGCAAGGAAAAATATGCGGATCAATCGGTCTGGGACATCATGTCTATTGTGGAAGCATTACGTCAGCCGACCATAATTTGCCTGAACAAGCTTGGGGAAGGATCGGAAGCATTGATTATTAATTCCTTAAAAGAGAAGTGGCGGCAGGCTCGAAATGACCCTTTTCCTGAAGTGGTGCCGCTGTATTATCAAAAACAGGCAGGCTTGCCGGCCTGGCCTGAATCCAGGCAGCAGATGCTTGTTCAACTGGCGCATAAAGTCAACCCTGAAAAACACCCGCGCACTCAACAGGATTTACTGCAAAAGTACTGGCAGAGTTGGCTGGAACCGGTTATTGCAGAACATGAGGCACTGAATAACTGGCATGCATTAATTGATCAAACGGGCAAACAGGCGCTGGAAGATTATCAGCGCGATTACCTGAATCATCCTCATCATTATGAAACCTTTAAATGCGCGTTGGCGGAATTGCTGCTGTTGCTGGAAATACCCGGCTTGGCCAATATTCTGGCCAATACCCGTAAAATTCTGACCTGGCCGGTCAGACAGTTAATGAAACTGGGGCGTAAAAGCCTTTACAGCGCCGACAGTAGCCATGAAACAGCTTTATTAAACCAGATAGCCGAGCATATGTTGATCCAGCTGGCCGACAAGCTTATGGATAAGGCGGAACAGGGGAAACAAGGTCAATGGTGGAAAGAATTCAGCAGCTTGCTGCGCAGTCAACGGCAGGATATTTTGCAGGAATTCAGCCATGCGGCAAAAAATTATCATGTCTCGTTTGAACAGGAAGTGGAACATACGGCCTATCGTTTATATCACAAATTGCAGGAACAGCCGGTAGTTTTGAATAGTCTGCGCGCCACCCGGGTAACCGCCGACGCCGCCGCCATTGCCCTGACCTTGCATACCGGCGGCATCGGCGTGCATGATTTGATTATTGCGCCTGCGTTGCTAACGGTAACTTCCTTGCTGGCTGAAAGTGCTATGGGCGGCTATATGAACAAAGTAGAAGCTGAATTAAAGCAACAGCAACTGGGCACGGTGAAACAGACGCTCTTTAACGATGTCCTGCGAAAAAAGCTCTTGAAATTGCCCGAACAATTATCGCATACAACCTATTTTAATATCTCTCCCGAGCAGTTACAGGCGGCAGAATCACAACTTGTAGAAAAGCGCCATGGCTTACGATTACTCTGATTTAGTAGAAAAAACCAAACGCTGGGCTGCACAGGCATGTAACTCAGGCTGGCTTAATAAGGAATCCGGGCAACTGGAAAATCTGGATGCCAGAACGCCGAATGATTTGTTTAATCATAGTGACGCCAGGCCGCTTATTGTTGCTTTTATGGGCGGCACCGGCGTCGGCAAGAGCTCTTTGCTAAACCGTTTGGCCGGAAAAGCTATTGCCAGAACAGGCATAGAGCGGCCAACCTCGCGCGAAGTCACCTTATTTCATCACCGCAGTGTGGCGATACAACACTTGCCGGCAAATTTACCTCTGGCCAGCATTACCATAGCGCAGCATGATGACGAGGCGAAAAAAAATATTATCTGGATTGATATGCCGGATTTTGACAGTATCGAGCAAAGCAACAAGCAGCTGGTTTTGCAATGGCTGCCGCATATAGATGTACTGATTTATGTAGTGAGTCCCGAACGCTATAAAGATGAAAAGGCGTGGCGCCTATTGCTGGCGGAGGGAGCGCGGCATGCCTGGCTGTTTGTGTTAAATCAATGGGATTTGGGACAAGCGGAACAATATGAAGACTTTAAACTGCAACTGCACAAAGCCGGCTTTGTAGAGCCGATAATCTTCAGGACAGCCTGCATTGAAGGCGGACAAGCCGATGAATTTGCAGCTTTACAAGCCACTATTTTATCTCTGGCGACAAAAAACACTATTATGGAACTGGAGCAAAGGAGCTTGGAAATACGCAAGAATGAATTAAAGCAAAAACTGCAAAGTTACCGCCGCTTACTGGGTTCTGAACCGGCGCTTCAACAAATGCCGGGGCTTTGGCATGAGCAATGGCAGCATGCCGCTAACCAGTTGCAGCAGGGTTTCGCCTGGCCGATTCAGCAATTGGCGAGCTATTATGCGGAACATGCCGCGGACTTGGTAACCATTCCCTCTACTTCCAGATATTCATCGGCTAAAACAGAGGCGGGATTGTGGGATGAGTGGGCTCAAGCCCGTTTTGACGATGCCCTGGATGAATTTATTATCAGTGCCGGCCAGCTCGATATCCCGGTCGCACCGCTTAAAAATCAGTTAGCCCCGCTACGCAGGAAAGCCGCCAAAATTATTCAGACACAAAGTGAACTGGCTGCCAGGCAAGCCCTGGTGAACCCCGGCAATGTCTTGCATCGCGGCTTTTTAAAATTTGTTCGCTTATGTGAAATCGTTCTGCCTTTCGCGGCAATTTGCTGGGTTGGCTATCAGGTTTTTATAGGGTATTACAGAAGCAATATGTCGAATGTGAATTATTTAGGCGCAGATTTTGCGATCCACAGCACATTATTAATTGCAATCACCTGGCTTACACCTTATTTTATTCTGAAGAAGTTAAAGCCATCGCTGGAAAAAAGCGCCTTGCGCGGACTTCATAAAGGGCTAACCAATGCAATGAGCCTGATCGACAGTGAAGTAACACAGGTGCTGGAAAATACCAGGCATGAACACGCCGAACAGGTAAAGCAGATTTCCGCCATTATGAAACACTGTGAAGTTACGGATTCCACCCGGCAACTGCCTACTGGCAGCAATACTCCCTTAACGCGAATGCTGACCAGTTGATTGTAGTTGCTTTATCTTGAAGCCCCGTATCTTGTCTTGATAATCCCGTCTTAAAGCATCCGCAATCTGGTATCATAAAGGATTGAATGAAGGCAGTTCGCCGGCATTCGCTTTGTATTACGAGTCTTTTGTGAACACTACTGAATTTTCATCTTTACCGTTAAAACCCGCGCTGCTGGAAAATATAGAATCCTTGGGTTATACCCGCCTAACCCCCATCCAGGCCGAAAGTTTGCCGCCTATCCTTGAGGGCAGGGATGTTATTGCGCAGGCCAAAACCGGCAGCGGTAAAACCGCAGCTTTTGCAATAGGTTTGTTATCCCGCCTGGATTTAAGCAGTTTCAGAGTTCAGGCGATGGTGATTTGTCCAACCCGCGAACTTGCCGACCAGGTCTGCAAGGAAATCCGCCGGCTGGCGCGTTTTACACCGAATATCAAGGTCCTGGCTTTATGCGGCGGCGTGCCTTTCGGCCCGCAAGCCGGTTCTCTGGAGCATGGCGTTCATATTGTGGTCGGCACGCCGGGACGATTACAGGAGCATCTGCGCAAGCGCAGTTTACGCTTGAGTCATTTAAAAACACTGGTGCTGGATGAGGCAGACCGCATGCTGGACATGGGCTTTGAGGAGGCCGTTTCCGAAGTCATATCCTATGCGCCGACGCACCGGCAAACCCTGCTGTTTTCAGCGACTTATGCCGATCCGATTCGGGAAATGAGCGAAAAATTCCAGTATAAGCCGGTTACCGTCAGCAGTGAGACATGCCATCACAATGACGTTATCGAGCAGCATTTTTATCAGATAGAAAAAGGCCAGAGAATAAACGCGTTGGGCTACCTGTTGGCTTATTATCAGCCCGAATCGACAGTAGTATTCTGCAATACCAAACGGGATTGCAGCGAAATAGCGAATGCGCTTGAGAACTATGGTTTTTCAGTTCAGTCCTTGCACGGCGATCTGGAACAAAAAGAGCGTGATCAGGTGCTGGTGCGTTTTGCCAACAAAAGCTGTTCCATGCTGGTCGCAACCGATGTCGCGGCGCGCGGCCTGGATATCAAGGACTTGCAGGCGGTGATTAATTACCAATTGCCCTGGGATCCGGAAGGGTATGTGCACAGAATCGGACGCACAGGTCGCGCCGGGAAAAAAGGACTGGCGCTCAGTTTGTGCACTCAACAGGAACTGACCAGGGTTAAAGCCATTGAAGAGTATCAAAATAACCCGGTTAAGTGGGACGAAACAGCGCCTTTTCAAATGCGCCAGGAGCACCGGTTCGAGCCGCCGATGGTAACGTTATGGATTGCCGACGGGCGCAAGGATAAAGTGCGCCCCGGCGATATATTGGGCGCTCTAACAGGCGATGCCGGTATTGACGGCAATGAAGTGGGCAAAATTGATATCTTCGATAATCATGCTTATGTGGCGATCAAACGTAACCATGTTGATAGGGCGCTAACCTGCTTGAGAACCGGTAAAATAAAGGGACGCAGTTTTAATATCCGCAAACCGTGGGGATAGCTTAGATTTAATTTACTATGCGGCGTATGATTTCGGACAAGAGCAGGACCATAAAGTCGACACTATTATTTTTATTAAACATAAAATAAACGACTGGGAGAATTAAACCATGAAAGCGACCAATGAATACAGAGAAAAGCTGATGGCTGAACTTGTTGAACAGAGTGCCCGGATAGATTTATTGATAGCGAAATCCCGGCAAGCAGCGGATATGAAGCTGAATATCGATCACGAACTCGAAGAGTGGCGCGCCAAACAGCGAGATACCACAAAAAAGCTAAAAGAGCTGGAAGAGCCCAGCGGAAGTGCTTGGGAGAACATCGGAGACGGCGGCTGATTCAGGTCATCAATATAAGGTTAGAACCACAGGATGGGGTGTCGCTATTTTAGCGAAAGCTTTTATGGGCGCCCCAGTCTGCAAATTCGCTGGCAATTGCACGCAGCCGTTCAAGGCCTGGGGCACCCCCGCCGTTTCTTATGGCTACGCTCAGAACCGTCTCTGAGTCTCTTGTTTGCCATTCTCAGATATGGCTCACTTCATTCCAATAACTCAACGCGATGAAAGGACAGCCTGCTGCATAATCGCTTTGGAAGACTACTTAAGGCTTGTCTTGCAATGCCTGTGTAGGCTGCGCTATTTAATAAGAAAATCCCGCATCATTCCCAAATCCTCATGCTCGAGATTATGGCAGTGATACATGAACAGGCCTTTAAAATCGTTAAACGGTTTTAATATCGTGACTTTCTCACCCGGCATCACCAGAACCGTATCTTTCCAGCCGCTTTGTATAAAGCCTGAGGCGACGCTGGCGCGGCTATCGTTGAAACGCAAGTTAACTTCCCGCTTGACGATCTGAAACTGTTCGCCATGTACATGCATCGGGTGCGGCATGGACATCATCATGCCCTGCATGCCGCCGTCAAAACCATTATCGAATTCGATTAATTGCAGGCTGTTGACCGGAATAATTTCATCCGGCTGAATATCGTTCATTTTATAAGAACGGCCATTTAGCAAGGCTGACATGTGCTGCATGGATAAGGCGATGGTTCTGGGATTAGCTGCATTTTCCGCATGCTTGACCTGCAGTGCAGTGATTGGGGTCAGAACCTCCGGCAAGATGTTGTGGCCTTGCTCCTTTTTGGCGACGCGGATTTTTAAGAGGGGATAGTCCGATCCTGACGGCAGGCTGCTGACAGCCATCATTCCGCCCCGCATCATGCCCATGCCCATCATACCCATGCCGCCATGTGCGGCAATATCAAACTTTAGACTGCGCAAGCTCAGCTCGGCTCCTGGCGCCCGTTTGCTAAAGTCCATCCATACTTCCAGGCGCTCTCCCGGAGCCAGCATCACATACGCATGTTGCTCGGGCTTTTCCAGCAAGCCGCCGTCAACGCCTATTACGGTAAGGGGCGTATCGTCATCCCAGGCGAGTTTATAAATGCGGGAATTAGACCCGTTTACCAGCCGAAGCCGATAAGCGCGCGTGGCCACCGGCAGGACATAATCAGGCCGCCCATTGACCATGATCCGGTCGCCCAGAAAGCCTTGCATGCGCTGCATCATGTGAGCCGAATAGAGCAGTTGGTTTTGATCGTCAAAACTGCGATCCTGAATTACCAGCGGAACGTCAAGGTCGCCGCTCGGTAAATTCAGCGCCTGCTCCTGATCATCGCTGACGATCAACAGACCCGCCAGACCGGAATAGACCTGTCTGGCGGTAACGCTGTGAGTATGGGCGTGATAAAAGTAGGTGCCGGCCCGGTTGAGTATCTCAAATTCATAGACATAGGTTTCGCCTTGATTGATTGCATACATGGGATTGCCATCCATGTTGGCGGGTACATGCAAGCCATGCCAGTGCAGAATCGATTGCGCCGGTAAATTATTATTAAGAGTTAGCCTGACTTTCTGGCCTTTTTTAAAGCGCAGGGTAGGGGCCAGATAAGTGCCTTCATTATTATCAAGCACGCCTGAAGGACCTTTTATGACCTTGCCGGTAATTTTCCAAATGCGTGTTGTTTCACCCGGGAAAATGGCTGCTTCAGCCGTGTTCTGGATCAGATCAATCTCAACGTCAGGATAAAAACCGGCAGAGGGCGCATTGACCCTGACAAATCCGCCTGGCTTCGCCGAGGCCGGAGACGTGACCGCTCCGGCGATACCCAATGCGGCATATTTTAATAGTTTTCGGCGTTGCAAATTAGTCGTCGTTTTCATCTGATTTCCCTTGATTCAATGGATATTTATGTATGGTTGCAGGTGACTTTTTATCATAATTTCCGCAACTGATGTTAACTCAAGGCGCGTTATTAAATAAGGTAATCCCTCGGCTATGCCGGGGAATTTCCAAAGGTTTGGCTATCGGCTGTGGACTTTTGACTTTCTGCCGCAGTTCGCGCGTCAGGCCGGGTCTATTGTGCGGCGTGACGTCTCGCCGGGATTTGTTGCCGTCGAGCTGCTCGCATGGCTTAACGGTCACAAAATCATTCGGCTAGGCTACACCACTCTGCAAGAATTGATCAGCAAAACGCTATCCGCCGAACGCCCGCGACTTGGCGGACTACTTGCGGAAATACTGTATGAGGAAGCCCAGCATTTTCGATATCTGGTATCGTAACATATCCGATATGGTGCCGACCGCGATGACTGGCGATATGCACAGTATTAACAAGGCGAACCTCGCTATTCTGCAATGGTTTGGATTAGGTTTTGAATCGTGATTTACCGACCTTAAAGATCAATTGCAAGTACTGTATTGCCCCGATAATCCGGCCTTGTACGAGAAGTTTTTGATTAAACCGAGCAGCGAAATCGAAATTGAAGGCATTGCCAACCAAAAACCGAATATCGATCAGGTCGCCGCTACGCTTGGTTTGAAAGAAAGGATACAAGGTAGATTGATAGCTAAGTTATGCATTTATATCCCACCAAATCCGATGCGGCGTGCAATCTTTGAGTTCGACAAGCTAATACGCAGCATCTATACACGGGGTTATCTGCGCTCCGCAAATGGAACGCAAAGTTCACCGCTCCCAAAACCGTATTGAATCCTATCCAGCTAAGCGCTGCCATCTCGTAAGTCGGGGGCAAAAAGGAATTGACTGGACACACCGCCAACGAAATCGAAAGCAGTAACCACGGCGCGGTTGATTGCCAATGCGATCATCTACTACAACTCGGCGATTTTGTCGCGACTGCTGACCCAGTACGAAGCGGGCAGCAATGTCGATGAAAGTGCTTCAGTCATTGCCATTCCTCTCGTGAAAAGCGATCGGCTGAGCTTTACGCTGGGCACTTTACATAAACTTAATGTGCTATGGCCATCACGGGATCGAAAAGTCGATACGCCCAAAATTGGTCTTACCAGCGTCGTAGCTGTCAATCATTACCCAGAACCCGTCCCAGCTATCAAAGCCCGGCTTAGAGCGGAGTGTATATGTGACTCTCCAGGTTTCTTTTGCATAGCGGAGGTTGCCTTTCCCTCACATACCAGATAAACATATCCCATGAAAATACTGTCGTCTCCTTTCGGAAAATATTTTCCCCGGCCACGCAGCTTTCCTTTCTACGGTCTCTGATTTGCGGTCCGAGGTATGTCGCACCTGAGAAGTGCGTCTTTGTTTCTCTTGGTTTGAAGGCCAACATCTGTGATCTGCTACACCTAACTGCCCGGCGGTGACTGCCGGTCTAGAAAATAGCGCTCCGAGATTTTCAATGGTTCCGGTACCGGTGGCTAAAGATTTGCCATTTAGGCCGAAAATCCGAGTGCCCGTCCCGCTAAGCCGTACACCATGCTTGGGGGAGTAGAATAATAGTTTGTACCAGTACTCCCCAAATATTTAACCGATGATAAAAAAAGCAGTTACTAGGGCGCTGCCGAGTCTCTCATACCCCACTCCTAGCCAGAGATCTGTGTTACGGGCTTCTGTCCATAGCCGTTCTTTGCCCGCCAGCCTATACCAACTTTCAAATTGAGAGCGGTACCCTCAAAAGGCTCGGGTAGCTTTGGAGGGGATCTTCCCTGAGAGAATACGCCATCCCCTCCATGAGTCATTTTGGTTCACGCCATGCTTTTATCATGCCCAGTTTTTCATTCTGAAGGTGGTGAATCATTTATGGCGCACATAGTAGGGTTGCCATGCGCGAGGACTGATAACAATGCCAAAAGTGCCGATAGTCGCGCCCGCATGTTTTCCTAATCCGAAGGATTGAAAGCAGGTGTCAGAATTCCAGAAAATAATGCGTGGTTTGTTCTCCATTGAGCCGACCGAGGCGTCGACAAAATGCAAAGCCTCGTCGTACAGCTTGGCTGCTTCCTGGAAGCGGGACACATCATCTGTACACAATCGAACCTCTTAAGGATGCATAATGGCTCAGATAAGGAGCGCGCGTGCGTCTGCTTGATTGGATTAGGGCGTAATGTTTGAATTTGTAACAAAGTTTAACAAGGCTTACACCCCTCTCCACCGAATTGTTAGGCGCGGCAGAGACATGGAACTCCCTTTTCAGCCGCATAGATCTAGCGCTCCGCCGCGCCGCATTTTGGCCAGAGCAAAAGCCCATCTTTGCCGGGAATTTGACTCGACCCCGATTTTCTACCGCTTTTTAGCAAGACCATCCCCTTTCGGGTCGCCATCCCCTGCCTCGACCAGGCCAAGTGCTCCACGGCCCACGAAGTTGAAGGCATGAGTGACGATAGGATAGAGACCGTCTTCGGCTGTGGTGAATTCGATGATTGCTCCTTGCGCGGGCGCTAGATCAACCGCCTGAGCACCATAGTGCCCACGGTTATGCGGGGTAAGGAGAACCCCTTCTTTGATCACCGTATCGAAGATGGTGCCGACAATGTGGAATGAGCTATCGACGTTGGGGCCGGTGTTCAGCACAAAGAGCCGTACCCTTTTACCGGTGTCGACCTGAAGCGGGTGATCCTTGTATTGATTGGCCACGCCATTGAAGACGACGAAGTCAGGGGCAGGCGCACCGGCCGCGGCTTTGGCAAGGTCAGTGGGTTGTCCCTGGGGTCCGAGATACCATTCGCTCTGGACCAGGGCAAACTCGTGATCTGCTTTCGGCAATCCCTCTTTGGGTTCGACGATGACCATGCCGTACAGCCCATTGGCGATATGATGCAGGGCTGGATTGCTGCCACAGTGGTACATCCAGACCCCGGCATAATCCGCATGCCATTCATAGAGCTTCTCCTCACCGGGGCTGATCGTGGTCATTTGGTCGTTCCAGGCCGTCTGACTCGCATGGAAATCGATTGAATGTCCCAACTTATTTGTAGATGGATTCTTGAGGTGGGCACGGATGGTATCCCCGACCCGCACCCGGATGACCGGCGCAGGCACCGTGCCGTTGTAAGTCCAGACATTCTGGACGAAACCCGTGGCCACCGTCATCATCTTCTCTTGGACTACGAGATCAATGTCGTGGACATTGCCGGGGAGCGCCTCAGGTGCAGTAACCTCGGAGGGACTGTAGGGCGGCGCCTTGGGATCAGGCTCGACGCTAATGGCTGCGGCCGGGCCGCTATGAGCCTCCTTTGACCCGCTGCCTGCAACCCAGATCTCCCCCTTCATCCCTGAGGGGAAATGGCCTGGCACCGAACAGATGAAGCTCATCCCGTCCGCCGGCACCTCGATCTCGGCTGAGGCGGTCTCGCCTGGAGCCGCCAGGATGACCTTGCCGTCCGGGAAGGTCATGTTGTGGGGCATGCTCCCAGTATTGATGAGTTTGATGAGGTAGCGCCCTGGCTTGGCAACGGTCAGGGTACTCGCCTGGAAGGCGAGGTCGACGGCGCGCACCTCAAGTGTTTTGAGAGGCGTTATTGGCTCACGAGCTGACGCCGCAGTGGCCGATTGAACAGGCTCAAGGGAATTGGCTTCATTAGGTTCCAGGGACTGGCAGCCAGTTAGTCTGAGAGACAGAACTGAAAGCATCAACGTTGCGAGGGTAGTACTGTGCAGGGCCTTATTGAATGCATGCAGCGCCCCGTGAAACCTTTGTCCGCGATCCGGACACACCGAATCCGGAGCCGGTCGCTTGTACACAAATGCCTGTCGTACTTTATGGTAGCTTGGGTCAGGGCCGAAAAAATTGGCGGGCATCTTGACGAGCGTCTTCACATGCTCATTAGCGATTCGCCGCCACTGTTTGTCTGCCAGCCACTTAGCAAAGCTGGGATGGCAGGTGAAGCTCTCAGCACGGACGGTGACCTCTGTGCGAAATTCAGTGAAATTTCCACCCCGGGCCTCGTCGAGAAACCAGTAATTCCCGTCCATATATGTGCTACTTTTTGTTATCACAGCCATAATAGTTACTCCGGCAACTTCGTATCGCGACCTAACGTGGAGCAAAGGAGCTGCGCGCTTTTGCGCAGTCCCGCTTGAGCGTAGGGTTATGCCTCACTCCTTGATTTCCCACTGTGGGTTCCATACGACCTCCCAGAGGTGTTGGTCAGGGTCTTGAAAGTAACCCGCGTAGCCTCCCAGAAAGTATCTTGAGCAGGTTTTACTATGACCGCATCGACCTCGACCTTGGAAGAAACATTATGTCCAAGTGGTAGCTCAGTAGCACCCGGCTTGCCAAGAGGAAGGCCGGAATCATGAGCAAGACTTTTGCGTGGCCAGATAGCAAGCTTGAGTCCGGCTTGTAGCTCAAAGAAAGCAACCGTACCATGCGCGAATTCTTTTCCGATAATGCCCTCGGTCTTGAGTTCAAGACCTTCTTCGTAGAACCTGACTGATTTTTCCAAGTCATCAACACAGACCGTGGTAACAGTACTCGTGGCTTCATGTACAAATCCTCCATTATGCATAACGCCTGAATTAAGCCGAGCCGCGAAGCGGCTTCGGCTTGAATGAATTGTTAGGCTTCGTGCGGCCGAGCAAGCAAAACCACTGAGGCGAAGAGTAGTGGTACCCCAAGTAGGCCGCAGAATAGGGCTCCGACAATGTAGTCCTTATCCTCTGCGATGTTCATAGCTGAAACCACGCTCAGGATTGTCAGCACCAAGCCAAGAGCAAGTGGTATGGCGCGGAAGAAATTATTGATGAAAGTTTTCACCAGGACCTCTTTAGTTGTTGAGATTCAACATTGTCCAGTCGGTTCTCGTGATCTTCGGATGTGTCTGACAAATCATTAATTGTGCTTTCTGCGTCAGATAGCCGGCCATCTACATCCCTTGCAACATCGAATGCTTCGGACGCCGTACTCTCTGCTGCCGCCAAGCGATTTGACAGCCGTGTTGCGCCAGAAAACACAACGGTAAGAGCGGCGACTACCAGAACTGCTGCAACCGCGGTTCTTTCAGGGGGGAATCTCATGGAACTTTCCTCCGAGGCCTAACAAATTATTATCCAGGTCTGTATATTTACACTTGAACTGTCTTGGTTGCAAACTAAAATATAGTGAAATAGACGAAGAACTTGATTGACTAGGCGGGATAACATACATTTTTGACATGATAAACAGATAGGGATAACGCATCTCGTGCTCCTACTACCTAAGGAGTTAGCTCATCAGATCAGCCGGGTAGGGTGGGCAAACAGCCTCATCGTTTGCCCACCGTTTGAATCAAAGCCGGTGGGTAGCTTAGCGCTGCCCACCCACTGGGCTGCCGGACCAGTTAGATCGCAAATATAAGAACGCCGCCAAGGAAATTTATCTGGCAGTGGTTTTTCCCTGCTCAATCGCTGACTTTTCTGCGGGAACCGCAGGAATATAAACGCTACCATATTCACGCATCGGTAGGGCAAAAAGCGATCAAACAAGCGGTAAACCATGCCAAGCTTACCAAACGCGCTTCGGCGCATTCATTCCGGCATTCCTTTGCAAGTCATATATTGCAGGCAAATTATTATATTCGCACGATTCAGGAGTTGTTGGGCCACAGCGATTTAAGAACAACGATGATTTATACCCATACCGTGCAAAGTGTTACTATTAAGCAGGCTAAGAGTGCGCTTGTTTTTGATTCCGCATGAGGCATTGATTAGAGAACTAAAAAAGTTACCTTGCGGCTAGTTGAATAGTTGTTCTTGACCGACTATAGCTATTCAAAACTTTTGAGGCTGTTTTACAGTTGAAATTGAGTGCATTAATGATTCATGGCGTCGAGTCAGATGACTTATCATACCAGCCCGACAAAGTTTTTAAAAACAGCCCGGTCCCAACACCCCAAGCGCCATTAATCAGGAAGGCGGTCAGTAGCAGAGTAGGCTGCCAGTTACCGCCAATGGGCTTGCCTTTGAGCGGCAAGACTATCAAAAGCGCGACCAGCGACGGCAGGATTGCGCCGAATAGAAATGCTGTTATCCAGTAGCTATTGCCGCGTGGAAAATTATCGTCGACTACTGCGAACAGGATACCCCAGATTCCGCCCCAGAATGCCAGCGAGAATACTGCCGGCACGCCGAATGGCTGCGTAGCTGCAAGTGAAAAAGGTGCAAATGGCGCTATGCCGGCGTTCCAGAGTAAAGCCAGCGTCAACTGATGAAAAATCAGCGTGGCAAGAAAACCGGCGGCAAAACCCTCAAACAGAGCCGATGTTGGAAGCGTCTTAAATATGTTGGTGTTAGCCATAAAAGTATCTCCCGGAAAATAAAATAGAAAATTTAAGGCTCTGCTTCTGATTAGCCGCGGCTTTAATCACAACGCATGTTACATTTATTTTTACCGGGAAAGCCGCAGTAACTGATCACTAACCAAAGCCTGTTTCCGCATTCACTATGATACGGCGCTATTTCAAGTCTATTAGATTTAATAAGGTGTTTCTAATACTTCACTAAATAATTTACACAACTCTGTTTAAATAGCAAACATTTACTCTGGTTTTAACTGCTGGAGCTGAAAACTAACCACAATCCATGAACCCGATATACTCAATAAGGATGAAATGAATAACATTGCCAGCGTTTCGGTAAAACTTAAAAACAGCATATGGAATGCGCCGTCATAAAGCTCGGAAAGTTTTTCTACAGATTGCCTTAAAATCAGCATCATTATTGTGACAATAAACCATGCTGCTACGCCCGAGAAAAAGCCTATCCAAAAACCGCTATATAAAAAAGGTCTCCGGATAAATGCGTTTGTAGCGCCTACCAGTTTGGCAATCACTACTTCCTCGCGGCGATTATACAATTCAAGCCGGATGGTATTGCCGGTAATAAACAGTACTCCCACACCCAGCAATACACTCAATAACATACCGCCGCGCCTTGCCATATCCATAAAGGATTGCAGGCGTTTAACCCACTGCATGTCCATTTGGGCAAAATCAACATCAGGTTCCTGTCTGAAATTTTCAAGCAGGTTTTCAAACTCCTGCCGGTCTTCCAGGATATTTTGCGGAATAACCTCTAGGACGATGGGCAGAGGATTTTTTTCCAGTGCATTAATTGCTGAGCCGAATCCACTGTATGTCTGAAATTCTTTCAAGGCCTGGTCTTTGGTAATTAATTTGACTTCCTGAACATCTGCCTTCTTTCTGATACTGTCTGCAAATTTACTGGCTTTTGCAGCAGATACATTATCCTTGAGAAACAGGGATATCCGGTTGCTGGTTTCCAAGTTGCCGGTCAATTGCTGAAGATTTGCCACCAGAAGATAAAAACCGCTGGCCAGGGAAATTGCAATCGCCAGCACGGTTATGGTCATTATCGAGGTGAATTTCGATGCTGCTAATCGGCCAAGGCTTGAAAACAAGGCATGGGCATGTAAATCCCGATAGGCATGCAGCTTATCAACAAAATCACCTCCTGAGGTCTGGGTTTGCCGGACCTCCTGTCTGGCTGGAGTTTTTTTAATCTGTCTCATAGTTAGCTGGCCACCAGTTGACCATGATCAAGCTTTAGGACTCTACGATTCATTTTGGTAACTAGCAAGATGTCGTGAGATGCGATTAATACCGTCACACCAACCTGCTGGAACTGTTCAAACAAAAGCATTATTTCTGCTGACAGCTCGGGATCGAGATTGCCGGTAGGTTCATCAGCCAGAATCATCGGCGGCTTGTTAACTACGGCTCTGGCAATGCCGACGCGCTGCTGCTCGCCGCCTGATAACGACGGAGGATATTTTTTTTCCTTGCCTAACAAGCCGACTTTATCGAGGGATGCCCGTACTCTGCGAGCGATTTCCGGATGCCCGTAGCCTGCTATCACTAAAGGCAGTGCTATATTATCGAAAACGGTTCTATCCTGAAGCAGTTTATAGTCCTGAAAAATTAACCCGACTTTTCTTCTTAGAAAAGGTATCTGTCTTTCTTTGGCCTGGTTCAGATTTTGACCATCCAACCATATCTGACCGCGACTGCAACGCTCAATGATAGCTATCAGTTTCAATAAGGTGCTTTTTCCAGCCCCGGAATGTCCCGTAACAAAGGCCATTTCGCCATGTTTCAGATAAAAGCTGACATTGAGCAATACATCGCCTGCATCCGGATAATACTTGCTGACATTTTCAAACTTTAACATCAGGTTTTTAGTCTTTGACAAATAAGGCGTCTATAAAGGTTTCTGCATCAAAATCCTGCAAATCATCAATACTTTCGCCAACGCCTATGTAACGAATGGGAATGCCGAACTGTTTGGCCAAGGCAAAAATGACGCCGCCTTTTGCCGTGCCGTCGAGCTTGGTTACTACCAGCCCTGTTAACGTTACGGCTTCATTAAACAGCTTTGCCTGGGACAACGCATTTTGTCCCGTACCGGCATCTAATACCAGCAACACTTCATGGGGCGCAGTTTCATCCAGTTTGCCCATGATCCGCTTTATTTTTCTCAATTCATCCATCAGGCTGGATTTTGTGTGCAGGCGTCCGGCTGTATCGGCAATCAGGACATCTGCGCCTTTTGCCTGCGCAGACTGTATGCCGTCATAAATAACCGATGCCGAATCGGCGCCGGTATGCTGGGCTACTACATGAATATTGTTGCGTTCACCCCAGACCTGCAATTGCTCCACCGCCGCCGCTCTGAAAGTGTCGCCGGCGGCCAGCATGACCTTATATCCTTGCGCCTGCAAGCGTTTGGCCAATTTACCTATGGTTGTTGTTTTACCTGCCCCGTTAACACCGACCACCAAGATTACAAAAGGCTTGTCCTGCCTTGGAATCAGCAAAGGCTTGCTGCAGGGCTTGAGTATACTCAACAATTCCTGCTTTAAGGCATTTGTTAAAGCTGCCCTGTCATTCAGTTGCTGCCGCTCTACATTTTGGGTCAGGCGCCTGATTATTTCAGTAGTCGCTTCCAAACCGATATCAGCCATTAGCAGACTGGCTTCAATTTCCTCCAGCAAGTCCTTTTTAATTTCCTTTTGACCTAAAGGAATAGCAGCAAGTGCAGCACCAAGCCCTGAGCGGGTCCGCTTTAGCTGCGATTTAAGGCGTAAGTAAAGAGATTCGGCCGTTGGCTCAACATAGATTTCTTCTGCAACTGTACTGACTGGCGCTGTTACTGTGCCGGATTTAAAAATTTCCTGGGCCGGTTCAACCCGTATGGCAGGCTGTTGTATCTCGATACCGGCATATCGGCTATAAAAACTGATGGCAATCAATGGCAGCATTAACAATGCTGAAACGGCACTATGCGCTACTACAGCCCATAACGGCATATCCAGTTTGATGCTGATAACACTGATGGCTACCTGTAAAAACAACAGGATGCTTAACCATAAACCGGCTTTTCGTACAGGTTTTGAATAGTTTGCCGAGCTTGCGTTCAGCATCACCAGTCCCAGCAGAATAAAGCTGGCCAGGGCTCCGACTCTATGCAGCGAATTTGCCGCAACCTGAGCGTCGAAGGATAATACGCCAGTGTAGCCCGTGATCAATCCATGAAATAAATCCAGGGCGCTTTGATAATCGGCTTCAGGCCACCACATGCCATTGCATTGGGGAAAGCCTGAACATGCCAGGCCGGCATGGTTTGTGCTGACCCAAATCCCCAAGGCTATTTGTAAGAATAAAATCAGTATGGCAAAAACAGTGAAATTTTTGAGGCCTGTAGTCTGCCGATTTATGTCACTGCCTGCAACTTTCTGACCAGGCAACAGAAATAGCCGGAAAAGCAGCCAGAAAATAGCCATTCCAGCTAAAAAATGACCGGTTACGATGACAGGCATGAGATTGGTTTTCACTGCTAACATACTCAAAACAGCCTGCAAACCGATTAATATAACCAAGCTCAAAGTAGCGGTTATTGCCGCGCCGCGGAATTGTTTTTGCCGCCATGAAAGCAAGCCCAGCAATAGGACAAATATAGCCAGGAGCGCCCTCAAATACCGGTAGCTCATCTGCTTCCAGGCTTTGGCAATATCGAAAGGCTGATCAGGAAATGCCAAAGCAGCATGAGTTCTAAAGTCTGCGTTATCAGTAATAATAAGCTGACCATAACAACCTGGCCAATCAGGACAGCCTGCTCCGGCTCCTGATAAACGGACATAGGAACCGAACACGACAACGATGAACGCTAAAACAACACTAAAGAGAGTTATTTTCCTAAACATTTTTTCCATTATCCGATTTGTGAAACTCTCAGCAGATGCGTAAGGTCGCTTTTAACTTTATAAGGATCGAACCCCGATTCATACTGCATCATTAAATTGCCCAACGGGTCCATTAGAAAAAGCATTCCGTCAGGGATAGCTCCTTGTCTTATTTCAGTTATTTTTTCAACCAGCGCGTCACTGGGCTTTACTTTCAATAAGAATCTGTCTTCTGGCCACCAGTGATCTGCAATTTCAGGGTCAACCTCTTTGAAAATTAAGACTATACGGCGAGTCCTGGTTAAATCCTTGCTCATCATTAATTGCAATTGTCTGGTTTTATAAATGGCTTCCTGGCATTTATCATTACAATCAGTATCAGTTATCACATTGACTATCAGCCAGTGTCCGAAAAGTTCAGCCATATTATCGGCTGAAAATTGATCAAAACCTGTTAAATCATTACGCTCAGTAGGCACCGGCGGTGTTATTAGCTGTCCCTTATTGGTTCTGCCTGTTAAAATTTCAGGGTTTTGTCTTATACCCCAGGCAATTAGAAAAGGGATAATGGACATGCCAAAAATACCCAGAATCAATAGGCGGTTTTTTTTCTGTTGATTAGCCATCTTTCTTTTTAAAACTGTACCAAATAAAAATTATCGTTAGCGTCAAAGCCAATGCAAACCATTGAATCGCATAGGCAATATGTTGTTCCGGCAGCATGAGGGTGGTTGTGCGCCATTCGCGTTTAAAGCCGTTGGGCAAGTGTTTGTCAAGCTCAACCTGAAATTGAAATAAGGGGTAACCCAACTTACGGGCCAGAATATTACTGTCAACTACCTGTACTACTGACGGCCAGGTAGAGGTTGGTATTCCAGCCCCTGCCAATTTAATACCTACGCGAGGAAAACTATTAATTCTTCCGGTGATAGTTGCTTGCAACTTTTTTACCTCCACATTTGGTAAAACCGATCGATCCCGGTTTAAAGGAATCCAGCCTCTGTTCACCAGAACTGCCTTGTCTGCGCCCTCCAATACCAAAGGCGTCATAACAAAATAGCCAGGCTTTCCTTCGCTGACCTGGTTGTCTATTAAAAACTGATGGGCATTATCATAATGTCCCTTAACTTCTACTTTTCTATATCTTAGCGTTTCGGGATTATCTTCAGAAACCGGCGATAAATGTAAGACTTCAGATGCAGCCTGCCGCTGTTCCAGTTCCAGAAATTCACGCTTTTCTTCCGAACGTCCCAACTGCCAGATTCCCAAGGCGATCAGCAAAGGCAGTAGGCACAGATAAGCTACAGTTGGAACTAATTGAAATTTCATAAGGCAGTGTGTGAATTTAATAAAGTATGCATTTTTTTTCTTTAATCTCTTGGCACAACGGCATGAATAACCGAGAATACAGAGAAAATCTTCTTTTACGCTTATTTTTCATGATAGTTAAAATCATCGTTATTATTACTTTTTTTCTGATAATTATCAGCCTTGGCTCGGCGCTGTTTCATCTGGTAAAACACAAGAGTCAGGAGCACTCTGAAAAAACAGTCAAGGCGCTGACTTTGCGTATCACTCTCTCCCTTCTTTTATTTATTTTTATTATTATTGCATTGGCTACGGGGCTTCTTAAACCTCATGGGCTGGGTGTGCATATGCAAAGACCAGTATCCACTGACAGGACTAAATAACTTGGAATTATGCTGCACAGTGACAAAAAAAAAGCGCTGCCTGTCAGGCAGCGCTTTTTTGGGAATTACTTAAAAGTTTACATTATATAAACAAAAATAAACAAGCCTAACCATACTACGTCAACAAAATGCCAGTACCAGGTTGCCGCTTCAAAGGCAAAATGGTTTTCCGGTTTAAAGTGACCTTTCCAGCTGCGGAATAGAATAACACTGAGAATTATAGCTCCTACACAGACATGAAAGCCATGGAAGCCGGTTAGCATAAAGAACGTAGATCCATAAATACCGGAACCTAAAGTCAGGCCCATTTCCGTATAAGCTTCATGATACTCATAGGCCTGAAAAGATACGAACAAAAAGCCCAATATTACCGTCGCAATTAATCCTTTAATTAATTGATCACGTTTATTGGCAAGCAAGCCATGATGCGCCCAAGTAACTGTAACACCGCTGCTGAGCAGGATTAAGGTGTTCAGAAAGGGTATGCCCCATGCTCCCATAGGCTCAAAATCACCGCCTACCTTGCCGGGCCCATTAGTGGGCCAGGTTGCATCAAACGCAGGCCATAACAACTCTTTAGTGGCGCCGCCGCCCAGCCATGGCACCGAATAAGTCCGCGTATACCAAAGTGTGCCAAAGAAGATGCCAAAAAACATGATTTCGGAAAAAATGAACCATAACATGCCCATACGGTAGGAAACACCGACTTGAGCATTGTACATACCGGACTCACTTTCAGTTGATTGCAGCGAGAACCATCCGGCCAGCATAATCACAAATATTATCAGGCCAGTAATCATCATGGTTGTACCCGCGGATGAACCATTTAAATAATTGGCAAATCCAGCCAACAGTATTACTAAACCACCGGTTCCAATGATTGGCCAGGTGGCTTTAGGCGGAATGTAGTAAGTTTCATTTGTAGACATAACCTTCCTCTTAATTATTTTTTCACTGATCTTTCAGTATTGTCAAAAAACGTATAGGCGAGCGTAATTGTTTTATATTGTTTCGGTAAATCAGGATGCACCACGAAACGCACGGGCATGGTTTTACCTTCCCGTGCTTTAAATTTCTGCTCTGTAAAGCAAAAACACTCGGTCTTTCTAAAATATTCGGCGGCTACTCCGGGAGAAATACTTGGAATAGCCTGAGACACCATACTCTTATCAGTCCTGTTTTCTGCATAAAAATTCACGGTATAATATTCGCCCGGATGAATTTTCATTTTTTTCGTTTCTGCACGAAACTCCATAGGTGCTGAATTATTCAGCGATGTCACAAATTCAACAGTTATTTCCCTGCTTTTATCGACAGGATAAATAACCTCATTGACGGCCGCGGAGTCAGTCTTTCCGTTAAGTCCTGTCAGGTTACACAATACATCATAAAGTGGAACGAGCGCGTAACCAAAACCAAACATTAGGAGCGCAATCATCACCAGTTTACGAGCCAGCCTGGTATTTTTTTGACTAACACTTCGGCTCATTGAGAAACCGCTCTTATTACTGCAAATATATAAATTATGATTGCTATAATCACCAGAATTACGGCTGTCAGTATGTTTTTCTGTTTTAAGTTCATTCCTATTTCCGATACCTTGACGGCTGCGCAGCTAAGGTACCTTTGAGTGTTTTATTTCCTTATCCAGTACCTGTATAACTCTCTTAAATATGTTCAGTCGGTATGACTGTGGGCGGAGTGGTAAAACTATGGTATGGAGGCGGTGAGGATAATGTCCACTCCAGGCTATGTTTGGCGGCATCTTCCCATACTTCATTCGTTACTTTTTCACCTGTTCCTCCTTTAATTGTATCGATAACGATATACAGGAACAGCAATTGACTGGCTCCGAATATAAAGCCGCCAATACTTGAGATCATGTTCCAGTCAGCAAATTGAACAGCATAATCAGGAATTCTTCTGGGCATACCTGCCAATCCTAGAAAGTGCTGGGGGAAAAACAAAATATTTACTGATACCGCCGACAACCAGAAGTGCAACCGGCCGATTCTTTCGTTATACATATGACCCGTCCACTTGGGCAGCCAGAAATAGCCGGCAGCCATCAATATGAATACCGAGGCGGGAACCAGGGTGTAATGAAAATGGGCAACAATAAAATAAGTATCGTGGTATTGGAAATCAGAAGGTGCAATAGACATCATCAAACCCGTAAAACCGCCTATCGTGAACAATACGACGAAAGCAATTGAAAACAGCATCGGCGTTTCGAAGGTCAGTGCCCCTTTCCACATAGTCGCTGTCCAGTTAAATACTTTTACGCCTGTAGGAACGGCAATTATCATAGTGGCGTACATGAAAAAGAGTTCGCCTGCAATAGGCATCCCGACCGTAAACATGTGGTGCGCCCAAACAATAAATGACAAAAATGCAATTGAAGCAGTCGCATAGACCATTGAGCTATAGCCAAACAAAGGCTTGCGAGCAAATACCGGTATGATGGTAGAAGCCACTCCGAAAGTTGGCAAAATCATGATGTAGACTTCCGGGTGACCAAAAAACCAGAAAATGTGCTGGTATAACACCGGATCACCACCGCCGGCGGCATCGAAAAAGCTGGTATTGAAGAATTTATCGGTTAACAACATCGTCACTGCGCCTGCTAAAGACGGCATAACGGCAATCAACAGGAATGCAGTGATCAGCCAGGTCCAGACAAACAGTGGCATTTTCATTAAGGTCATGCCGGGCGCGCGCATATTAAAAATGGTTGCGATGATGTTAATGGCGCCCATAATTGACGAGATACCCAGCAAATGCACCGCGAAAATTGCAAAAGGTAATGCCGTGCCCGTTTGCAGCATCAGAGGAGGATACATAGTCCAGCCGGCAGCAGGCGAACCCCCTTCCATGAATAATGTGCTGGCCAGTAATAGAATGCCGGCTACGAGCATCCAGAAACTCATGTTGTTCATGCGCGGCAACGCCATATCGGGGCCGCCAATCATTATCGGTATCATCCAGTTGGCCAAGCCCACGAATGCCGGCATGACAGCGCCGAATACCATCACCAAGGCATGCATGGTAGTCATGGAATTGAAAAACTGGGGATTGACAAATTGCAATCCAGGTTCAAATAATTCAGCACGTATAATCAATGCCATCGCGCCGCCAACAAAAAACATTGCCAGCCCAAATACCAAATATAACGTACCAATGTCTTTATGATTGGTGGTAATAACCCATCTTAGTAAGCCCTTGGCAGGTCCGTGTTCGTGATGATCATGCTCATGCTCAACTACAATAGCAGACATACTTTATACCTCAAAATAGAGAAATGATTAAATGCTTAATTAAAGAAAAATTTAATACATAATTATTAATCGCCATCATCCTTTGCAGTAGGCAAGTCTTCTTGCAGAGCTTGAATTGCTGAAGGCTGTATAGCATCATTCATTGAATTACCCAGTCTATTACGGGTATAGGTTATGACAGCCGCAAAATCAGTGGGATTTAACACCTCGCCAAATGCCGGCATCATGCCTTTCCCTTTCAAGACCAGATTTACCTGAGCATTAATGTCGCCGGTAACTACCGGGCTTCCTGTCAACGCAGGAAACATAGGCGGCATGCCTCCGCCTCCAGGTTGATGACACGAAACGCAATTTTTGGCATACACGGCTTCTCCTTTAGTAATCAGCTCCTCTTTAGATAACTCTGCAACAGGAGTTATCTTAGCTTCCGGCAAAGTTGGTTTTGCTGGAGCGGGTGTTACGGGAGTTACTTTAGCAGGCGCCGGCGGCGGAGTTGAAACATCTGCTTTTCCTTCAGGCAGCAGTTTTGCAATCTCCTTAGACTGTATTTCATCGCCCAGCTGATTACCTAACGCATTCCTGGTATAGGTAATAACTTGAGCCAATTCATCCGCTTTCAATATTTTACCAAATGCCGGCATTATGCCTTTGCCATGCAGGACAAAATTTGCCTGCGCATTAATGTCACCCGTTACTACAGGGCTGCCTTTTAAAGCTGGAAATGCTCCTGGCACCCCTTCGCCATTAGGCATATGACAGGAAGCACAATTTGTGGCATACACAGCAGCTCCCTTGGAGACTAATTCCTCATGGCTTTGAGCGCTTAAATCAGCTCCTTTTTTTGCTTCTTCCTTGGCCTTTTTCACCCAGGCATCGAAGTCAGGCTGATCCATTGCCACAACCACGATAGGCATAAAACCATGATCCTTGCCGCAAAGCTCTGTGCACTGACCACGATAAGTACCCGGCTTATCAACTGAAGTCCATGACTCATTTATAAAGCCTGGGATGGCATCTTTTTTCCAGCCTAACGCGGGAACCCACCAGGAATGAATTACATCAGATGCAGTAAATACAAAACGGATTTTCTTTTTTATGGGAATGACTAATGGTTTATCAACATTCAGTAAATAATGAGGCACTGAACGCGGATCAATACCCGAATTTATCTGACGCGCTTTGTTACTGGCCTCATCAAGATTACTGAAAAAATGAATCCCGCTATCAAGATAATCATATTCCCATTTCCATTGCCAGCCGGTTACCTTGATAGACATGTCAGAATCTTGCACATTATTCAGGTCAATCATCGCTTTGGTTGCCGGGACAGCCATACCGACCAGGATTAAGGTGGGAATGATTGTCCAGATAACTTCAACGGTGGTATGTTCATGAAACTGCGCAGCTTCATGTCCTTTCGATTTGCGATGATGATATATCGAATAAAACATAGTACCGAACACGCTGAGGCCCACGAACACACAAACCCATAAAATCAGCATATGCAGGTTATAAACCTCATTACTGGCTTGAGTGATTCCTTTAGTTAAATTTAGCGTATATTCCGCATTAGCTGTCTTTAAGCCTAAAGCCATCAAGAACAGACATGCGAGCAGTTGCTTGGTTTTCTTCACGGAGCAGCCTCTTCGGTAGTAGTTATAAACTCTTCTGTACATTTGATCTTGTAAAAATTTCAAGACGAGGCTAAGTTCCTCTTTATTATTTTAGTTATGCTACGAAATTGTCAGTACAAGTTAATAATATAATTTTAACTCATGGCGTCTTTATACGCTAGAAATCTATGGAATTTTTAGGCTATATGAGTATTTTCTCAGGTAATATAACATGTCTTCTCTTAGGGGCTTTATTACAAAAGGAAGCTGAAATGTATGGCTGGAATTCCACGGTTTCAGCTATCAACATTAGGTTTTAAGAATAATGGTTTATATTGGAAGTTTTCTTTTTGAATAAATCCACTCAGTGTTATGTTATAAAGAAATTATTTATTTCAGTATTAGGCCTTCTGGGAGTCGCATTTTGCACTACATCCTCATAATGTTTCGCTAAAGAATAAATAATACATGTTTATCAGGATAGAGATAGAACACAGTGGGAAAACCATAAATGGATTGCTAACGATATCACTTTCTGAAAAACCAATGATACTAGAACTTATGCGGCAAGATTAAGTGCTTACAGTGGACGACTCGATGGCAGTGTTAAGGGCGCCTTATCTACTAGAAGTTAAAACCCTCGTCACGCGTGCATCTAAATCGGGATGTGGAAGCATGAAGTCTTTATTAATGGATATAAGCCGTTATCCCACTTCTTAAATCCAGCCTCGATTATTAAAGTTCTTTCAGAGCAATAAGTTAAGACCTTAAAGTTGATGCCTTATATTAAGCCTGTGTGTATTTTAATCATCATTATTGTTGTTGGGTAAAGTAATGGGCATCTATACTACAATTTTTAGAATTTCACTCTTTATACCTGATTAAATGATTGCAAGTCAGGGCCCAATAGCGACAGCTGGCGCTATTTCTGCTTTAGCGTTTCAATAAACTCCAGGGCAACGGCAATAATTGGTCACTGCTTCTATTGGCCCAGGTGGGGAGTTTTTCCAGCCTGTCTTTCAGCCCGCTCAGCCGGATAAAGGCCGTTGAACCTGGCAATGCCCGCCCTGGGCCAGGGTGAAACAGGACAGATTCATGTGGTCTCAAGGCCGATGGCTGTCAACTTACGGCAGAAGATCGAGCACTCTGCTCATCATCAATCCTCAGAAGGCCTAGCGAAGCGCTGCAGTCAGTCGACCTCGGCAGCCTGCCGCTGAGTCTGACTGAGCGCAAACCCAGTATTACTGACCTTGAATCAGCCCAAGCTCCGCCCTTCCCCGCAGCAGCTTAGGGTTGCCCAACCTGAATGCAGATCTAGCCCAATGCCAAGGACAGGTGCAGCAGGGGGAAAATATTTGTTAAATGGCACGGTTGGGCACTTACATTAACTAATAGTGCATGTGTATCTGGTCTTTTTCAATACAATAAATATCGTTTTTCTGATTTTATCTTCTATTTTTACTTTCCTATTTTTACTTTAAAAATCTTTAGACCATATAGCTAATGTTCTTGAGTTTTATTTTTTTTCTTTAGCATTTTAGTCATCAACATCTCTTTGAGTTCGGCAATTTCAGCGCCTAATGCATCGGTATCAAATTTAGCTTTTTTTACTTTCGTAAATATTTCATTCTGCTCTTCCCCTACATGGTGATTTACATATTCACCAAGAACTTTCACCTTGGCGTCATACATAGGATCTTCGACATCCATTGATTGGATTTGGGCAATAAGATCCTTAGCGGTGGCATGCTCGACATTTGCTTCATTGATCAGATCATCATCCCCGATTGCTTTACGGGCGGCCGGATAGAACAGTTCTTCTTCAACTTTTGCATGCACCGTAAGCTCATTGCAGATTTCAATAGCGACAGCTTTTTTTGTTTCTGTATCTTCTCCATCTTTCAGTTTTTCGTACTCTTTAAACAGGTTTTTTACTTTCTTATGGTCCGTTGTCAGTAGGTCAATGGCATTTGTTTCCGGTTTTGCTTTTGATGTCGTTGTCATCTTTATTCCTCAATAATAAAAGTAACTAGCGCGCTCTACCGCGCCGGATGAGATTTATAATACCCAGTAAAAGGATGGCTCCAATAAAAGAAACGATTAATGATGAGAGACTAAAATTATCCTGGTTAATAGTGCTTGACCCCACGAGAGGTGAAACAAGCCATCCTCCGACCAAGGCGCCCACTATGCCGACAACAATATTTAGAAAATAGCCTTGCTGCGCATCCGTTTTCATAACAATGCTTGCCAGCCAACCTATGATTCCGCCCACTAGGATCCAAATAATAAAGTTCATTTCATGCTCCTTTTCTTAAATTTTAAAGGCTGAGTATAAATCAAAACTTTTTCGTCGATCTGCGTACTTAAGTACGGGGTTTATCAGCACGCCGAAATTGTCCAGTCATTGATGCTCAAAATATTTTACATCTTCTTCAGAGCGAGTATTTACGCTCATTAAAATTCCACCATTTTTAAGGCCCTCCTCTATATTTAACACGTTCTTAGGCAATGCCAGCAGGCGCAATCCTCTCACCCCTCTCACACTTCCACCTGTGGTTCCTATACGCCATTATCAAATTCCCTGCGGACAAAGGATGAATGTTACCTTACCACCTCCAATCATGTTACCTATTAGTCCTCCAATCCCGGCACCGCTCTGGCTAATTGAACAAGGGTAGAACTGTTAGCTGAAAAGTGGAGTTTATGAAAATTATCCGCCATGACGAAGCTGAGATCGGCTGTACCATAACTCCGCTCAAGCAATGATTTATAAAGTATATTTACCGGTTTCTTCGTGTTGAAATAGTCCTGTAAGTAATTTCTAACTGTTTAGGGATAATAAGTGATTCATATAAATTCCCTTCACCATGAAAATCCAGTTATTTGGCAAGGGAGTAAGTTATCATCAAATAATGCTTGAAAACGAGATAATGCTTAAAAACAAGGCCTGGTTTTTATGAACCCTATCGTTATCTCCTTCAGCTTCTTACAGCTTAAGGACTACCCGCAAGTAATGCAGCTTGCTTTTATTCCGTAAGCTACTATTTTCTCAGCCGTGTATAAAAACTCTATTAAGGGAGTCGACGAGAAAAATACAAAATTATAATACGTAAAATTTAATATTACCGTCGGTGCGGTGCCGAACAAAAGCATACTGACAGAAACTCCGGAAACGGGACATTTTTTCGAGCTTGGTTATATAGTAATATTTATTTAAGAATATGTAGTGGTTAAGCCCTGAAAGAGTAAATAGGAATTTAAGAAGAGAAGCAGTTGTAAAAGCAGTTAATGGCGGCGTATTTTCCCACTTCTCGGTAAATAGCGAATTATTTCGATAACATTAAATCTTACTGCTGTTTTTAACCTTAATGGAGAGATTGGTATATTTAAATGCAGCATTTCTGCATGGTTAGTGCCCATTGTTGTCCCCGGGCTAAAAATAACTGTTGCTCAAGGTACACTATTTATGACAGGCATGAGCAGTAAGAATCAGTCTTGGGTTATTGGCGGAGGAAATAGCAGTTGGCAGCATGTATACCGCCGAACCGATAATACGGATATTAAACTGTTTTGCAGGAAGGCAAATGCAGCTTTGATTCTATGAGCAATTAAACCGGAAGGAAGGTCACGTAATTATTGATTGATTCTTTTCACAGAAAAAAGCAGTTCTGCTATCGAACATTAGAGGGCGGAGTATCTTTAAATAAAGATCAGTTTATGTTATCTAACCCGGATAACCCTTCTATTGACCAATTATCAAAATCAGCAACTCCCTTTTCATCGTCCCCATTGTGATACGTAATTCGGCATACATATTTTTTAGTATTTACCTTATTATTAAGGTCATCGGTAATGTCAATTTCTGCATTTATCACATATTGATAATTTCCCAGGCTCCAGGCTTTAATGGGTTTTTCATGGAAACTAACTGCTAGATTTGAACCCAGTTCGGATTTAATATAATTATTGCAGTGCATGAAAGCCAAGTCAGTTAGGGGAGTAGATACGGGTAACTGGCTTCCCTGATCTTTACTATCAACAAGAAATAAATCTGATTTAATAACGTCCAGAACCAGAGGCATTATGATCTTTTGAGTTAACAAAATTACAATAGCAAAGCCTGCAATCAATATTAAGAGTGAATATTTCTTCATATACAAAGGTGGGACACAACATAAAAAAATGGAAAATTTAGCAATTAATAATAACAGAATCAATCTTTTAAATGTAGTTAATTTTGGCCGTCAAAGCAGGGGTTAAAAAATATTTAAAGGAAGGAGGATTTTGACTTGACAAGGTAAATTGAACTGGTAGACTGAATACTCACTAAATAGACTTAGTGAGTATTCAGTTCTTAAAATTCATTAAGAAGAATAAATAAAACGGATTTGTAACTATAAACTCCTGGCCAGATTTGGTTGGGGATTTGATAATTTTTAGGAGGTAGAAATGGCAGCTACAACTGAATCAGTGAAAGCTGATGCTGCGGAAGCACCGCTGTTAAATAAAAGAAATATGTTTCTGGGCGCAGCACTCTACATAGTGTTTTACGCTTGGGTTCGCTGGTATGAAGGTGTCTATGGCTGGTCAGCTGGTCTAGACTCGTTTGCACCCGAATTTGAAACATACTGGATGAACTTTCTTTATATTGAGTTTGTTTTGGAAGTTTCAACTGCCGGTATTTTGTGGGGATATCTCTGGAAGAGCCGGGATCGTAAAGTGATGTCAATCACTCCAAGAGAAGAGTTAAGAAGGCACTTCACTCACTGGATTTGGCTGATAATGTACGGCATCGCTATTTATTACGGTGCTAGCTACTTTACAGAGCAAGATGGAACATGGCATCAAACAATCGTTCGTGATACTGACTTTACACCAAGTCATATTATCGAATTCTATTTGAGCTATCCTATCTACATCATTACTGGTGGTGCAGCTCTATTATATGCAAAAACAAGATTGCCTACTTACCAACAAGGTCTGGCTCTTCAGTATTTGGTAGCCATAGTGGGTCCTTTCATGATTCTGCCGAACGTGGGCTTGAATGAATGGGGTCACACTTTCTGGTTTATGGAAGAGTTGTTCGTTGCTCCTTTACACTATGGCTTCGTATTCTTCGGATGGGCAGCTTTAGGTGTATTGGGTGTTCTGAACATAGAATGCCAGGCAATAGCTAAGCTTCTGAAAAAAGACTTGGCTTAAATAAAACAAGAAAGTTGACTGTATAATAACTATCTCCTCTCTGCTTCGTCTGTTTTTTACGACGAGGCAGTAAAGCAGGAAGATTAGTAATTAATAAAAATAATTTAAATCCTTTAGGAGGTAAGCTAATGAGCGCATCTCAATCAGCTGTAAGGTCACGAGCTGAAGCCGTCAAGGTTTCACGCACATTTGACTGGATGATTACTTTTACATTGTTCTTCGTTATATTGGGTGGTTATCATGTTCATTTCATGTTAA
Source organism: Candidatus Methylobacter favarea (assembly GCF_902806695.1). Classification (GTDB taxonomy): domain Bacteria; phylum Pseudomonadota; class Gammaproteobacteria; order Methylococcales; family Methylomonadaceae; genus Methylobacter_B; species Methylobacter_B favarea. The sequence continues at coordinate 34,020 of NZ_CADCXN010000080.1, read as the reverse complement.
CTGGTGGAGACTGGGATTTCTGGACCGACTGGAAAGACAGACGTCTATGGGTAACTGTACTTCCAATCGTGGGTATCACTTTCCCGGCCGCTGTTCAATCAATTCTGTGGTATCGTTATCGCCTGCCTTTTGGAGCGATTCTTGCGGTTTTAGGTCTGCTCTTTGGTGAATGGGTCAACAGATACCTGAATTTCTGGGGCTGGACATATTTCCCGGTTAATTTTGTATTCCCATCAAACTTCATGCCTGGCGCTATTGTTCTTGATGTTATTCTAATGCTGTCAAACAGTATGGTATTAACAGCAGTGCTAGGGGGTCTGGCTTATGGTTTGTTATTCTATCCTGGAAACTGGCCTATTATAGCGCCATTACATGTTCCTGTTGAATACAATGGTATGATGATGACATTAGCAGATTTACAAGGTTACCACTATGTAAGAACGGGTACACCTGAATATATCAGAATGGTGGAAAAAGGTACACTAAGAACATTCGGTAAAGACGTTGCTCCAGTGTCAGCGTTCTTCTCAGGTTTTGTGAGTATCATAATTTATTTCTTGTGGCATTTCTTTGGCAGATGGTTTGGAAGCACTGCTTTCGTAAAGGCCGCATAAGAACTAAATTGGTTTTACAAAAATAAAAAGACTGGTGGTGGCTAACTAAAGTATAAAGTCACCGCTCGATACTCAAAAAACTATAGATTCTCTATTATAGAGGAGGATATATGAAAATATTAAAAGACAAGGTTACTAAATTATCCTTTGTCGCACTGCTGATGGCTGTTACAGCAGCGATGGTTTACACACCAACGGCATCTGCTCATGGCGAAAAGTCTCAAGCCGCTTTCATGCGTATGCGGACGATTCACTGGTTTGACTTAAACTGGTCAAAAGAAGTATTAGCTGTTAATGATACTATGACCATTTCAGGTAAATTCCACGTTTTCGCTGGATGGCCAGAAACCGTTGATAAGCCAGATATATCATTCCTGAATATCGGCATTCCTGGCCCTGTATTTATTCGTGCAGGCTCCTGGATCGGTGGTCAGTTGGTTCCTCGTTCAGTATCGCTGGAACTGGGTGAAACTTATGAGTTCAAAGTATTGCTAAAAGCACGTCGTCCCGGTGACTGGCATGTTCACACGATGATGAATGTTAAAGGTGGTGGTCCAATCATCGGTCCCGGAAAATGGGTAACTGTAACTGGCTCAATGAGTTCATTTACAAACCCGATTACCACATTGACCGGTGAAACCATTGACTTGGAAACATATAATCTTAGCAATGTTTACTTCTGGCATGCTTTCTGGTATGCGCTTGGTCTGGCTTGGTTAGCATATTGGGCTCGTAAACCAATGTTCATTCCACGTTTAATCGCTGTAGAATCAGGTAAAGCTGATTCGTTGATTACTCCTACAGACAAGAAAGTGGCATTAGCTTTCGGAGTAGGTGCTATCGCGATCGTTGCAATGTCAATGAGCACAACTAATCAGCGGTATCCTGTAACAACACCTCTGCAAGCTGGTTTGTTGCGCGGTATGAAGCCTATCGAAATGCCAGCTACTACAATTGCTGTGAAAGTTGATGATGCTACTTATCGAGTACCAGGTCGTGCTATGCAAATGACGCTGACCGTTACTAATAATGGTGATTCAGCTGTTCGTTTGGGTGAGTTCAATACTGCCGGTGTTCGTTTCCTGGATTCTAAGGTTGCTGAAGATACAACTGGATATCCGGATGACTTATTGGCTGAAGAAGGGTTGACTGTTAGTGATAACAGCCCACTTGCTCCAGGCCAAACAAGAACGATCCAAGTAACTGCATCTGATGCTGCATGGGAAGTTTACCGTTTAGCTGACTTGATTTATGATCCAGACAGCCGTTTTGCTGGTTTGTTGTTCTTCTATGATGAAGCTGGCAATCGTCAAATGGTTATGGTAGATTCTTCATTAATTCCAACATTTACCTAAATTAAGTGCACAACTGATATCTTTTAGTATCAGTTATTGGAATTGTAACCCTCATTACCATCCGGTAATGGGGGTTTTTTTTATTAAACATAATCTGATTTAATTGTTAAGTTACCTCAACAATATTAGAAACGGATACCCCAGAAATATGACTCGACATTTTTCCTAGACAGAAAAATATTACGAATTGACAATCTCATGTCTTATTAACTACTGACATAAATTTAAAAAAGTACTATAACTTCCTGGGAAATAAGTTATCTGGCTCAAGTTCAGCGAAAAATTATTTTAAATATACTTATAAATTACCCAATTGTAGACACTTTTAAAAAGTGCATCGTCACTGAAAGAACTTAATGAATATTAGGAGTTGTTAGCTTAAAATTTAAATTAGTTAAAATGTAATATTCGGCTTTGAGCGAAGAGTGCATAAATCATACTTTACATAATTCGCAATTAATTAAAAGTCGAGTTAATTCTCTAAATCTCGTAGTCAGTGTTAGCATGCCAACTTTTTCCTCAATGAGAGCAAATCAATATCCAGCACGTCAATCGCTTTAGCAGTAGAAATTTTACTTTCACGACGCAAATGCAGATCAGTTTTTTTTGAGATAGATGTTCACTACCGCATTTTTAGCGCAATAAAACAATTTTTAATACAATATGGCAATCTGTTTGGCATCACGGTTGCTATTGACTCTGCATACCTATTGATGAATACGTTTCTCATAGCTATGTTTTTATAGCCATGCTTATCTTGTCTAAACCTGAAGATCTGTTCTTATTTCACTGAACCCTTTTTTTAATTTCAAAAATGGTGCTCAAGTTTGTAGAACAGCTGTTCAATTTACAAGAAGAGCTTTGTACATAACAGGGATTAAGGGAGTGTTTGACGGTCATCGGCAATACGCCATTACCGGCACACGGCGGGTTTCCTGAAGCGCAGGCAAACCCCCAAGGGTTTTGTCCCAGTCGCCGCTGGCAACCCCACCCGTGCACCAGGCGCAGAGGCTGAGATTAACCCGGCATCGGCCTAATCGCCCCGGTTGCGGCAGTGGCCCGAGGCCGCCTGGCTTCAGCGCAGCCAAGCCAGGCGGCCTAAGTTTTATGGTCCCGGCCATAACAGCTGATACTGGTGTTTTCAAGTGCATAAAAAACACGCTTTTTGTTCAAAAACCAGCCCATCCATTTGTCGCCCCGCTAACTCCGACTCAGCCAATCTTAAGGTTAAGCAGTATTATGCAATTTAAAATCCACGGTAATTTTTAACCTTTAACCGAATGCCGCGGCTCGCGCTTATAAAAGACTTTGCTTTATTCAACCGTCGACCGCGGGCTTGTTGCCGGAAAAGATAAGTCGGATAAGGCTCGAGCGCGGCTTATTCCTAGGCTAATTCAGCAAGGAATGGCTGGGTTGCTTTAAATTTCCGCCAGGGATGTCTCAGGTTTGGTATAGGTCTGGAATAACTTTCATAAAGTGGTGCTTGACCCATGCGACCTTCACCGCTGTTCCCTGGCAAAGCTCGCGGCTGGCTTTTTAAATAGGTAGCATTGATTGGCTGTTGGACAAGGGGCTTGCCTGAGTCTTGGCGAGCGGAATCACTGACTCTCTGAATTAGCCGTTGTAGACCTTTGGTTTTTCATGACTCATCGGGACTCGCTCTTTGTTTACAAGTATTTTGAGCAATGAGTCCGAAATAAGGTAGCTACATTACTCTGGACTTTTCTGTGGAGACGAAAAAAATAATTTCTTCCTCTATGCCGTCAAACGCCGAAGTCTAATATAATGGTTTCATTTTTTATTCATTTATTTTCAGGAACACACTAATGAATCCGACGCAGTGGTTTACCGAGAAAGTCCCAGAGGCTGAATCAGCTTTTTCGTTAAAATTTAAACAAAAGCTGCACGAGGAGCAGTCGGATTACCAGTTTATCGAAATCTATGAAACCGAGGGGTTCGGTAATTTGATGGTAATTGACGGCTGCACGATGCTATCAACCCGTGATAACTTTTTTTACCACGAGATGATGAGTCATCCGGTTTTGTATACGCATGCTGATCCGAAAAGAATCTGGATTATCGGCGGCGGCGATTGCGGCACTTTAAAGGAAGTCTTAAAGCATCCATCGGTTGAACAGGCCGTGCAGATTGATATTGATGAGCGCGTCACACGCTTGTCCGAGATTTATTTCCCGGAATTATGCGAGTCCAATCATGATCCCAGAGCCGCGCTAAAATTTATTGACGGCATTAAATGGGTTAAAGAGGCGAAACCTAATTCGGTCGATATTATTATCGTTGACAGCACCGATCCAGTCGGTCCGGCTGAAGGCTTATTTAGCGAGGCGTTTTACCGGGATTGTTACAACTGCCTGTCGGAAAACGGCATGGTCGTTCAACAAAGCGAATCGCCTTTATATCATATGAAATTGATCAGCGAGATGCGCAAGGCCATGAGCGCGGCTAGTTTTGGGCATTTGCAGACCTTGTTTTTCCCGCAATGCCTGTATCCTTCCGGCTGGTGGAGCACCACCATCGCCGGTAAAGTTGACCTGACCCACTTCAGGGAGCAGGATTCGGCTAATAAATCGTTTGATACGGCTTATTATAATGTTGATATCCATAAGGCTTCTTTGGCGCAGCCTGAGTTTTTCAAAAAGGCGTTTGCTTCAAAATAAGCATTATTTTTAGCAAATTATCGCCTGAGGCAGGAGGTCGCCCCACTAAAATCCCGTAGCTACGGTTGATGGGTTGCGCTACACTAACCTAGTTTACAACTGTTTAATAAAGTGAGATTGCCATGTTTGATCCTAAATCTATTGATGATATTGCCAATCGCCTGGCCGGTGCTCTTCCGCCAAGTCTGAATAGCCTGAAAGAAGAAGTTGAGAAAAACTTCCATGCCATTTTGCAGAGTGCCTTAGGCAAACTGGACTTGGTGACGCGCGAGGAATTTGAAGTACAAAAACTGGTTTTAGCCAAAACCCGTTCAAAACTGGAAGACCTTGAGAATCGCGTTAGCGATATCGAGCGGCAGATGCTTAATAAAACTGAAATGTAAAGCCTGGTTTATTGTTGAGGCAATGACATTCGCTTAAATATATTGCCAGACGCCGACCCCGAAATGCAATGGCTTTAGCTGTTGTTTATAGCCGCGGCCGCTCCGGTGTAGATGCTCCCTTAGTGACCGTCGAAGTTCACGTGGCTAACGGCTTGCCTTCGATGAATATTGTCGGCTTGCCTGAAACTGCGGTTAAAGAAAGCAAGGATCGGGTACGCGGCGCGCTGTTAAATTCGCGTTTCGAATTTCCGGCACAACGCATTACCATCAATCTGGCGCCTGCTGACTTGCCCAAGGAAGGCGGCCGTTTTGACTTGGCTATTGCCTTGGGGATTCTGGCTGCATCGGGGCAGATTCCTACGGCTAATCTTGATCACTATGAGTGTATTGGCGAGCTTTCACTAGGCGGAGAATTACGCCCTGTCATTGGCGTTTTGCCCATCGCCATACAGGCCAGGAATAACCGGAGAAAACTTATTCTGCCCAGAGAGAATACCGCTGAAGCGGCATTAGTTAAAGGAATTGAAATTATTCCCGCCGCGCACTTACTGGAAGTGTGCGCCCATCTTGGCGGGCAGAAGCTGATCCAGACCGAGTTTCAGCAAGCCGAACAAAGCAGCCAAACAGCCGATATAGATTTTGCCGACGTGCACGGGCAATATCATGTTAAAAGAGCTTTCGAAATTGCCGCAGCCGGGGCGCATAATTTATTGATGCTTGGTCCGCCCGGCACCGGTAAATCCATGATAGCTGCGCGTCTGCCGACCATATTGCCGCTGTTATCGGAGCAACAGGCCCAGGAAACGGCCGCCATCGCATCGATCAGCGATCAGGGACTGGATGTGGCCAACTGGCTGAAGCCGCCCTATCGAGCCCCGCATCACACGGCCTCGGCAGCGGCCCTGGTCGGCGGCGGCAGCAACCCGCGACCCGGTGAAATATCGCTGGCGCATAACGGCGCTTTATTTCTCGATGAACTGCCGGAATTTGACCGGAAAGTGCTGGAAGTATTGCGCGAGCCGCTGGAGACCGGTCATATCACCATTTCACGCGCCAACCGGCAGGCTGATTTTCCGGCCCGGTTTCAACTGATCGCGGCCATGAACCCTTGCCCTTGCGGCTATCTGGGCGATGCATCGGGCCGCTGCCATTGCACCTCGGAACAAGTCATGCGTTATCGGGCCAGAGTGTCCGGGCCATTGCTGGACCGCATTGACATGCATCTGGACGTGCCCAGAGTATCTCATGAAGTATTGCGCAAAGGCTCGCCCAACGGCGAAGAAAGCAGCGAGAAAATCAGGGCTCGCGTGGTGGCCTCAAGAAGCATCGCCGTATCGCGCAGCGGCAAAGCCAACTCAGCGTTAACCGCCAAGGAAGTTAAACAACTCTGTTTGCTGTCCGAGCAAGGCCACCGGCTGTTAGAGCAGGCCATGGACAAATTCGGCCTGTCGCATCGAGCCTATCACCGGATTTTAAAGCTGGCGCGGACAATCGCTGATCTGGCGCAATCGGAATCCATTGAAATATCCCATTTAAGCGAAGCGATTGGTTACCGTAAACTGGACAGGAAAACGTAATTTCAGACAGGGTATGTTTTATTCAATACACCTGAGATATCAAATGCAATAAACTGCACTAGCGCGTAAACGGAGAATAAAACTATGCAAGCCATCAAACAATATACCGACGTAATAAACGGCAGTATCCGGATTGATCTGCCTAAAGACTTTATTGCAAAACGGGTAGAGTTAATTATTTTACCCGCTGACGAAGAGCCGCCTTTACCCGGATATCAGAATGCTTCTGACTTTGAGCAATTTTTGCTTGATAATCCGGAAATGTCAGATGATGAATATCAGGCAATAGAAGAAAAACGACAACATTTTAAAAAATGGAAATGATTTGCCTGGATACGAATGTGCTGATTGCCCATAAGCGAGCCAGGAAAGCTGACAAAAATAAAACGGTTCTATATCAGCTTACCTAGCAATCTTACCGTTTTGCTGTTTCCAGCATTACCGTCTATGAGCTATTGCGGGGAGATAATCAGGACGAAGATCAATATTGGAAGATGATGTTTGCAAATATGAATATCTTGTCTTTCGATGCGGCTTGTGCCCGGCAAGCCGCCAAGATCTACCAGGACTTGAAGCAAAAAGGGCTGTTAATAGAGGCCGAAGATTTATTGATCGGCGCGACTGCATTACAGCACAGCTTAAAACTGGTATCTGCTAATACCCGGCATTTTGCAAGAATTGAAGGTTTAGAATTACTTTCTGCCGAACAAATTGGCGCAGCTTAAAGCAGGGCAACCGCAATAAGTCCGGAGCTCCTGCAAGTCTGTGTACTTCCGCTCACTCGTAGCGAGGACTCCGGGACAACAAGAAACCGGCTTAACATCTCCATAAGCTTATCAATTTAATAACCTATTAATGTCCCAATTAAATCCCCAACAACAAGCCGCCGTGAAGATGATTGATCATCCGCTATTGGTGCTGGCCGGAGCCGGCAGCGGCAAAACGCGGGTTATTACCGAAAAAATTGCCTACCTGGTAAAACAGGGCGTGCCGGCGCGCAATATTGCCGCCGTAACGTTTACCAATAAAGCCGCCCGGGAAATGAAAAGCCGCGTCTCAAGACTGCTGGACGACCGGCAAAGCCGCGGGTTGCGGATATCGACTTTTCATGCGTTGGGGCTGGATATACTGCGGGCGGAATATAAAACACTGAGCTATAAGTCCGGTCTTACGCTGTTTGACGAGCAGGACAAACATACGCTGCTGCGCAACCTGATCAGCCACGGCACCAAGGATTGCGATATCGATAATCTTGACGGCTATGCCCGGCAAATCGGGCAATGGAAAAATGCCTTTGTTACGCCGGAACAATCCTTGGCCCTGGCAGCAGCCGAGCAATATCCGGCGGCGCATCTTTACGCGGACTATACCCGCAGCCTGAAAGCCTATAACGCTGTTGATTTTGACGATCTGATTCTGTTGCCGGTGCTGCTGTTTCAACAACATCCCCCGATTCTGGAAAAATGGCAGAACAAAATCCGCTATTTGCTGGTGGATGAATACCAGGACACCAATATCACCCAATACCAGCTGATCAGATTAATTGCCGGAAGTCTGGGCCGGTTTACCGTAGTTGGCGATGATGATCAGTCTATTTATGCCTGGCGCGGCGCGCAGCCGGAAAATCTGGCGCAACTGCAAAAAGACTACCCCCGCCTGCAAGTCATCAAGCTGGAGCAGAATTACCGCTCCACCGGCCGCATCCTCAAGGCCGCCAATCGGCTCATCGCCAACAATCCCCATGCCTTTGAAAAACGGCTGTGGAGCGAGCTGGGCTACGGCGATGCGCTACGGGTTTTAAGCCACAAGGATGATCTGATTGAAGCCCAGCAAATCGTATCCGAAATCATTCATCATAAATTCAAAACCGGCAGCAACTATCAGGATTATGCGATTTTATACCGCGGCAACCACCAGTCCCGGTTGTTCGAAAAAGGCCTTCGCGAAAACAATATTCCTTATTTTATCAGCGGCAGCACGTCGTTTTTCGCCTATTCGGAAATCAAGGATATTCTGGGTTATCTGCGATTATTTGTTAATCAGGACGATGATGCGGCATTTTTACGCATTATCAACACCCCGAAGCGGGAAATCGGCCCGCGCACTCTGGAAAAGCTCGGCGCGTATGCCAACGAACGGCATATCAGCCTGTTTGCCGCCAGCACCGAGTTGGGGCTGAGCCAAAAGCTCTCGGAAAAATCAATACAGCGTCTCAGGAAATTCAGCAACTGGATAGTTGATACGGCAGACCGTATTGAGCGCGGCGATACCTTTGGCGTTATCGAACAGGTCATCGATCAAATCGATTATCAACAGTGGTTAAGGGAAAACAGCAAAACCAGGGAATCAGCCGAGCGCAAAATGAAGAATGTAGTCGAGCTGATCGACTGGCTTAAACGCATTGCCGCCAAGGACACGAACGGAGAAAAACCCCTGGCTGAAATTGTCGCCAAAATCATGCTCATGGATGTCCTGGAAAGAAGCCGGCAGGAAGAAGCCAGCGATCAGGTCAGCCTGATGACCTTGCACGCGGCAAAAGGCCTGGAATTTCCGCATGTATTCCTGATCGGCATGGAAGAAAACCTCCTGCCGCATCAAAACAGCATAGAAACCGGCAACATAGAAGAAGAACGCCGCCTCGCCTATGTCGGCATCACCCGCGCCCAGCGCACCTGCACATTCAGCTATTGCACGCACCGCAAACGCTACGGCGAAGTCTCCGAATGCGAACCCAGCCGGTTTTTAAACGAATTGCCTGCCGATGACCTGGAATGGGTCAACAAAAAACAGCTGGACCCGGAAGTTAAAAAAGAGCGAGGCAAAGCAAGCCTGGCGAGTTTGAGAACAATGTTATCGTAATTGCCGGGCTGATCGGTTAAAATACGCGCCACGCGCCCGTAGCTCAGCTGGATAGAGCGCAGCCCTCCGGAGGCTGAGGTCAGAGGTTCGAATCCTCTCGGGCGCGCCACCAGTCGATTCAAACAGATTCAACTACGTCCACAAACCCGTAAGTTACAAGGCTTAGCGGGTTTTTTATTGTCCGGCATAGTGCGATAGGGTACATTGACATCCGCCTATTACAGGGGTATATTTCAGGGGTATATGCCATTAACCGAAAGGAGATACCCCAAAATGCTCTCAGATATCGCCATCAAGAATGCCAAGCCGAAAGACAAACCGTATAAAAAGTCCGTTGGCAAAGGCCTGTTTCTTCTGATTAATCCCAACGGCTCAAAATACTTTAGGTTTAAATACCGGTTTGGGGGTAAAGAGAAAACCCTGGCCTTGGGCGTCTATCCTGAAACCTGCATATTCTGGCGCAACCTGAACACCCATTCTGAACCAATCTGAACACCTATTCTGATTTAACTTGAACACTGATTCTGGTTTCAAGCTGAACACTTTTCTGGATTTTCCAGAATCGGTGTTCAAGTTGCCGGAATGACTGTTCAAGTTACCAGAATCCCATCTAACGCATTGTTTATCAAACCAGACTATCCTTGCCGCTTTTTGTGGGAAAGATATGTCAGCGAAGAGAACAGCAATGCGAAAATTAAGAGAAGTACTCAGACTCAGCTACAGCGCCGGATTAAGTATCCGGAAAATCAGCGTCGGCAGCATTCAAAACATCTTAAAACGGGCCGAACAGCTGAATATATCCTGGCCGCTACCGGAGGATTGGAATGATCAGACTTTAGCCCTGAAGTTTTATCCTCGTTCGGATGTCCTGCCTTCAGCCAAATTCCAGGAACCGGTATGGACAGACGTTCATCTGGAGCTGAAGAAAAAAGGCCTGACCAAACAGTTGCTCTGGGAGGAATATACCCGGCACTATCCGAATCGTTGCTATAGCTACTCACAGTTCTGCGCCCGTTATGCCGACTGGCTGAAGAAGCAAAAACGCTCCATGCGGCAGACCCATCGTGCCGGTGAAAAGTTGTTTATCGATTACGCCGGACCCACAATGTCAGTAATCTGTGCCGCAACCGGTGACATACGCACGGCGCAAATCTTTGTGGCGGTGTTAGGCGCCTCCAATTACACTTTTGCCGAGGCGACCTGGAGTCAGAGTCTGCCGGATTGGTTAGGCAGTCACGTGCGGGCCTTTGAATTTTTCGGCGGTACACCCGTGATGCTGGTTCCGGATAATTTAAAAAGCGGGGTGAATAAAGCCTGTCGCTACGAACCCGAACTCAATCCCGGTTATCAGCAGTTGGCAGCTCATTATGCCGTTGCCGTGATGCCTGCCAGACCTTATAAACCCAAGGATAAAGCCAAGGCTGAGGCCGGTGTCCAACTCGTTGAGCGCTGGATTATGGCCAAACTGCGCCATCACGCTTTCTTTTCTTTGGCGGAGCTGAATCAGTGTATCCGCGCCTTATTGACCGAACTGAATCAGAAGCCTTTCAAGCAAATGCCAGGCAACCGTCAGCAGTGGTTTGAAAAACTCGATCAACCGGCCTTGTCACCGTTACCCAAGCATGCTTATCAATACACGGACATCAAAACCGCCCGTGTGAATATCGATTATCACCTTATCTACGACCAGCACCTCTACTCGGTGCCGCACCACTGCGTGGGCGAACAGGTTGAGCTGCATGCCGGCGATAAACTGATTGAGGTCTACTTTCTTAACAAGCGTATCGCCACTCATGTCCGCAAGTTCTATCCCGGCATGACTACAGAGCCAGGGCACATGCCGGAACAGCATGCCCTGCATCAGCAATGGACGCCCGGACGCTTAATGAACTGGGCACAATCGATAGGGCCTGAAGTACTCAAGTGGGTGAAGGCCCAATTACAGCGTAAAGCGCATCCTGAACAAGCGTACCGCATCTGTCTGGGCTTATTGAATCTCAACCGAACCTATCCAGCTGACCGCTTGAATCAAGCCTGTGCAATTGCCAACAAGGAAGCCCTGTTCAAGTTGAAAAACGTGAAAGCCATTTTGCAAAGCAACCGGGATAAGCTGCCAACAGCTTCGCCAGTGCAGTTTTCGTTATTGCCTCAGGACCATGAAAACATTCGTGGCGCCAAGAGTTTCCACTAACCCCTAAAGAGTTGAGCAAACAGGGTCTGCATCACCTTGATTTTGAAGGCACTGAATGCTCAATTTTAAATACAGGACTTTAACATGATTGAACATACTCTCAGCCAACTACGGCAACTAAAACTAAGCGGCATGACCTCGGCGCTGCAAACCCAACTGGAACAGCCTGGCACTTATGAAGGTTTAGCCTTTGCCGAACGTCTGCAATTATTAGTCGATCACGAAGATCAGGAGCGCAATCAGCGTAAACAGGAACGCTTGATAGGAACTGCTAAATTTAAACTCAAGGCGCATGCCAAAGACCTTGATTATCAGCCCGCCAGAGGCTTACAGCCGTCACAAATGGCGTCGCTGCTGATGTGTGATTGGCTAAAAAAAGCCCAGAACCTGTTGCTGACCGGCCCTTGCGGCACGGGCAAAACCTTTATTGCTTGCGCACTCGGTCATCAAGCCTGTCTGAAAGGTTACAGCACCCGATATTACCGCCTTCCGCGTCTTATCCTCGCATTGACACAAGCCAAGGCGGATGGCAGCTACAGTAAATTGCTAAAAGCCATCGCCAGTCTGGATTTACTGATCATTGATGACTGGGGCCTGGAACCTTTAAATGCCGCCACCCGAAATGACTTGATGGAAATTATGGATGATCGCTATGAGCAATCGGCAACTGTCATTATCAGTCAGTTACCAACAGAACAATGGTATCAAGCTATTGGTGACAATACCTTAGCCGACGCCATTTTAGATCGGCTGATGCACAACGCCCACCGGATTAATTTGAAAGGCGAATCGATGCGAAAAAAAATGAATTCCTTGACCCAAGTTGAACACTTGGAGTAAAAATTCACTTCCACCGATGCGTTAGGTTTTAGGTGTTCAAGTTCGGCCAGAATCAGTGTTCAAATTAATCAGAATATGCAAAACCGGACTGAAAGCGGCCAGAGATCAACGGGACACGGCAAGAAACCAGATTGCCGAAGGGCGAGATCCCAGCATACTCCGCAAGATTCAAAAGGCCGGCAGCATTGAAAACACTTTTGATGCGATTGCTAAGGAATGGCTGGATAAAAAATGCAATGACAAAAGCGACAGGCCCACGCGCTTGCTAGGTTATGTTTTGCCCTGGCTGGGGCAACGGCCCATAGCGGACATTATGCCAAGAGATATTTTGACGTGCTTGCGGCGCGTTGAAGATCGCGGAACGGCTTACTCAGCGCATAAATCCTTACAGGCTTGCGGCCAGGTGTGGCGCTATGCTGTGGCCACTGGGCGGTGTGACCGTGATATTACTCAGGACTTGAAGGGCGCATTAGGTACAGCGAATAAAGAGCATTTCGCCGCCCTCACCGAGCCGAAACAGGTTGCCGGGCTGCTTCGCGCGATAGATGGCTATGAAGGCTCATTTCCAGCCGTTTGCGCCCTGAAACTTGCGCCCCTGGTGTTTGTGCGCCCTGGCGAACTGCGCTCGGCAGAGTGGCAGCATATTGATTTGGATCCCAGAGAATGGCGTATTCCTGGCGGGAAGATGAAAATGAGGCTGGATCATATTGTGCCTTTATCAAAACAAGCGGCTGACATCCTTGCCGAGCTGCAGCCCTTGACCGGGCGCGGCAAGTTTGTTTTCCAGTCAGAGCGTACGCACAGCGGCGACAGGTGCATGAGTGAGAATACTCTGAATGGGGCCTTGAAACGCCTGGGCTATGGTAAGGACGTTATGACGGCGCATGGCTTTAGGGCTATGGCAAGAACGATTTTGGATGAAATATTAGGCTTCCGTGTTGATTTTATCGAGCACCAACTGGCCCATACCGTGAAAGACCCCAATGGCAGGGACTACAACCGCACGGCCCATTTAGTTGAGCGTCATCGGATGATGCAAGCCTGGGCGGATTATCTGGACGCTCTCAAGGCTGGCGGCGTGATCGTCACGTTCAAGAAAAACAACTGATGCCGAAATTGTGAAATACATTGTCAACAAACATGAAACACAAGATACTGGTCAGTCAATGCGTACAGGCCACTATCCCTTGTGGATAAGATCGCCAAGTCATTGATCGCAAAAGCCAAGGCTGAAATAGATGCGATTTGAGCCGCGTTTATTGGTAACCCATAGTAGGATACAGAATAAATTCAGTACGCAAACGCATTGTAGAGACTATTTATTTGCGTAATTTGAGCGATACGTCTTTATACATAGCTGTCCGTGTGCCAAGCTTTGAGTGCTATTGAATTTTGCGATAAGCATAAAAAAGCCCGCCACGACACCCATCATGGCAGGCCATTTTCAACAATTTACAACACCAACATTTCCCGCGCTTAGGACGCGGTTTAATTGCACCATGACCTCCGCACTACGGTGGTTTTTTATTGCAACAGGCTCCAGTACTAAAGGATCCTGTTAGATTAACCTAGCATATAACTCAGTAATGCAAACAAAATGTATACGCTATCGTATTATTTTGAACAACATTGCACAGTTGCTAGATTTCTCCGCCGCAATAAAACCCGCCCAATGTGCATAATTTTTAAGAATTTTGGATTATGCAATCATCAAGAAATAAAAACGTATTACGCATCCCCGCAACATGTAAAAAAATGGGAATCGGACGCAACACCCTCTACGCCCTGGTAAAAGCCGATAAATACCCCAAGCCCATTCGATTCTCAGAGAAGAGCGTCGGCTTTTTGGAATATGAGCTTGACGACCGGATCGACGCCAAAGCCGCTGAACGTAAATAAAAAAAGCCCGGTTATCACTATCATGACCGGGGATTGCAATTCAAAATATCAGAAAACCGTGCGTATTATAACACCAGATAAATGGATTGCACCCCCGGCGAGGAAATTGCCAAATGTCAAAATAGATACCCTACTGTCACGCCTGGAGAAAGTCCACAAGACGGGCGCCAACAAGTGGCTCTCATGTTGTCCAGCTCACAACGACAAAAGCCCCTCGCTAGCGATTAAGCTGGCCGATACCGACAAGGTTTTACTACACTGCTTCGCGGGGTGCAGCGTTGCCGACATTGTTGCTTCAGTTGGGCTAACGCTGGCTGATCTGATGCCTGAAACGCCGCAGAGGGCTACAGTCGGCAGAAAGTTAATGCCCCAAATTCTCAAAATGTGAACTCTTCGATCTGGCCGTATTTGAGTCCCTCATTCTATCGGCAGCGGTTCGTCAACTAGTTAATGGCGACATTCTCAGCCCGGACGACTTGAGCCGCATTGAGCAGGCCGAAGATATCATTAGCAACCTGGCAGTGGAGTGCGGAATATGAGACACCCAAACTTTAGTAAGCTGGATGCCATCCGCGACGCTACATTAAAAGAGATTCGCGCCAAAAAAGCCAAAAAACCGAAAGTATCAACTTACAAAACAACCGAGAGCGACGCTCAGGTTAGCTCTGGCCAAGCTGAAGAAGCGCTTGGCTATATCTTTGCGCAGGCGGCAAACCGCGCGAAAAGAAGAAAAGCGCAAAAAATGAAAAACAGCCAGCTTCTGATATTCACGGTGCTACCGAGGCTACCGTGGCTACCGCCAATGCTGGCGGGGTCTGTAGCGGTAGCACCAATAAAAATGAAGGTGCTACCAGTGCTACCGGCGGCAAAGAGTCCGGGGCAAAACTTGAAGTTATAGAAATACCGCAGCGGCCTTGCTATGGCGTTTATGAGTCGTTTGTAGCGTTTCAAGGTAGTGAAGATAAAAAGCGCCGGGGCGTTTACTATCACGGCCTGAAAGTGAATAGTAAAGGCGAAGAAATGCTCTTTGACGAGTATATCTGCGATCCGCTTTATATTGACGCGGGCAGTTGCGACAGTAGCGATAAAAACTTCGGTCTGTTGTTACGCTTTATCAACCAGCGCAGGCGCTGGGCAAAATGGCTTATGCCGCTGGATATGCTGGCCGGAGGCTGTGAAGAATTGCGGGCTGAATTGCTAGGGCAAGGCTTAAAGATCGATCACCATAAGCGCGGGCATTTGCCGAATTACTTGCAGTCGCAGCGGCCTAAAAAGCGCCTTGAGTGTGCGTTAAAAGTGGGCTGGCATGGCAATGTATTTGTTTTGCCTGATCAGGTCATCGGCAGGCGCGACGATATTTTTTTCCAAACCGATCATGCCGTCACCGCTGAATATGCACAGCGCGGCAGCCTGAAGGACTGGCAGCAGCATATCAGCCGGTATTGCACGGGTAACGCAATGCTTCTGTTTCAGGCCAGTGTCGGCTTTGCCGGGCCATTACTGTATAAATGCCATATCGACTATGCCGGTTTTCATATCTGGGGCGATAGCTTTCAAGGCAAAAGCACCGGGCATAAAATAGCCGGGTCGATCTGGGGCGGGGAAGGTTTTCGCAAGTCCTGGCGGGCTACCAGCAACGGCCTGGAAGCCGCAGCTGTTTTATATAACGACAACCTACTGGCGTTAGACGAAATGGGCGACTCTGACGCGCGTGAAGTCAACCAGGTTATTTATGCCTTGGGCAATGGCACAGGTAAGCAGCGGGCTAACGTGCGGGGGACGGCGCGGCATGTCCACAAGTGGCGCATTGTTTTATTGTCAAATGGCGAAAAAACCTTAGAGAGTCATTTTCAAGAGAAAGGCTTGCCGGTTTTAAAGCCGGGCAGTCCGTACGCTTGTTGCAGATCCCCGTATTCGGGCGCTATGGCGCGTTTGACGATCTGCATGGCATGGCGGACGGGCGGCTGTTTTCTGATACCTTACAGAAAAACGCAACTGACTTTTACGGCGTGGCGGGCATTGCTTTTTTGAAAAGACTGGTTGCTGATCCGCAAGACTTCGGCGCTTTGCTAGAAGAGTCTCAGAAAGCATTTGTTACTGACGGGCTGCAACCGCAAGAGCTATGGGTGGCGCGGGCGTTTGCCCTGGTCGCTGTGGCGGGCGAGCTGGCGACGGAATACGGGATAACCGGCTGGCCTGAAGGACGCCACCGTCGGCTATGATCAAAAGCGCGTGATCGAAGCCTTGATCAAGGCGGGCTGGTTGAGCCGCGACACTGAAGCGGGCAAAAACCAACGTCAGCATAAAATACAGGGCAGCAATATCCGGCTGTATGAAATTACGCCGGTTGAGTCGCGCCAATGAGCCTAATTGAATTGTTTCAGCGATACCAGCCACCTGAAATAACAACTTCAACGCCAATTGGTAGCACCGGTAGCACGTCAAAAAAACAAGGTGCTACCGCTACAGGCCGCGTCATTGCTGACGGTAGCACGAGTAGCACCGGTAGCCCGCGAAATACTGCAAACAAAATAAAAAATGAGCTTGCAGCCAACAGACTCAGCCTGGCAGATGAAAAGGAAATCCTGGCTTGGCTTGCCAGTATCGAGGAAACCGATCAAACAATCATCAATGAAACCACAACGCAATGCCATGAGGATCCTGCCGCGCGGTAATACTTCCTGACAAGGGCAAAGGAAGCAGCCGAGCAGGAAGCCGCTGAGCTGCAAGCCAACATTCGTGCTTATACATATCAGAACACCGAGAAGCCCGGTCATGAGTTAATCATCATCATGCCTAACACCACCTTGCAGGAAGCCGAGTCCAGTCTGCGAAGGCGGTTTTGCAGTACCTTCATTTCGGTAAATGAATAATCGGCATGGCGTCAAAAGGAAATGGCAAAGGAGCAAAAGTAACCACATGCCCGGCCATACTGCTGTATAGTCGGGACTTTCAACGCGCAAAATCAATCAGCCGAAAACTTCAGAAAACTTAACATTCGCAACAAAAAAGAAACAATCAAATGCCTAGCGTAATTTCATACCAATTCACGATAAGCCACGCCTACCAAGGCGTACAGAGCGGCATAATAAGTGATATAGGCATTATTAACCAAGCCGCACAGATTACTTCAATTAAATGACTATGCATGATTGAGATAACATTATGAAAACCCGAACCGAAATTGAAACCACCAAGGCCGCTTTTTACGGCTGCCGTATGCCCTGGCGCGTGAGCTGGGGCCAGGCGCAACAACTGACGACTTCGTTGGTATCCTGGCGTTAATGCTTCATACGATCTTGACGCAAAACGGTTCGCTTGGCTTGGGCGAGGCGCTGCACAATTGCGAGGTCTTTAGCGAAGGTCTGAAGGCATTAGTGATGGACAGCCAATAGGGGGGTCAAAACCTGGCTGTTAATGGCTACCTTTGTCCGCCTCCAGGTTTATTCTTACCGGTAAAATTTTTAATACTAAAAGCCCACAGCGGCAGGGGCGGGTCAGAACCCTACAGAACTGAATGGCCTTTGCGCGCCCCAAGTCTTTTTTCTCATATGCAAAATTAGCCAATTAAGGCCCCAAATAAGCCCGAAGCCCTGATAAAGTCCGAAA
Source organism: Candidatus Methylobacter favarea (assembly GCF_902806695.1). Taxonomy (GTDB): domain Bacteria; phylum Pseudomonadota; class Gammaproteobacteria; order Methylococcales; family Methylomonadaceae; genus Methylobacter_B; species Methylobacter_B favarea. The sequence goes on along the minus strand of NZ_CADCXN010000080.1, from coordinate 16,015 downwards.
GCCTGCCATGCATGGTTTTTGCCCAAAGAATTTTTAAAACGGAAATTATAGAAATCAGCCGAGCCAGTGAGTACGCTAAAATGGCATGAGATAGCATCCATCAAGCAAATATCCAGGTCATGAGTACCCCAGAACAACGAAAACGGCTAAAAGAACATCGTCTGCGATCACAGGCTGCCTTTGCCGAATGGTGGGAACGCGATGATGATTATCCACCGCCAAAACACGATCCCCTGCCTAACGATCTGGCTGACCTAGTATGCGGCGTAAAAACTCAGGCCGGGACGCCGTGCAAACAGAAAGGGGTTTATGACAATGGCCGCTGTAAATGGCACGGCGGGTGCAGCACGGGGCCTAAAACGGAAGCAGGAAAGAAACGCTCCGCAATGAATGGCCGCTGCCCCAAGAAAAAGCGAAGTCATACAGGTTGTTAAAAGTTAACATTTGAAATAAAAAAAGCCGTAAAAAGTTGCCAAGCCGGGGGTACAGGCGCAACCTCGGTTTAAGCGAAGTCATACAACCTAAGAAAACCTCACATTTGAAATAAAAAAAAGGCTGTAAAAGGTTGCGCTGCCGTGCCTCCAGACGCAGCACCTTGGCTTAAGCGAAGTCATACAACCTGCAAAAACCGGTAATTCAAAACAGAATAAAACGCCTAAAAGTTCCACAATTGTAGAACCTTTGGAAGTCACCCAACCAACCTTAAGCCATTGATACTAATAGGCAAGCCGGTATCAAATAAGAACTCTGAGTTCGCTTTTGAGCCTGGCAAATATGCTATTTATGGCGTTTTTGAGCAAAACTTTTGTGAGCAAAACTTTTTGTCATAGGCAGGGGGGTATTGACGCATATAATTTCTTACTTGTTCACCTAGTCTTTCTGCTTTTGCAGATGTTTACGAAGCAGCCTTGCAAAAAACACGTGATGACTATCGTAGTCGGCGGAGTGCTGAGAGTTTTGATAAATTCCGCACCCGGACTGTTCAAGGAAACGGTATAAGTCTTTTCTGTCGCTGTTCGTCATGGCAGTTATTCTTTTAGTGAAAAGAAAAACTATAGTCACGGCTGAGGGCTTGGTTATGATATTTATCGGCATGAGTGGCGTTTACTATCACTGAATTAGATAAGCTATAGCCCGATAAAAAGCATTAGCCAAATACGCATAAGGCAGAGCAACAGCGTATCAATGGGGGATTTATGTGGGCTATATTTGAAAAATGAAATTCAACAATCCTTTAATATAGCGGCTTTCAGATGATTATGTGGCTCCTCTCACGCCACTGCCGCAAAATTCTCCAGCACTCCGCCAGCAACGCCAGTACATTAAGTTTTAAGCTTTGTTTACGCGTTATTTTGCCTTGTTCATCACCGTTAAAATGTGCCCCCGTGACGATAAAATCAGCATTGACTAAGGCTGAAAATAAGCCCCGTACATCTAGCATATTGTCCACACGTGCTTCGGACTCGCCTAAAAGCGAGTTGAAAAGTCGCGTTTGCGGTTTTTCACAAAAAAACCGTCATGATTTAATCGCTCCTCTAGCAGCGCTATATTGGTTTCGCTTAGGGTCAAGCCTTGGGGGTGATATGTGACTAACGATTTTGGATTCAATTTTTGTAGGTCTTCTTTTTGCAGACTTTGTAAACCAATATGATGACCTTGTATTGCGATAGCTGCGGCACAAGCTCCAGCTTTTTTGATGGCTAAGAAAGTGCCTTGTGACCAGTGGTCCAAGCCATTATCCAAACCTTTTAAGCGGTTTTGAAATTTATCACCATATTTACCTAAATCGTGCAGAAGCCCCGCAAGCTTGCTTTCTTCTTCTCCATGCCAGCCGAAAACATACTGTCCAGCCAATTCAGAAACACTTTCTAAATGGTTTTTAAGCAAATGCCATTGCCTGCTTTTCTTGTTTGCGCTATGCGCATAATATTTGGTCATCGTATTAGCTGTCAGAAGATTTGATGAGCATCAAGTGATTACTAAAATCAAACGGCACAGGAATCTTCACTGTCGAGTGTGTCCATCCGCTCTTTGTACTGTAGCTTGCTAAAAAAATTGTTCGAGTTCCTGATCGGTCATAAAAAAATTATTCATAATGCTTTTCAACTGCCGGCATTTTTCGCGATATGATAGAAAAGTCCCGAGATGTCAGAATAAGCGGGGATTTGCCCGGATGATTTTATAGTCCTCGCCTGAGCCGGATTGAAAAAATCGTTGGTAGATCAGCAAGCTGAAGCTATCGCAATTTTTTAATTACTACTCTTTAAAACGTTAAGGATAGCAATTAAATAGCGATTTTAAATGAATTAGCCCTGAAAATTCATCCGGGCATCCGGCCAGGCAACACCGGCTGGAGGAGTTGCTGAACAATGATTCGGGGAGGAGGGATTTTTCCGAACCTATTCATAAAAAATAACTGCACGAGAGGTTTAACGATGAAAGCACATAAACTGTTCTGGATACTTGTTTTGACGATTATCAACAGCAATATTTGGGCTTATGGCGGCAGCAGCAGTAGCAGCCAAAAAGCCTGCGCCAAACCGCGATTTACCGAATTTGTCCCGGCTGAAAAAGCAGAGATGGCGGCGCAATCGGCTTTTTCTTTTACAGCATCGCCCAATACTAATCCTGATAGCATTAAGGTTGCGATAAAAGACCAGCCCGTGGATGTTAAAGTCACGCCTAAAGCTCAGGGTTTTCAGGTAAGCGGCACGCTTCCCGATAAATTAAAGGGGGGCTATGCCAGAATCAATATAAACGCCGAGGGTCACAATAAATGCAAAGGCAGCGGCGGCTGGCTGGTTAAAATTGCTGAATAATAAGAAATAAGCTTTTGGCTATCCGTAGAGTATCAATCACCCTGGCCGGATTGCCATAGGGATTATTTTGCTGGAGCATGAGTTAGTTTATCCAAAAGTCCGGTAAGGCCGTCATGGCGCCTGGTCTGCTCCACTTGAGGAGAAGCAGACCAGGCGCCATGATGGCAATCTGTTGTTATGTCCGGTTAGCATCGCAAGCTGTTATCAAACTTCTGCTGTTTATGTCTTGTTTTGATTTGTGCCTGAAAGATGAGATTAAAATACGGAATTTGCTGGGCTATTGAATATATTTGCAGGGAGCGTCGTCCGTTTTTAGTTTTTGCTGACGATTAAAGGCTTCCGTTTTTTATCATCGCCCCGCTTCTGTCATAATTCTCTATCTACTGACAATCATTCAAATTTTTCAAGGCCTCCATCAAGATGAAATACAGCCGTTTCTTCGCCACAATCATTCAACAAATCATCTTGGCGCTCCTGGTTTTCTATGCCATTAACACACCGGCAGATGAAGACTGGATCTATCACCAGGACAGGGACAGAGCAACCAATGCGGCTTACAGCTTTGCCAGATCGCCTCTACCGCGGCATGATCTTTACGACGAGATCCGGCTGGAAATCGTTTGCAAGGAAAACAAATTACAAGCTGTCATTGATACCGAAACCTTGATCACTTCGCAGGACAGAACCTTTAATCTGGAATATCAGATCGATAAAAACCCCGCTGTTACGATTCAAATGCGGACTTTCAAGGATTCCAAGCGCCGCGCCTATACCAAAGAATACGCCAAACGCATCGCTGATGATATATTGACCGGACAAGCCATTTTTATTCGTATCAATACCCTGATCGGAAGGGTCTTATCCGGATCAATGCCGCTGACAAATGCTGCAACGCCGATTAAGCGGGTATTTACCGATTGCGGTATTGAACTGTCAGAGAAAAATGCTGATGAGACAGCCTATAGCCTGGCCGATTTTGAGCAGGACTTCAGTAAACTTTCAACAGAGCAGCAACAGCAAGTGCTGAATAAGATTCAAAAAATAATGATGGAAATACGTTAATTTTGACTTTCCCGCCTCCTTCCTGGGCGTAAAGAGAAATGCACTTACAATTCTATTTAAAAACTTTAGTTTGCCTGGTTTTAGCTCTATGGACGCTGGCACTTCGAGCGGAAATTACTCCAGTTGCAGAAAGTCGTTTAGCTCTTACTGAACAGCAGGCCATTGCGTTGTTTTATCAGCGCAATCTCGATCTGATTGCGGCTAGTTTCAATATTGACACCGCTCTGGCTCAAGAGATTATCGCCGCCGCAATTCCAAACCCGAAGCTCAGTTTTACCATTTCCTCACTGAGCAGTGAAATGTTTAAAAAGGAAAACAGCCATCAGCCGCTGCCTGCGGTATCGCCGCAGATTGAACAACTCATCGAGACAGCGGGCAAGCGCCACTTGCGCATAGAAAGCAGCGAACTGGCTACTGAAGCGGTAAATCTTGACCTGCAGGATATATTGCGGGTACTTACCAATGCGGTGCGGCGCGCTTATTACAATCTGCTGCTGGCGCAAAAAACTGCCGAAGTGGCAAGTAATAATCTTGACCGGTACCGGGAAATCCTGCGTGTCAATGCCGTCAGGCTCAAAGTCGGCGATATTGCCGAGACCGGCTTTACCCGCATAGAGGTCGAAAGCCTGAAAGCGCAAGGCGATCTGGATCAGGCTCAGTCAGCCTTGAACCGCGCGCGCGCCGATCTGCTGCTGCTGCTGGGCTGGCCTGAAAACAGTCTGGAAATTTTCGCTATGGAGTCTTGGCCTGAGGCGAAGCCACAAATTGCGCAAGCGGGGCAGGAACAATTAGTCAGACAAGCCCTGGAGCGGCGGCCCGATCTGCAAGCCGCGCGGCTACGCATTCAGCAGGCCGGGAAAATGCTCACTCTGGCTCAGCGGTTGGTCATTCCCGATGTTACAGTTAGCGGCTTTTACCAGCGCGATCCCGGTAATTTCTTCACCAACAGCGGCGGAATCGGCATCAGCGTGCCGCTGCCCTTGTTTTACAAACAGGAAGGCGAGATTTCCAAGGCTCGGGTCGGATTGAATTCTGCCGAACTGGCGTTAAGGCAAATCGAGCTGAATGTGCAGGCGGAAGTCATGAAAGACTTGTCGGCCTGGCGCAGCGCGAACGCCATCGTTCAACGCTTTGAGGAATCGGTGCTTAAGCGCATCGAGGCATTACGCAAAGCGCAGGAGTTCGCCTATCAAAAAGGCGCCGTGGGCTTGCTGGACTTGATCGATGCCGAGCGCAGCTACAAAGCGATGATGCTGGATTATTACACGGCCCTGGCAAATCGCAGCAACGCCTGGGCGGATTTGTTGATGGCTTATGGAGAAGAAATCAAATTATGAGTATGCGGTTTATCAATTCAATCCGGCTGGCCGCCAGCCTTATGGGTATGTTTCTGCTGGCCTGTCAACCCCAACATAATATACCGGCGCGGCCAGCCAAAGCGCTTTCCACGAATGAGGTGGTGCTCGGTCCTGAATCGCCCAAGCGCGGCTATATCAAGGAAGCTGTCGTGGAATTGACTCCGCGCCCGCTTATGGACCCGGTAGCGGGCAAGATCGCTTATGACGCATTACGAACCGCCAGAGTTTCTTCGCCTGTGGCCGGACGAGTGATAGGTTCCATCGCAAAGACGGGCGTTCTTGTTCAGGCAGGCGACACCCTGGCGGAACTGGACAGTCCGGAATTGGGGCAGGCGCAGTCGGCCTATACGGATGCCTTGTCGGATCTGGAGTTGGCCAAGCATGCTTTCCAGCGCATGCAGGAACTCTATTTGCACGGAATCGCGCCGCGCAAGGATCAGGAACAAGCACGGGATAATTTGACGCGTGCTCGCAGCGAGGCCGAACGGGCCCATCTTAAATTAGCGAATCTCGGTGTCCGGAGCGGACGCATGGATAACCGTTTCGTGCTGCATGCGCCTCTTGCCGGGACAATCACCGAAAGCAATATTAATCCTGGCATGGAAGTCAGGCCCGATCTGCCAGCGCCACTATACGTTATCTCTGATCTGAGTAGTCTGTGGCTACAAATGGATATTTTCGAAAAGGACATCAGCCTGATTCATAAAGGCGCGCAAGTGCTCGTTCAGGTGCCGGCCTATCCTGGTGAAAGCTTTCAGGCGACAGTCGCCTATATTGGCCAGATAGTGGATGAAACCACGCGCACGGTGAAAGTGCGCTGCGTCTTGGCCAATGCCGATATGCGGCTGCTGCCTTCCATGTATGCCTCGGTCGAACTGCAAAGCACCCCGAATGATCTGGCTGTGGTTGTGCCTTTGACCGCGCTGTTTACTGAAGATGAATCCGACTGGGTATACATCGATGCCGGCGATTATCATTACCAAAAGCGGCTGGTCAAAGCAGGTTTGCGTCTCAAGGGCAGAGCCGTGATTCTGGAAGGCATAAAGCCCGGCGAGCGTCTGGTGGTTGACGGCGCGCTGCTGCTGCGCACCGAACAGGATTCCGAGCAGCAGACCGGGGAAGATCAGTCGTGATTCAAAAAATAATCGCCTTCTGCCTGCAACAGCGTCTGCTGGTTATCGGCGCAGGCGTGCTGCTGGCCGTCGCCGGCGTGTTATCCTTCGAACGTCTGTCGATACAGGCCTTCCCCGATGTGCAGAATGTTTTCGTGCAAGTAGTGACTCAATATCCGGGCCAGGCGCCGGAAGAAGTGGAAAAACTGGTCAGCCTGCCCATTGAAAAGGAAATGAACGGCTTGCCGCATTTGATCAATATGCGGTCAGTCTCCATTTTCGGCTTGTCTGTGGTAACGCTGACCTTTGATGATGACGCCGAGGATTATTTTTCCAGGCAACAAGTGCTGGAGCGTTTACGGGCTGCCAGCCTGCCGGCCAATGTCGCCCCCTTGCTGGGCCCATTGACGACCGGCGTGGGCGAGATTTACCGCTACCGTATCAAAGCGCCGACTGTTCCGCTGGTCGAGCAGCGAGCCTTGCAGGATTGGCTGATCGAACGCACCTTGCGTTCTGTCCAGGGCGTGGCTGACGTGGTGGCGTTCGGCGGCGGGATCAAGCAATACCAGGTGCAGGTCGATCCGGACAAACTGAAAGACTTCAAACTGACGCTGCCGGAAATCTATCAGGCAATCGCCGCCAATAACGCCAATACCGGCGGCGGTTATATCGAGCATGGCTATGAAGCCTTGGTAGTCCGGGGCGCCGGTTTACTGAAGTCCGCTGATGAAATCGGCGACATTGTCGTCGCCAGCAGGGATGGCGTACCCGTATTTATCAAAAATATCGCCGAGGTGGTGATTGGTCCCCAGCCGCGCAACGGCATTGTCGGTTACAACAACCGGGACGATATCGTCGAAGGCGTAGTATTGCTTATTAAAGGCAGGGATGCGCTAGAGGTGTTAAGCGGCGTAAAGGAGAAAATAGAATACCTCAATGACCACGGCTTGCCCGAAGGCGTTAAAATCTTCCCCATTTATGACCGCACGGAGCTGGTGCGGCACACCGTCCATACCGTGGAACACAACATGCTCGAAGGCGCGGCGCTGATTTTAGTGATTCTGATTATTTTCCTGCGCAGAATGTGGGCTTCGATGGTAGTTATTCTGGTCATACCGTTGTCGCTGCTGTTCGCTTTTATGCTTATTGATGCCGAGCATGTTTCTGCCAACCTGATTTCTCTCGGCGCGATCGACTTCGGCATTATTGTGGATAGCGCGGTTGTGCTGGTGGAGGCGATCATGGTCAAAGTGACGCTGGAAATCAGCCGGCAGGCCAGCGTTGCGCATATGCGCCAGTCGCTGCTGAGCACGACGGTTGAGCTTGGGCGGCCTATCCTGTTCTCCAAAGCGATTATAATTATCGCTTTCCTGCCCATTTTCACCTTTCAGCGCGTCGAGGCGAAAATATTTTCGCCCATGGCTTTTACCCTGAGCTTCGCCCTGCTGGGTTCGCTTATTCTCACTTTGACTTTGGTGCCGGTGCTGTTGAGCTACCTGCTCGGCCCCCGGCTCACCGAGTCGCACAATCCTCTGGTGCAGGGAATGGAGCGGCGGTACCTGGGCCTGCTGGAGGCCGTTTTGCGCCATCCCCGCAAATTATTCATGGGCGCAGGCGTGCTGCTGGCTTTATCGCTAGCCTCTACTTCCTTAATCGGCACCGAGTTCATGCCCAAGCTGGATGAAGGCAATATCTGGCTGACGATTACCTTGCCCACGCCGATTTCCCTGACCAAGGCCAAGGCGCTGGAACGGGACGTGCGCGGGCGCTTGCGGGAGTTCAGCGAAGCCAGGTCGATTCTGACGCAATTGGGGCGTCCCGAGGACGGCACCGATCCCAAAGGCTTTAATAACCTGGAAATCCTGATTGATCTCAAGCCGAAAGATACCTGGCGTTTCGGCGATAAGGACGAACTGGTGGAAGCGATGCAAAAGCGGCTGGCGGTATTTCCGGGCCTGCAGTTCAATTTCTCCCAGGTGATTCAGGATAACGTGGAAGAGGCCATTTCCGGCGTCAAAGGCGAAATCGCCATCAAGATTTTCGGCGAGGATCTTAAAGTTCTCCAGGAAAAAGCCAATCAGATCACCCGTATTTTGCGCTCCACGGAAGGCGCTACCGATGTGGCGGCGGAGCAGCAATCCGGGCTGGCCCAGGTGGTTGTTAATATAGACCGGGCCAAAATTGCCCGCTACGGCATCAATGTTGCCGATGTTGAAGACGTGATATCGATGGCGGTAGGCGGTCAGGCTGCTTCGCAAATGCTGGAAGGCGAGCGCCGTTTCGACATTACCGTGCGCTTGACCGGTGCAGCGCGCGACTCGGTGGGAGCGATTGAAGACCTGACGGTATTATCCGCGGCCGGCAGCCGCATTCCCTTGGCTGAGTTGGCGGCAATCAAGGTCAATCAGGGCGCTTCCCGAATCAGCCGCGAGGATAACATGCGCCGCATTGCGATCAAGTGCAACCTGATAGGCCGCGATCAGGGCAGTTTCGTCGCCGAAGCGCAGAAAAAAGTCGCTCAACAGATTGTACTGCCGCCGGGCTACAGGATAGTCTGGAGCGGCCAGTTTGAAAATCAGCAGCGGGCGATGAAAAGGCTTTCATTTATTGTCCCGGTCAGCCTGATCCTGATTTTCGTCCTGCTATTCTGGGCCTTCCAGTCTATCAAGAGCGCAGCATTGATTGTGATGAATGTGCCTTTTGCGATGATCGGCGGATTGGTGGCTCTTCTGCTGACCGGCATCCATTTGAGCGTGTCAGCGGCGGTCGGATTTATCGCCTTGTTCGGCATCGCCGTGCAGAACGGGGTCATTCTGCTGACCCAGATTAATCATCTTCGGCGCGAAGGCATTCCATTGCACGAAGCCATTCTGCAGGGTTCCGTCAGCCGCTTGCGGCCGGTAGTGATGACAGCGCTGATGGCGATACTGGGGCTGTTGCCGGCGGCGCTTTCCACCGGCGTCGGCTCGGAAACGGCCAAACCTTTCGCGGTCGTTATAATCGGTGGACTTATTACCGCAACCTTATTAACCTTGACCATGTTGCCGGCACTCTACCGCAATTTTGAAGAGCAACACGAAACCTGAGGCCTCGCCATGAAAGAAATTCGCGCCTATATCCAGCCCTTCATGCTGTCCAAGCTCACCCAGACACTGCTCGAGATACCGAATTTTCCAGGCATGAGCGTATCCGATTGTGAAGGCTTCGGGCGTGCAAAGGTTATCGACAAACAGGACTATACGCCGTTCGTACCGAAAAAACGTATCGAAATTTTCGCTCCCGATGAACTGGTGGAAAGCATTTTCGATGCCGTTATGACTATCGCCAATACCCATCAGCATGGCGCCGGCAAGGTTTTCGTTATTAACGTTGATGAAGGCGGGCGTATCTGTACGGGCGAGCGGGGCAATGAACTGGCTTGAAGATAATAACCGGGAAAGGATGTATCTTGCCGGTTCGCTGAAAATTTAAAATCAATGCCTGATTCATCTTCTGAATACCGCAAATCTCCAAAGTTTTCCGGCCTCATAAATTAATAGAGAAGAAAATACTTCGTGCAAAATCACTCCACCTCTTATTTAGTCGGCATCGACCTGGGTACAACCCATACCGTTGTAGCTTTTGCCAGAGCCGATAAAACTGATCCGGAAATACAGATTTTTCAGATCGAGCAGCTGGTTGCGCCGGGACAAGTCGCGGCCAGGGCTTTGCTGCCGTCGGTGCGTTATCATCCTGCGGAAGGCGAATTATCGGCGGCGGACGTCAGTTTTTCTCCAGCGGGCGAAGCCGCTGTTATAGGCGAGGCTGCGCGCCTGTTAGGCGCAAAAACCAAAGGCCGGTTTGTTGCCAGCGCCAAAAGCTGGCTATCCCATCCGTCGGTTGATCATGGCGCTGAAATCCTGCCCTGGGGCGGCAGCGAAGAAGTCAGCAAGGTCTCGCCGGTAAACGCCAGCGCCAGTTATCTGGCCCATATTCGGACGGTCTGGCGGCATCAATTTCCGGATGCGCCTTTGGAAAAGCAGCCTGTCGTAATTACTGTGCCCGCTTCATTTGATGAAGCGGCACGGTCCTTGACCCTGGAGGCTGCGCGAATTGCAGGGCTCAATAATGTCCGGCTGCTGGAAGAACCCCAGGCGGTTTGTTATGACTGGTTAAGACGCAATGCAGGCAATATTAAACAGGCGCTGGCTGATGTTCATCTATTGCTGATATGCGATATCGGCGGCGGCACAACTGATTTGACCCTGATCAAGGTTGAGCACGGCGGGCCGGAGCCAAAACTAACCCGCATTGCAGTCGGCGATCATTTAATGCTGGGCGGGGATAATATTGATCTGGCGCTTGCTCATCTGGCGGAAAGCCGTCTGACTCAGGGTGAAAAACGCTTGTCCGCCGCTGATTTATCGCAGCTGATTGAACAATGCCGGCTGGTCAAGGAACGCCTGCTTGCCGAAGATGCGCCGGAGCATCTAAATGTCACCTTGCTGGGCGGCGGCTCCCGGCTTATCGGCGGCTCCCGTTCCGTGTCCCTGAGCAGGGAGGAAGCCAAAGCCATTGCGCTGGATGGCTTTTTCCCCTTGTCCGGTATTGATGATTTGCCCGATCGAAAGCGCAGCGGCATGGTTGAGTTTGGCTTGCCTTATGCGGCTGAACCGGCGGTCAGCAAACACCTGGCTGCCTTCTTGAAATTGCATAAAGACTCATGCCGTGAAGCTTTACAGGGAGCGGGCGAAGTGCCCGATGCTCTTCTGCTCAATGGCGGCGTGTTCCGAAGCCGGCCTGTTACCCGAAGAGTTGTCGACCTGATCAGTTCCTGGCGTTCCAAAGCGCCGGCATTGCTTGAAAACAAACACCCGGAGCTGTCCGTCGCTTTGGGCGCGGTAAGCTACGCCATCGCCCGGCGCGACAAAAAAATCAAAATCGGCGGCGGCGCGGCGCGCAGTTATTTTTTGCTGATTGATACCGGTAATTCAAGTCAGCAGCAAGGCGTCTGCATCTTGCCCAAAGGCAGTGAAGAAGGTGATGAGGTTATTCTGAAGGATCGGCGTTTTGCCTTACGTTTAGGCATACCGGTACGGTTTCATCTGGTTTCCCTGTCAGGGGACAGCGAGTTCAAAGCCGGCGATGTAACAGCTATTACCGATCTGTTTCATTCCCTGCCGCCTCTGGCTGTCGCTCTTGAAGGCGATGAAAACAAGCCGAATGGGGAAGCCATAGTCCAGCTGGCGGCTGCCCAGACCGAAACAGGCACGCTTAAAATCCAGTGTGTTTCCGTTGCGGACAGCAATCAGCGCTGGGATGTTGAATTTCAGATCAGAAAGAAAGGAGCTCTGCAAGCGGAGGCGGGATTGCCTGCTCAATTTCCGGCAGCCGCCGAAAAAATACAGGCAGTTTTCGGCTCAAAATCCAGGCAAATTGATCCTAAAGCGGTAAAAAACCTGCGCTCTGATCTTGAAAAAAAATTGGATAGCTCGCGAAATGACTGGGAAACGCCCTTATTAAGAGCTTTGTTCACCGTCCTGCTGGGGGGCTTAAAATACCGCCGCCGCTCGGATGCGCACGAACGCGTCTGGCTGAGTCTGACCGGTTTTTGCTTGCGGCCCGGTTTTGGCTACCTGGTGGATGACTGGCGCGTTGAGCAGCTTTGGAAAATCTATCCGCAGGGCATACAGTTTGTTAATGAAACCCAAAACTGGACAGAATGGTGGACGCTGTGGCGACGCATTGCCGGGGGACTGAATGTGCAGGCGCAAGAGCAAATTTTTGCCGATATTGCCATATATATTAATCCGGCCGCAGCAAGGCAAGCTGGTATGTCCAAACAAATCAAAAATCGCGGCTATGATGACATGGTTCGTCTTGCGGCCGTCCTGGAACGGCTGCCTGTCAATAAGAAAATACAATTGGGGGAATGGTTGTTGAAACGTCTGCAAAAAGCCAGCGAACCCGATCAAACCTGGTGGGCGGTAGGCCGCATCGGCGCGCGCATTCCCTTCCACGGCAGCAGCCATAATGTGATCCCCGCCGGCATTGCCGATAAATGGCTGGAACAGGTTCTGTCTGAAGACTGGAAGAAAATACCACAGGCGGGATTTGCCGCGACGCTCATAGCGCGTATGAGCGGAGACCGGGCCAGGGATATCGATGAAATAAGGCGCCGGCAAGTCATCGAAAAACTCAAACTGGGCAAAGCCCCGTCATCCTGGACAGATATGGTTGAACACGTTAAGGAACTCGATGAAAAAGAAGAGAAGCAGATTTTTGGAGAAGCCTTGCCGCCAGGATTGAAGCTGATCAGGACATCCTAAACTGTTCAATGGCTCAGGATTGCAGAATGACCCTGCTCTTGCATTTATACGGTTTTCTTGGGAAAAGGTGCCAGAATGAAATCAGCAAACAGACCGCAGACAATACCGAACGGTAAATAACCCGCATAGCCGAGGAAGGGCATTTCAAAAATTTCAAAACGTTGCACATAGGGAACGCTGTATTTCCAATAGGCAAGACTGTGTGAATTCCACATTTCCCAGAATATCCCGCACATTAAACCGGCAACTGCCAAAGTCCATATGCGCCGCCAGTCTCCGGCTTCAATATCGCTCACTAGAGGCGGTTTTTCGGTTAAGGATTGTAATCCTACAATCAATAATATCGGAACCAGCCACATCAGGAAAAACAGGCTGCCAGGCCACATGCCAAGCGCAGTGAGACCCAGCGCGCCGGCGCTTATTAAAGCCATAGCCAAACCTTTCGAAACCGGAATGTTCAGCGGTTTAAAGCGATTCAAATCAGCGCTGATTTGTGGAAAGGTATTTACCCATTCAGCCGTACCGAGCACGGCCGGTAACACCGTTGAGAACGGTAAAGTGGCAAAAATAACATAGCGTTCCGGCCCTAAGTCTGCTGTGCCGATATAATACCAGTTCTCAATAAAACGATTAAGGTACTCGAAGCTCCACCATAAAATTGCGCTCACGAGAAATAACGCCAAATAATGCTGCGTGTGATTGATCAACAGACACTTCCCGGTGCGGCGGTAAGACAAAGCATTAATGACCAGAATATAACTTAGCCACAGCGGGGTAAACGTAAATTCCTGAAACGGCTCGAACCACGCAAAGCGGTTCCATGCCAGTATCCAGGAAATAATCATAAGGGCTACCCCCAGCCATCCCCACCGAGGAAAAGGATATTTTTCCCGCTGTTCAGGCAAGGGCTGTTTTTTTGAAAAAATAATCTTACTCAAAAAAGGCCTGAGGCATAACATGACAAAACCGGCTATTAAAAAAAAGGCCGCCCAGGAAAAAGGAGGTGATTGGGGTTGCACCGGGGCAGGGAGAAACGTCAAATAAGAACTCAGTGGCTTGTCAGTTAGCCAGACGCCCAGCAAAGGGCAAATAATCAGAATGATCAGGTAAGTTAGCAGTCGCCACAACCCTCGCCATCTTGTCGTCATAGGCACTATATAAAGTTGATTGTCCTTACCTTTTTGAAGCCGAAGCCTATGCAGAGATAGTCTTGCCCGGGCTGAAATAACACGAAGGAAAGACGCTGTTATTCAAGCCAATTGCTATTTCAAATCCAATTACATCACTTTTCTTCATAACAATGCAATTATGGTATTACCTCATTCGATGGAAACCAGCAAACCTTACATATTATGTCTGATATTTTCAGCATACATCATTCGGATGTCCGGATTTTAACCGGTTAATGGATAATAAAGAACCCTGGGCGAAATGCCTACCTATCTCTGACTCGTATAGCTAGCAAACAGGACCTTTGGAGCGCCAGGCCGAATACCTGTAAAAACTCTGCGCTTGATCTGACCGCTTCAAAACGAGTCATTATGGAAGCCGGCCCTGATCCATCGCAGCCTATCCAATCCGAACCGGCCAGTCAGATTTATATTTGAAATTGCATAACGGGGCAGCGGGATAGCGCACTCAAAATCAGCAAGTGCGGAGTCATTCGGCAAGCTTTTAATCCGAGGTTACAGGCCCGCCTGCATAAAAGCTTTTGCAGTGCAGATCAGGGCAATTTGAATTGAGCATCTGGTAAATAATTGCTCCGCTATTATTCTTTGCCTTGAAATGACCCAAGCCATCAATATCTCCTCCCATCTGCACACAGGGACTCCAGTCTTGAAATTGAAATGAATCTGCCTGGCGGTGAAGCCTGCGCCAAGATTTAGCTGGGTTTTTATGCTGGAGCTTTCAAGAAACAGCGCGCCTTAACGGCAGTCGGCGATGCCGCGCAGTGTGCCGGAATGAATTTGGTCATGTTCGCCGGCATGCCGGCTATAAAACTTCACGTTGGGATGAACCAGGGGCGCCCCGCGCAGGCTCAACGGTCCGTAGGACGCTGTCCCGGCGTTATAGCCCAATGTAGCGCGCGTATCCGGATAAAAGCCGAAAATGTAGCGGTTTAGCGTGTTTTCGGAGCCGCAGGTCTTTGCCAGCGCATTGACGTAGCCAGTCTGGAGGCAGGCGCTCAGTCCGCGGATAGCGTGTCTTGCGCTAATGAGGCAGGATAATTTTTAGACCACATTTACTTCTGGCTGAATAAACAAATTTTAAACTTACTCTTCCGGCCATTCGAAACAATCCATTGTTTATTCAGCCATTTCCGGTGCATAATCGACTTCGATGCCGAGTTATAGAACAGTGTTTTTAAGTCGGGTGTATTCCAGTAGTGCCTGGACAGTCGTCAAGTTCCGATAAGGGATCTAAAAGGCGTGGGTACTTCCCAATCGCGTGGGCAGAGGAAATTTCCGTAGTTAAGGTAAGGTATGTGAACATGAAAAAAATAAATCTAGCTGCAATATTATTGGGTTTATCGGTATTTACAAGCTCAATTTATGCTGATATCACTCTGAATTCCAAAGAAGAAATAGAGGGTACATGGAAGCTGCAATACACCAAAAACTCTTTAACCGATAAAGAACCCAACCAGAGGGAAGATACCTGGATATTTAAAGATGGCAAAGTAACGATGATACATATTCCGCGCGAAGGGGGATATTATGATCAGGCGCCCATAGATTACGAAATAGAAAACGGTAAGTTAAAAATTCCTCTTTTGGGCAGGAGCAGATTTGAGCTATTTTCCTTAGTGGAAAAAGACGACAAGAGTATGACCCTCAAAGGAAAATTCGGAGACTATTATTTCTTTACTAAAAAGTAGCAGTTTACCTATCAGATAAATGAGGAGGCTAAACGGGTGTCTTACTGGATTGAATCACTCCAGTAAGAACTCTTCAGAGCTCTGCAAATGAAGAAGCGTTAGGTTGCACGTCTGCCTGAAGGCTTGGAAATGCCGATATCAAGCCGGTAAATCCATCGACTGGCGCTTGCCCACGAATAATGCTGGTATTAAATTGAAGCGCTTTTACCCATAATTATTCAGCTTGATAAGCTGATAGTTGGGATAAGAAGAAAATAAATCGTTCTGGAGAAGTTTTACAGCTTGTGGCATTGTAAGTGCCCAACCGTGCCATTTAACAAATATTTTCCCCTGCTGCATCTGGCATTGGCCTTGGGCGGGCTCTGCATTCAGGTGGGGCAACCCTAAGCTGCTGCGGGGAAGGGCTGCGCTTGGGGCTGATTCAAGGTCAGTAATACAGGCTTCGCGCTCAGTCAGACGCAGCGGCAGGCTGCCGAGG
>NZ_CADCXN010000079.1 GCF_902806695.1 Candidatus Methylobacter favarea | reverse complement strand
CAGAAAGAACTGCGCCGGATGCATAACACCAACGAGTATTCTATCAGCGACCTGGCGGAGTTGTTTTCGGTTTCGCGTCCTACGGTGTATCGCACCCTCGCTCGACATTCAGGTGACAAATAGCGTTGAAAATTTAGTGCCAATTACCGTTGAAGATTACACAAATCACTGCTAAACTCAGCCGATAAATATACGTAAAACACTGTCGTAAAATGATATTATACGGCAACATCAAATTTATGGTTTTCCGTTTATGTTAATTGGCTATATGCGCATTTCATCGGAATCGGACCGGCAAAGCACGGATTTACAACGTGATGCGTTGCTGGCTGCTGGCGTCGATGTCCGGCATCTTTTTGAAGACCGAGCATCCGGAGCTAAAGATGATCGTCATGGACTGACCCAAACTCTGGAATTTGTGCGACCGGGCGATGTGCTGGTCGTGTGGAAATTGGATAGGCTGGGCCGCTCTTTGTCCCACCTGCTTTCTATTATCAACACGCTTAAAGAAAAACAGGTTGCATTCCGTTCACTGACTGAAGGGATGGACACCACAACGCCTTCCGGTGAATTATTGTTTCATGTGTTTGGTGCCTTGGCTCAGTACGAACGGGCTTTGATTCAAGAACGAGTGGTGGCCGGTCTTGAGGTGGCCAGAAAACGCGGACGTATTGGCGGACGCCCTCCGGCCATTACCGGCGAAAAATTGGAAGCGATTATTACCGCGCTTAATGGCGGTATGTCCAAGGCGGCAGTGTGCCGTAACTTTGGCGTCAAGCGAACCACGCTGATTGACACCTTGGTTCGCATCGGCTGGCCTGATTCAAATTTAACTCCATAACGGCGCAATGGACAATAGTAGCGATAGAGATCAGTGGATACTGACACCCATCGAACGTTCGCTGGTCATGTCCAAGACTCGGGCAAACCGGTTAGGCTTTGCTATTCTGCTGACGTTCTTCCGCGAACGCGGTAGGTTCCCACGCGATGAAACCGAAATCGAAACGCAAGGCATCGTCTTACTCAGTCAGCAGTTGGAAGTTCCGGCACCGATAAATGGCGAAGCCATCCTGACTGGCCGCACTGCAGAGCGGCTACGCGCCGAAATTAGAGTCCATTTCGGTTTTCATGAAGCGACGGTTGCCGATGCGGATAGGTTGACAGAGTGGCTACGCGATCATGTTGCCGGCGAAGTGGGCGGCGATATCGAATCCATGATTGCTCGCTTGGAAGCACGCTGTCGCGAGCTTTCCATTGAACCGCCGACACCTGATCGAATGGAGCGTATTGCACGTAGCGCATTACGTGCTCATGAAGACCGTTTCCATAATGCTGTCTATGAGCGTCTTTCGCCGAAACAGCGCGAGAATTTGGATGCCTTGTTACGGTCTGAGGAATTCGGTAGCGAGAATAGCGACCAAGAAGATGTTACTGGCAGTGCGCCGGCGCTCTTATTGAAGCTGCATGGTAATCCTGGCCGCCCCAGCCTTGCCAGCATGCAAGACGAATTAACCAAATTAGAAATCATCCGGAATATCGCCTTGCCGGCCGACTTGTTCGATAAGGTTTCACCGCTTGATTTGGAACGTTGTCGTAAACGCGTTTCTATCGAAGTGCCACGCGATTTACGTAGACATCCCGATGCCGCACGTATTACTTGGCTGGCAGCATTCGTTTACTTGCGTGCCCGCAGTTTGACCGATGATCTTGTGGACTTGCTGATTGAAACCATTCATCGTATCGGCGCACGGGCTGAGCGCAAAGTCGAACGGGAATTATTGGAAGACCTCAAGCGTGTTTCAGGCAAACAAAACCTATTGTTCGAACTGGCAGATGCCACGCTGGCCCAACCCGATGGGGTGGTGCGCGATGTAGTATTCCCTGTAGTCGGCGAACAAACCCTACGTGATTTGGTTAAAGAATGGAAAGCCACCGGACCGACCTACCGGATTACGCTACGCACCGTGATTCGTAATTCGTACAAGGGCCACTATCGCCGCATGGTGCCTACTTTGCTTGGCGCCCTGGAATTTCGGAGTAACAATGACCTTCACCGTCCGGTGATGGACGCGCTTGAATTAGTAAAACGCTTTTCGGATACCAAAGCACATACCTTTCCAGCAGATAAAAATGTGCCGCTCGATGGCGTCGTGCGCGGTTTATGGCGTGAAGCCGTGATGGATAAGGATTCCGCCGACCAGGATCGCGTAAATCGCATCACTTATGAAATTGCGGCGCTGGAAGCGTTACGCGAACGGCTGCGCTGCAAGGAAATTTGGGTAGTCGGCGCGAACCGTTACCGCAACCCCGATGAAGACCTGCCCACAGATTTTAATGCGAACCGTGAAAACTATTATCAAGCGTTAAATCTGCCGCTCGACGCGGAGCAGTTCATCGCCAACTTACAGGCCGAAATGCGCGAGGCATTGAACACTTTCGACAATGGCCTGAAAAATAACCCTTTCGTCCGATTAAGCAGCAAGAACAACGGCTGGATCATCTTAACACCGTTGGAGGCACAGCCCGAACCGCCAAATCTGGCAATGCTCAAAGCTGAACTGAATGCCTTGTGGCCTATGACAAGTTTGCTTGATGTGGTTAAGGAAACCGATCTGCGGCTGGGTTTTACAGATGTTTTGAAAACGCCAACCTCTTATGAAACGATGGATCGCTCGGTGTTGCAACCACGCTTATTATTATGTTTGCACGGTCTTGGCACCAATGCGGGTCTACAACGCATGGCCGGACTCGATTCCGGTACAACGGCAAGAGACTTGGCTTATGTACGTCGCCGTTACATTGGCGTTGACGCTATGCGGCGCGCAATTGCCATTGTCGCCGATGGTACGTTATATGCGCGTAATCCGGCTGTATGGGGTAGCGGCACTACCGCCTGTGCATCTGATTCCTAGCATTTCGGCGCATGGGATCAAAACCTGACTACACAATGGCATGTTCGCTATGGTGGACGCGGCATCATGATTTACTGGCATGTCGAACGCAATTCACTGTGCATCCATTCGCAACTCAAATCGCCGTCCTCTTCGGAAGTGGCATCAATGATCGAAGGCGTTATCCATCATTGCACCGAGATGGAAGTTGACCGTCAATATGTCGATTCTCATGGCCAAAGCACGGTTGCGTTTGCCTTCTGCCGGTTATTGGGGTTCCAGTTATTACCCAGACTGAAAGCCATTCACTTACAAAAACTAAGTCGGCCAGATATGGGCATGGCTGATGCCTATCCTAATCTGCAAGAAATTTTAACGAAACCTATTGATTGGGATTGCGTGCGGCAGCAATACGATCAAATGGTTAAATACACGACGGCTCTACGCCTTCGTACAGCGGAAACCGAAGCCATCTTAAGGCGTTTTACTCGAAAGAACGTTCAGCATCCGACTTACAAAGCATTTGCAGAACTTGGTAAGGCGATTAAGACTATATTTCTTTGCCGCTACTTGCATAAAGAATCTTTACGCCGGGAAATCCATGAAGGCCTCAATGTGGTTGAACAATGGAATGGTGCAACTGATTTTGTGTTCTTTGCTCGTCGTGGTGAAATGTCGAGCAATCGCAAGGAAGACCACGAGATTAGCATGCTAGCCCTGCATCTCATTCAAAACTGCATGGTTTATATCAACACGTTAATGCTCCAAAAGTTGTTAGCGCAGCCACACTGGCAGGGCAAGATGACAACACGAGACTACGCCGCGTTAACGCCTTTGATTTGGGAGCATATCAACCCGTACGGGCGATTTGACCTTGATATGAACACACGGATTGACTTACCGTAATCGAAATGGCGGCTGATGACACAACTGCTTGTTTTACCCCAAGAAGCGAAGCTGGTGCCCAAGGCGGCCAAACGTGGGGACGCAGCGCACGCGCCGGGAACGCAGGCCTTGGCCGGGTATGCTGGTGCATCAGGACGGTTCCACACAGGAATGGGTGCTAGGACAACACGGGGACGTGATTGTCACGATGGATGACGCCACCAATGAGCATTACTCGATGTTCTTCGTCGAGGCAGAAGGCACGCCAAGCAGTTTCCGGGGTGTGCGGGAAGTTATTGAAGTGCACGGCCTGTTCAGCGCCTTTTAGAGTGATTGAGGCAGCCATTGACTTCCCCACGCCGGGAGCGGGCGGCAAAGTTGATAAAGTTAATCTTACGCAGTTCGGGCGAGCAATGAAACAAGTGGGGATCGGCATGATTGCCGCTTACTCCCCCGAGGCACGGGGACGTTCCGAACGGGCTTTTGCCACGCACCAGGGACGACTACCCAAAGAGTTGGCGCTGGCCGGCATTGCTGACATGGAAGCCGCTAACCGCTATCTTCGGGACGTGTACCGCCTGGCGTACAACGCCGAGTTCGCGCAACCGCCGCTGGAAGAAGGGTCGGCGTTCGTGCCATTTTTGGGAGGAAGCTTAGACGACATCTTATGCGAACAATTCGAACGCACTGTCAGCAAAGACAACTGCGTGCGTTTCGAGGGCCTTACGCTGCAAATTCCCAGCGAGCGGCACCGGTGCCACTATATCAAAGCCAAAGTGCATGTGCATCGTTACCAGGACGGTGCAGTGGCGATTTTTCACGGATCCAGGCAGTGGGCGGTCTATGATGAGCAAGGGACATATAAGCAGCTAGAAATCAAGGCCGTCGCGTAACTCCGCTTCCCGGCGCATGAAAAAGCGGACAATTCATTTGCTACAGAACCGGACATTTCTATTTGTTGCTAACATAATAATTTTAGATAAGACCGCTTTAGAATAATTTGTAAATCCCATTGCTGATGAACCTAATATCTTCAAACATATTAACAATTTGATAAGATAAAATAAAAAACAGGGGATAAAACAAATGGGGGAATGAAAGCGCCCAGTTCTTGATCAATTTTACGATTTTACTCCGGACAAGATATATATTTCCCAGTGAAGCCATAGTCATTCCGATCACTGCACCAGCGATAATGTCGGTGGGGTAATGCAATCCTAGATATATTCTTGGAAGACAGATAAACAATATGGTATATGCAAATGTAAAAGCACCAATTTTCCTATATAAAAATAATAAACCAGTAGATAGAGCAAAAAATAACACTGCATGGTCACTTGGGAATGAATTCCAATCTTCGAGGGTAGTTTTCTCCATTCCATATGGAATGGAGAAAACTAGGTTTTTCTCGTGTAATGGCCTGAAACGAAATGGCAAGGTTAACGCCAAAATTCTACCAAGCAATAACGCAAAAATGAAACAAAGCAGTGTTGCAATTAAATGCTCGCGATTATGTGATTGTCGTTCATCATTTTTATACCATGCCCACCATATAATAGTTACAAATAACCCCCCTTTTAACAAGTGACAGCCAGACAAAAATGAAACGGCCTTATCAAATACCCATGAATTGTGCGAAAACTTATTAATATAGGTAATAATGTTAAGATCAAAATTAGTCATATTTACTATTTCTTTTCAAAAAAAATCGGTTAAATTAAACTCAGTTCCCCTAAAAAAAGACTGAGGTATGATCATTTCTGGTGTATGACCTAGAGAGAAAAGCGGTGTAATCTTTTGGTAAAGATATCCCCAGATCCAGCACCAACATAAGGAAAACACCGCCATGACAAATAGTAATGTTATTACTCTGAATAAGCCAGAACGGAATGATCCTTGGCAGGAAGTGCTTCGCGAAGGGGCTCGTAAACTGCTGGCGGCCGTGGTCAGGAACGGTTATCTGCCTGAGCGTTCGATTCAAATAGGACTCGGCGATATTTAAATCAAAGTGCCGAAAGTGCGGGACCGTTCCGGATCGGGCATCAAGTTTAATAGCAGCCTGGTGCCGCCTTATTTGAAGCGCACCCGGAACATTGAGGATTTCTGCCCTGGCTTTATTTGCGGAGGGATTTCGACGGGGGGATTTTCCGGAAACGCTAAAGCACCTGTTGGGGCCGGATGCGCCAGGCTTGTCAGCGGCCACGATCAGCCGGCTCAAGCGGGATTACCAGGACTGGAACTATATGCAAATCTGGTGTATAGAGAATCAAGCGGCGTACTGTTGTTGATCTCCAGTTTGTTTAATACCGTTGACGAATTTGAGCCGGTGATAACCTCCGCCAGGCGCTGATAGCCTCTTAAGCGCAGCCATTTTTTCTGGGCCGTTTTCATCAACTTGAACGCCATCGCCAAGGTGGTCGTCCGGCTGCCGCAATGCTTCGTTTTAGTCGTTCTCAGTCTGAAAGTGGCGAAGACGGATTCAATCGGGGCTGGCCCGGATGTGCGGCCAGTTTTCGGCCGAATAATCGTAAAAAGCTAGCGGCGTCCTTGACTTTGGTCAGGCACGCCGTCGCTTTCGGGTAGTTCGGCTCGAACCGTTCCAGGCAGTGATCAAAGGCTTAATAAACGGCTTCCCGGGTTTCCGCCTGCCAGATCGCATGCAGCGCATCCTTGACTTTGGGTTGCATAGCTTTCGGCAGTTTCTCCAGCAGAGTGGCCGTTTTATGCACCCAGCAGCGCTGCTGGTCAGTCTCCGGCCAGAGTTTACCGACCGTTTTCCAAAATTCCAGCGCCCCATCGCCGATGGCGAGCTTAGGCGCCACCTTAAGTCCTCGCTGCCTCAAATCCGTCAGCACGTCTTCTCAGCTTGCCGCCGATTCACGGTAACCATCGGCCAAAGCCAACAGTTCTTTGCGTCCGCTTTCATCAGAACCGATGATCACCAGCAGCAGGCATAAGAGGTCATCCATACGGACATGGCTGTAGACGCCATCGGCCCAAACGTAAACGTAGCGATTTGGGTGCAAGTCGCGTCCGGTCCAGTCCTGGGAGTTATAAGTAAATCTGATGTACAGCTCTGTTTGGAAGAGGCGGCGACCTCTGCTGAGATAAAGATTGTCAAGATCGAGTAACAGCATAAATGAAGATCACCACGGCGAAAGGTAACGCAAAAGAATGGGGTGTGAAGGTGAATGAGTGATTCGCCAGGGCTACCTTATTAAAAAATAGTTATCAAAGAAATGGTGTTATTTACTTAAATTGATTTTAATCAATTTTTCTTGCTGGTTTAGACCTCGGCCTTTAGGCCGAAGAAGCGCCTGCAACAAGCAAAGCGAATATGCTTTCTCGGGCGCGGATTGGGAAGAGGATGCAGAGCCCTTCCCAATCCTTCATCCCGTAGAGATGTTTCCTTATTGCTCGCTATAACAAGATTGTACGAGTTGATGAATAATAGTATCGGATTGAATGCCGTTATTTTTGGCAACCGGCGATAGCTGTCTTGAAAGCGTTATAGGCTGGCTTTGGCGAGGTAGTATTGTACATCAAGCCCATGTTTGCCTCAAAACCTCCAGCCCCCGGTTCGTCAAGCAATTCATACACGGTGGCCACGCTTATATTTGGATTGTTGCACATTGATGCTACATGTTGCGTAATATAGTTTGCCTGTGCAGTTTCATTGCCGCCCGTGCTGCCTTCCCATCGGTTCCATTCCGTAACAAAGATCGGTTTGTTGAATTTAATTTTAAGATATGCCGACAGGTCGAAATTGCCTTTCACTTTCGTGATGTCCTCCCAATACCAATCAACACCAATAATGTCGAATTTAACCCCGTCGTCTACGAGGCGCTGGATGAAGCCATAGTGAAGCCAGGTAAAGTTAACAATCGTTTTGGCGTTCGGATCGCCCGACTTCACTCCGTCAATCAGTCCTCTAATCATTTCTCTTGAGACGATATATCCCGCAGTATTGTAATCGCCGGGATTAACGCCATCCCCAGCGACCGCTCCGGAGTGAATGTCTCTTTCATTAGAAACCTGATAATACTGTATTTTACCCGCGTATTTTTGGGCGAAGGCTTTGGCTTCGTTGAAGCTTGAATTGTAGTCGTACTCACCTCCGTTAAAAAGTATGGCCATTAATTGGATATTCCGCGATGGTGCCGCCGCAACCAATTGATCGGCGAGCCCATACGTATTTGTCCCGAGGTCGGCTCGGTATATACCGCCACCCACTTGCTTAACAAGGTCGAGTACAGTCGCACCGGAAGTATTGGCATATGGTCCCCAGAAATGTCCGGCGAAGCCGAAGACTGGTTTGGATGCGATTGAGGCAGTGCCGCCAACAGAAAGCCCAATCGAAAGCCGATTATTGGTTTCGCTCAACTCCGCAAAGCGGTTGATGTCATCGACATAAGCATCAATCGTATGCGTGCCCGTCGGAATGGTATAGGGTGCGCCGCCAGTGCCGATGGTGACAGAGGCTCCCGCGGCCAGAGGGCCGTTTACGCTGCCCCAGGTTTTCCAAACGCCATCCACCGAGTATCCTACGCCGATGAGTGTGCCTGCAGGAGTTGCTGCGGTACCCTGATTTTTCACCGTGTTGGTGAAGATGCCGTTGGCATATGAGACCGAGGTGACGATAACATCGGGTAATAGAGCCGCGGGTAATGGAGCTGTCTTTGCACTTACACTTACGCTGTTTGAACTGTTGTTCCCTGCGGCATCATAGGATAAAACCGTGTATGAGTAGATAGTGGACGCTGCAAGTCCAGTGTCAGAGTAAGAAGTTCCCGTTACTGTGGCTATTTGGGTGCCATTTCTGAATACTTTATAACCGGTAACTCCAACATTATCTGTACTCGCCCCCCATGAAAGATTGATTTGAGTTGATGAAATAGCCGTTGCTGTAAGATAAGCGGGCACTGATGGAGCAGTGATGTCCATGGCAGCCGTGGTAGCAAAAGTGAAATCTCCAGATACAGATTCAAGGCCAGCCTGATTGGCAGAGCGAACACGGAAGTGATACAGCGTGGCTGGAGCCAATCCCGACAGTTGTTGTATATGCGTGGTGTAATTAAATGATGTCTCCTTCGTCGACATCTGCCCGTACGATGTCGTTGTTCCATACTCGACCTGACCCGTAGCAGGTTGGTCAAGTATCCAGGAGATTTTCGCACCGTCTTGAGTAATGCTGAATGCTGAGACTGCGCTGATCACTGGACCGCCAATTACGAATTTATCAACGACACTGCCTTCTGTGCAACTAACGTCATTGATTGCATCATCCATAGCAGGACCACAGATAAACGATCCTTCTATGCTGGAACTGGTGAAATGTAATTTCAACGCGCCATGATGAATGGCACGGAAAGCGGACCACTCAGGTTTTGTGCAGGTTAACCACAAGCAAGTCCCATCTTGATCAAGATCAGCCCCCCCCGTTCCGGCAGTAACATGAGTAATACCATGCAGCGGTAGAGTGCGTTCGTAATTATTGCTATGCGCATTGACATTTAACTTGTACTTGCTATAAGTGTCTCCTAGCAAATCCAGGATATCTTTAAGCGAAGACAATCCGGTATAATGAGCAGATGAATAGGCGGCTCTATGTACAAAAGTGACAATAAATTTGATATTTGGATTGGCTTGTGCCTTAGCCATAAGAGCATCTGCTTTTGTTTTCCAGTCCGCCCAAGCGCCCGTCCAGGGTTCAGGAAGAGTGATAAAGCGGACGTTACCGTAATCAAACCAGTACCAGTCTTCACCTCCCGCTAATGGAGAGCCCGGGGATGTTTGTGGATTAGGAACAGCGAAACGGCCTTTGTAGTTTTTAAAATTATCATTAGTGGATGAAACCGTATCCATATCACCCCAGACTGGCATATAGGCGGCTTCTTTAGACCAAACCATAATATCGTTAAAATGTTGATCAACAGCTGCTCTTCCATCTAGGGTTCCGAGAGTAAGATCACCTAATCCGACGACAAAGGAAGGCAGATCATTAGCGATAAGATCCTGAACTGCGCCAGTATTGAAATAAGTCGAACTACTGCCAATATTGCCCTGTGCATAAATGTTAAAATTGGAACTACCCGGAGTAGGTGGAGTGCGAAAGCTACGCTCAGGCATTGTGCCTATTTTATAATAATAACGGGTATTTGCTGTTAGACCTGTTAACTTTGCTTCCCAGAAAGGGCCCTTGGAGGAAACAGGAACTGGATTGGGCGTCGTTGCAGTTACCGTAGTATAAGCTCCGGAGGTAAGTCCATAGCCAATCGTTTTTTCTGCAGCAGTTCCACGCCAGTTAAAAGTGACCGAATTCGGGCCGGTAACGGTCCAGTGAATTTCGTTAGCTGCAAACGCGACATTGACTGTTAAAAGAGTCAGGGTGAGAGCTAAAAAGCGCAGCGTTTTCATGATACTCTCCCGGTCGTTATATCTTGAGTTTCAATGGGTGTAGCACATTGGCCCCATGAAAATTGCTGTCTAACTTTAGCGTTAGCGTCTTCTGTTAACGGTAACTTACTTTTCTCAATAACGCTATAATTAACTTTTTCCTGAACGGGGATGCCGTTGGAATTGGCGCAACTTTTAAACCTGATTTCAAAACCCATCTCATCTACATTACGAATACCTACCACATAGGGGTTATCTGCATTGGCTGTTAAACCTTCGACTACCACGACTGGATCAATATAAATTGTGCTAAATTCAATTCTGGTCCAGTGATCTTGCGCAAGCACGTCACCAAGTTCCTGAGCATATGATTTAGCAACTGTCTGTAAACTTGAAGTAACAGAGTTTTTGTCTGCATGGGCAAGATAAGGTTTACTCATTAGACCCAAAGTTAAAACTGTAAATAAAGCGACACCCTTTAAGCGGGTAATTGAACTGTACGAGGAATCGATAAATTGGTATTGTTTTAAAGCTCTCGAATAACGAGTTTTCTTTAGATTTAGTAATTTTTTTCTGTTGGTTTTACTATCTTGAATGTTAGTTTTCACAACTCTTCTCCTAAATAATTTAGGTCCGAGGAGTTCCTACATTGGGTGAACAGTATCAACTTGAAGTAATTCAAAAGACTCTCTAAAAATTCATGAACAACTGAACGTTTATAAGCTTCTAAACTACATTTTGATTCTGGCGATCCCACTGTCATAGGAAAATTCCTTTAGACTGGTAATTTTGCGTCACCACCTTTCGATGGTTTTGCCTTTTTCAGATTAATTTGCCGATATAAGGCAAGGAAGGATTTTTGCTATAG
Organism: Candidatus Methylobacter favarea; assembly: GCF_902806695.1. GTDB lineage: Bacteria > Pseudomonadota > Gammaproteobacteria > Methylococcales > Methylomonadaceae > Methylobacter_B > Methylobacter_B favarea. The sequence goes on along the minus strand of NZ_CADCXN010000079.1, from coordinate 17,960 downwards.
CTTTTTTCAGTTCCTTTTCAAAGAATAGTAGAAGATATTGTAATTTCAAGTGAAACAACTAGAGCAATTGTCTGTTATATTAAGGACAGGTCTTTTGCCAGAATGGCGAGACGGGTAAAATCTTTATATTGGCGTTTTTCCTTTAGTTCGAGCAATTCCAGCTCTACTGCGTCGAGTTCATCGCTGGCATCTTTACATTCACTGAACAACCCTCTTTCATCGAGTTCATCGAGTGTCCATACCGTTTTCGATGGCCGGCGGATCGTGATGGAAACGTGTTCGGCGGCGGGCGGTAACACAAACTGTATCCGCTCGCCTGTAGGCAGGTCTGCGGATAACAAGGGGGTGCTTTCGTCTGCGCCTTGCGCGGTTTTGTTGGCGACCAGGTTCGCCATGTTCCGACACCAACAGGGCGAGGCGAACGGCAATTTTTCAGATGTTTTGGCGCTATAACGCTGGACATACGCCTCATACGGTTTGTTTATGCAAACTTTGGTTACGTCGTCGTCATCCAGTATGAAGCGCAGGGATGCCAGGTAAAGATGTAATGCACTCAGGTATTCAACGTTATCGCTTCTGTGGGCCATTTTAATTCGCCTTTGGTTGGTTTTATTTTTGAATTTTTCGCGCCCGCGAAAATATAGCTTTAATTTACCCGGTATTTGGCTTCGGTTTCGTCGTGGATGTACTGATATTTGTCTTCCAGTGAGTACACCGAGCGAAAATCAACATCGCGGGCAAACAGGATCTGGATGCGTTCGCCTTGCGGGATATTGAGGGTAGGCGGAATGTTGACCGTGCTTCGCAATACCTCAGTCATGACGCTGTTGGGCTGCTGGGTGTTGTAGTTAAAAGTCGTGCCGCCGCTATTGCCCGCACCGCTCGCATAATTGCTGCCCGCCTGAATCACGCCATTGATAACTGAAATCAGTATCGCCGCCCCGAAGCGATCCCAAAAATGGTTATCCGCTTCGCCGGCAATGCCCGATCTACCCAGCGCATCGGTCGCCGGCGAGTCGAGTTGGGCAATGACACCATGTTCGGTACGGGCTTGCGTCCAGATGACGAATAGGCGGTTTTGGCCTTGCTGCACGCTTGCCCTTGTTTCACCGTTAATGGCAGTGCCTCGTTTCAACAACGGTACTTTGCCGCCTGCCCCGAAGATGTCATACGCCAGTACGCAGGTCACAAGCCCAGGTAGTTGGGAGTCAATGGCGGTTTCAAGCGTACAGTCGCCTTTCCGTCCTTTCGGAATCAGGTAGGTCAATGTCGGCAACATTTGAGCGCGGGCAGTGGCCAGGGTGGTTGGCTCAAGCGCATCGCCCAAAGGCGTGCTATTTCCTCCCGTATTGCCGGCCAGCGCTGTGTTTTGTCCCGTGGTGCGGCCTTTGTTCGGCGTCACTGCATTTGCGCCGTTCTGCAAGCCGGATTTGACATATACCGGCGTGTTCAAGCGGCGTTCTACGGCCAGTTCTTCCGGAGTTTTGGGTTTCGGTTGGCCATTGTTGTAACCGCCGGTTTCGGCGCTTTCGGCGGGCGGCCCGAAAAGATTGCCGGCATTGAGCGGTTCCGGCGGTTTCGGGGCGGCGGGTTGTGGTTGGGTTGGAAACGGGACGGCTCCCAGTTTAGGCAAGCTGCCGTTGGCTTGTAACAATTGCGCTTGCTGTTTGCGTTTGGCGTCTTCGGTCAGTTTTTGTTTAGCGGCAATGTTGCTGTAGTACCACGTTAGGAATCCGCCTCCGAGCAAAACAATCAAGCCGATGGCAAAAATATTGTTGAGTTTTGATTGAACCGATTGAGCTTGTGAGACGCTGGGGATTCGGCGTTCGCCCGCGACTTGTTCGGTATTATCCATGTGAGTTTCACTCATGGCCGGCGGCCTCGTTTTCTGTGGGTTGTGTTTTCAGGATTACGTCGTCTTTGATCGTGCCGGAGGTCATGCGCTTGCCGCCGCCGGTAAACCGCCGGTTCTCTATGCAGCCGACTAATTCGCCGCGACGCAGAATAAAGTGGCGGGCGATGCGGTGGACAACAACTTCATCCGTGTCCGGATCAATGTGGTAATTGATCAATGCTTCCGTCTGGTCTTCGTTTTCGGCAAAGATGGCCGGGTATTCGGCATGGGCGCTAAACTTGATATGGGTTTGTATGCCGTCGTCGTAGGCTTCAACGGGTTTCATCGATGGACTACCGCAATACCAATAATCCCGATTCGTTTTGTAGGCCACTGCATGCAGCTTGTCGCGCAGGCTGTTTTTGGCGAGCGGTTTGTCGCGTTGCCGCTCTTCGTCCTCCGGGTAACGGAATGATATTGAGTAAATCATGCTGTTGCGGTTTTTCGGCGGGTTTTTCCGCACTTCATAATCGAAGTGGTACACCCGCAAATTGGTTTTTACGTCGATGTTGGTGCGCACCAATTCCGCTTTCGGCTTGATCCAGGTATCGTTACCGTCTGCGGTAATATCCAGCCCGCCGGTATCCCCTGCCCCTACGCCAATGAATTGCTCATCGGGCGCAAGGCGTAAATGGGTTTGGTAGCCGACATAGCCGATTAGTTTAATTACATCGTCTTTGTCGTAAACGACTTCACGCACTCTGGGATCTGTGAGACCCGGCATTGGACGAATCTCCGCTACACCTGCCGTTCCCCACGCCAACAGCAGCGATACGGCGGTCATTCTGGCAACTGCTCTCATTTTTGGCTTCCGCCCAGGATCCGCGGTGGCCCGGCAATGACTTCCGGCTCTTTATGGTAGCTGATAATGCGTAATCCCATCGGGTTCAAACTGCGTTCCTTGTCATCTTTTGATGGTTCGCCATAGACATATTTGATGGTGGACAACCAGTGTTTGATTTGTGGTGTGCCGCTGCCGCCTTTCCGTATTTCGGTGGTAAAGCGGATTTGCGCAGTATCCCGTGCGCCGCTGTCCGGTTCCAAAAAGGTAATGCCCTTGACGTGTACGTTTACTGTCGTGCCATCCTTGTATTTCACAAGCGGCGATTCTGGGTTGCTTTCCGACCAATCCCGCGCCCATTCGTCATTGAGTTTGGCGTTGTTGAATGCGCCAAGGTATTCGTAGTCGGTTTCCGCAATCGCGTAGAAATAACGTTCCCGTGCGGTTTGGTAGTGGGTTAGCAGGTTGCGCGTGACAAGCTCGTTAAGCTCGGTTTCGCCGTTGTAGATCGGCACAACGTCCACAATCCCCGTAGAGTTATCCACTCGGACCACATAGGGCTGAGTGGTTTTCAACGGCGTTAGCCCTTTAATCGCCCACGCTAGGCTGGCCGCGATAGCGATCAAGCCGATGATGATCCAGCGCAGATATTTATTTTGTTTGAGAGCGTCGCGGAGCTTGTCGGCTTCCCATGAACTCGCCTCTTGCAAATAGCTTTCGAGTTGAGGATCGCGTTTCATGAGTGCACTGCCGGCTGAGCATTGATAGGGGTGAAATCCTCGGTGCAGCGCGGTAGTGGCTTGGTTGAGCTACAGGCGGTTAAGAAAATGAACAAATAGAGAACAACAACAAGGCGGTTGGGAGAGTTGTGGTTCATGACGACGGGGATAGTTAGGTGTTAGGTTGAGTCGATGGCATAGGCTCATTAAGCCTATGTCAAGTATATTTTTCTCAGCTCTGTTTTAGTGTTTCGGTTTTTCGTTTCGGGGTCGTTAACGCCTATGTTAGGCAGGTTCTGGATGAGGGGATTTTGTGGTCTGAGAGCCATGAGGGAATTTTCTTGGGGCCTACTTTTTGGCCGGTTTCTGAGGTGATCAACTCGACGGCTTGATCTTGCGTAAGGCCGTATTTAGTGAGAATTTCGCGAAATTCTTGCTGATTTTTATCACGTTCTTGGTTGTGGTTCGTTCGGGATTACCTTGGTGTTTGAGTAATTGATTGCGGCGACCTCACCGCCGCACCCGAACAATTTATGCCGAGGGCATGAGCGCATCGAGTTTTTTGTTTAGCGCATTCAGCAATGCTTCGGCGTCATTAGCCCCATCGACCGGATCGCGTGCCAAGGCAACATGCGAAGTGGTTTTTAATCAGTCAGACGCGGCATGACCGCTCAGTATTTTGTCGTGTAGCGCCATTATGGGGCTGTCTTTTGGGGTGTAAGATATTGATATTTGATGAGGTGCGCGGCGGCTCGGCTAGCGGCGGTGGCCAATGGCCAACAGGCCAACCATTGCGATATGCTGTAATCAGACCAGACGCCTCATATCACGGTAAAAACCGCACCGAATAGGATATACAGCGTCCAGCGTTTGTTTTTAAAATTCATTGGTCACTCACTTCGTGGTCATTTTTTCGCGGGCGCGAAAATTCACATCGTTAAAAAACATTGCTTCGTGCGATTTTGCCGCCCGTTTGCGCGGACCGCTGGCTTCTGGAGCCTAAGCGGTTGCCGATATTGCGGGTTAGAGATTGGTAGCGGCTGGGTTTTTCACCGGCCCGACCGTCGGCTACACCGCGACTGAATTCGTACAACGTGCGCCCAGCGCTGCCACCGGCTCCTTTTAACAACCGACTCAATACGTTGAATGTACCGAGGGCAACGCCACTGCCTAAACTGGCTGCGATGGTTGGTACCTGTCGCATGATGATCAGAATAAATCCTGATACCAAACACAGTTGAATGGACTCGGCCACTGTTATCCCCGCTCCCAGCGCCGCCGCTGTTGTGGCATACGTATTGAGCATTCCAAGGAGTATTTTTGCTGCTACTGACGCGATAATAATAAGCAGTGCGTAAGTTGCGAGTTGTGCGATCCATGCTTCGAAGAAGCGTTTGGTGGTGGCAAACATTAACCCTAATATCGGTAATGGACCGACGGCCAACAACAATCCCACAGCCACTAACGATAAATAGTACAAATAGGCTATCCAGATACAAATTGCGCCGACGAATAAATAGACAGCAAAGCCGGCGATATAAAAGTCGAAATTACCATTCATAATGCCGCCTTGCGTCATTAACGATTCCGCCACAGTACTGCCATCTTTCCAGATGTTATCGACAGCGGTTATCGCCACATTTCCACCAATAATCGCGTTGCTCAATGCTGCTGGAGTGGACACAAAGAAGTCTATAAAAACGGCGTTATATTCCCATAAATCGATTGCTACGGCGAAAATCACTGCCAACTGGATGATCCGCTTGGCCCCGTCCATAATCGGTTCTTCGATTGCCCCACGTAAATGTAAATACCCCCATACCATCACATACATGGTCGCAAACGTGACAGCCACCGGAGCGATACTGCTCGCTATATTGGCGGTTACTTCCCCCACCGTCCCTAATACATTTTCCTGTAGGTACGTCCAGAATTGTAAAAAAAATCCCATGTCATTATTCCCGTAGGTATGACGTTATTTTCCCTGGAATACCCCGTACTCCGGTTGTTTTAAATCACGGATATGACCGATATGATCGCGCTTTGGCCGATTTTCCTTCACTTCCGTTTTAACAATAATAGTGATCGGTTTATCGGCGTCCTGTGTGGCTACGCGGATCACCTGTTGCCCATTCTCTATTTGTGGTGTTACGGCCATTGGCGCATTTTCCGGGTTGTTGCTCGCCTGTCCATTAGTGGTCAGGTAGTACGTGCCGCCGGCCGTCGTGGCGGCCGTTAACACGATGGTGGTTAAAATTGTTAAGTTTTTGGTCATTTCTTGTCCCCTTTATGGGTTGTTGTACACCGTATAGTTTGGCTGTACGAGGTTACGAGTGTGGCCGATTTGCTGCACTCCCAACTCCCGCATTTGTTGCTGATTGATGCGCTCCTGATTTTGCAAAAAGGCATACATTTGATTCATTTTACTCTGATCGTTTTGTAACATCACCTGTTCGCCGGCAATCCGCGCTTGCAGTTCAGCGATGCCTTTGGGGTCGTTTGTGGTGTTGACCTGGTTCATCAATTGCTGAATGTAGTTAAATCTCTGTCCGGCAGCGTCCATGCTTTGCGCGGCTATGGCTTGTACGGCGGCGTTGTTTTTACGGCGCTGAGAAAATAATTTGAGCTGATTCGCGTTCATGTTAAGCGCTGTCACGGCTCCAGGTGAGAGGATGGAATTTTGATTGGTGAAGGTCTGCACTTGGTTACTCATGTAGCCGTAAGTGTTACTCAAACCATCGATAGCATCCATCATGCCCGTGGTGTTAGCCGGTAGATAGTTGCGAGCGGCATTGGTGATGGTTTGCACTGCACCGAATCCCCGGTTGCCGGTCAGTCCGTTGTAAGTGGATGTGACCATTTGATAGGTCTGCTGTAGTTGTTGAAGCTGGTTCGTCAGGGTGGTGAGCTGTTCAATGGAGTCGGCATGTTCTTCCGCGAAACCGGCTATGGTTTCGGCCATGTGTGCCGGATCGTTTACAATGTCAAATGCATTAGCGTTGGTGCTGAATAATGTTAGGGTTATTGCGGCGGCAAGCAGGGAGTTGTAGGTGACGATTGTTGATTTCATGGTGACCCCTGGGGTTATTGAACGGCGATGACGGTTTTCTCGGCTTTTTCGGTCTTTTTTCGGTGTGGGTTTTGTTGATAAAGCGGGAGCCAGTCGGCGGGATTGTCGCCCACTTCGGCAATGAGTTCGCGCACTATTTCGACGTTATGCGCGCGGCCCGATATAACATCCAGCTCGAAGTCGAAGCCCTTTAAATCCAGCTCACAGACGACGCTGCTGTTGCCTTGTTTAACTAAAAACTGACGGCTTCCGGGTTCGAGCTCTTGTTTAATCAACAGGTATTCGCGTTCGCTAAGGCCGAGCATGTCGATATATTCCTCTGGCCGCGCAGTATCGTTCGGGAAAAAGATTTTCGTGGAGGTTTGCTCAACCAAATCGCGGCTAATTGAGCTTTGTAGGCTATCGCCTATGCTTTGGGTGGCGAATGCAAAAGCGCCGTTTTTCTTACGGGCGGTTTTTAAGCCGTCTTTGGAAAACTCCTGAAAGGTTGGGTCATCGAGTAGTTTCCAAAATTCATCCATCCAGCAAATCAATCGCCTGCCGTCCATCAGTTCTTTCGTGAGGTGGAACAGGTACATCGTTATCGGGGTGCGTGTGGTTTTGTTGTCGATAAAGTCGGTTACGTCAAAGCCGATCAGCGGGCTTTTATCCATGAGCTGGAGCGCTATATCATTTTCATTATCGAAGACCCAGGCATATTCGCCGCCGGTACTGACACACCATTTGCTCAGGCGGGCATACAGCCCTTCGGTGGCTGCGGCGCCTTGCTTTTCGAGAAATTCGACAAACCGCGATAAACAGCGGTATTTGCGGTCGATTTCAGGGGCCAATAGGCCATTAATCGTTTCTGTGATTTGTTTGGTTTCTCGAACGGATAGGGGTTTGTCGGGATGGTAGGCGAGCTGCTGTATCCATTGATTCATAAATTCGATGTTGTTAGGGGTCGGCTCTAGTTGCAGCGGGTTAAAACCGGTCGGTTTTTTGTTTTGGATGGGCAGGTAACAGCCGCCCAAGGCGCGGATCAGAATTTCAAGGCCGTAGTCTTTGTCAAAGATCACTTGGGTGGTATTGAGCTTTTGGTTCATGCAGATCAAAAACCCGATCAGTACGGTTTTACCGGAGCCGACTTGACCGTAAATGGAGGTGTGGCCAACGTCTTTTTTATTGCCGCCGGCGGCATCTTTAGGGTCGCTGGCGTGGAGTGAAAAATAGTAATTGCTTTTAGCATTGCTGATCAATACGGCCATGGCGTCGCCCCAATGATTGCCGGTAGCCCGGCCTACAGGGTAGTTGTGGTAAGGAGCCATGGCGGCGAAATTGCGGCTGGTGATGGGCGATAGCCGGGTTCGATGCGCGAAGTTGCCGGGGAGCTGTGCCCAGAATGCGGCCTCGATGGCAAGGTCTTCGCGGGCTACGGTCATGCCGGTATCGCCCAGTACGGTTTTGGCCCAGGCAACATTGGTGTTGAGTTCGCGCAGACGCGGTTGGTTTTCGGCTTCCTTGACGCCTTCGAAGGGTTCGCCTTGAATGAGCAGTGAAAAATGATGATTCCCCATTACAATCTCGTTGCCTGAGATTTGATCAATGGCGGTTGCGAGGTCTTCAGTTTGGCTGCGGGCTAAATCGCCAATGTTCGTCATGCGGTGGTATTGGTTGACCAACAGCGATTGTGCGGCGGCTTTGGTAATGAATGTAAAACTTTGGGTGAGTATGAAACTGAACGGGGCTTTTAACAGGCCGTTAAACATGCCAACGACGCTGGGCGTCGGGTACTCTTTAATGCCCAAGATGGCGGCGACGCGGGTTTCGGTGGCGCTGCGGTATTCAATGGCCTCGGAGCCAAACGATAACCGGGAGGTTGCCAATACTTCGTTAAGCGGGGAGCGCGGTAGGGCGATGCGTTGCCATTCGCCATTGATGAGCAGGCCGAAGTATTCCAACAGGGTTGAATAATAGTGTGGGCCTTTTTTGTATAGCCCCAATGGTTCGGGATCGTATCGGTTAAGCGCGGCCATGACGTGCTGTTGCAGTTTGGTCATTTCTTCCAGCGCTTCTTCTTGCTCCTGCCTCGGGGTGTCTTTATTGAGGCGGTTGAGAAAGCTCATGGCAGTTTTGCCGACCTGTCCTGGTTGCGGTCTATAAACAATGGACACATAAATATCGTTGACCATGAGGATTTCTTGCGAGATCCGTTTTCGGTATTTTTCGTTGAGGTCGCTTGCAAAGCCCGGTTCGAATTCACCTTCGGGGTAGGCGTCCTCACGATGGCGAACCACGGTTTGCCAAAGGGATATATTGGGTTTTGCGAGGTTGCGGTAAAACACATTTAGGCGTTCGTGCCAGTTGTTGAGCTGTTCATCGTCGGCATTCTCAAAGCCGATGCCGGCGAGTTTGAACGCCATGACATAGCCGTTATGGGTTTTGACGACGTGCTCGTTAATGTGGATGGTGTATGGGATGTGTAAGGCGGCGGCCTCTTCGCGTAAAAGTGCTTTGTAGTTTTTTAAATCTGGTAAGGCCGACATGGATTTCCCTTTGCGGTTAAGGTGAAAAGCGGGGCGGTAATTTGCGCCGCCCTTTGAAATTGGGCAGGTTGTAGCGGTTGGGGGTATAGCTGCTGGCTTTCCATTGTTTGCTATTGCCCTTCAACCAGTTTAGTCCTTTGGTTCTGGCCCATAGCGTTAGCAGATTGAAAAACCGGCATTCGTGCATTAGCAGCAAGGCCAGTACGCCATGAATAGGGATGTAGGCGAGTAGCCACAGCAGGTTTCGCGTTATCAAAAACATTTCGACGACCGCCATCACCCCTAGTACCATGCCTCCGTTAGTGACACCGAAACGCATGGGGGGACGGGTAGCCGCAACAAACAAGGGATCGGCTTGCAATCCGTTGTTGCGAGACACGGGTTAAACTCCAAACAGGCCGCGTAGCGAGGTCACAACTTGTTGTGAGCCGAATACGAGGACGATGCCGACCATGCTACTGACGGCTAACACCCACGATACGCGACCGAACCAGGCCAATGTTCCGAGTACCATTACCGCAATGACGGCTACGGGGGTGAGGATGGCAAGCAAGTCGGTTGAGAGTGCGTCGGCTCCGGTGGTGAACGGGCCTGCGGCGTAGGCTAGGCGCTCAACGCTCAGGCAGAGTACAGCGATAATGAGTTGTTGAATGAATTTATGGGGTGGTTTATTCATGCGGTTTTCCTCCATGGGATTGGATTTTTTAAAGTTAAAAGTTAATCATTAAAACTTTTTAATGCTGTCCCATTTTCGCGGGCGCGAAAACTTATCCGGCTGTGTTGCTCATCTTGGGGTAACTGCACTTTGTCTGTTGTACAAATCACACCAGGGGCCGGCAGCGGGTACCGCTTGGCTTTCACCGCTTTTGGCGGTTTTCACTTCGTCCGGTTTGGTGAAGTTCACGGGTTTGACCACAATGGTTTTCGCGGCTTTGGCTCTGCCTTGGGCCACGTCGATTTCCTGTTGCAGTTGGGCGATGTTGCTGATAACTTCTTCCAGTCTGGACTCGGTTTTGTCGAGTTCGGTTTTGTTGGCGCCGGCAAGTTGCACCGCGCGAGTTTGCTGAAGGTTAGCGGCAAGCTGTTTTTGCTCGCTCAACTCAGCTTGCAAAATGGTGAGTTTTTCGGAATCGCGGGCGGATTGTTGATCGCTGTCAACCGTGGAGGCCAGTAGCTGTGCATGAGTCGGTGTAACAACGCCGATGGTGTATATCAATAGCGCGGTGCGAAAATGAGTATACATAATATCGTTCAGTGCGGGGGTTCGCCCGTTTAGAATTGGGCCAAATATGATAGTGGTTTCGATGTTATAGGCTCATTGAGCCCATGTCAATATATTTTTTGATTATTATTAAACGGTTTTAATCCACAGGCTTGAGCTGTTTGGTCCCCCGTTTTAACGCCGTCAACGCCCATGCAGGGCAGTTTCTTGATGAGGGTATTTGGGGATCAGCCAGCCACGTGCGAACTTTTCGAAGGCCCACGCTCTGGCCGGTTTCCGCTGTTATCAATTCCGACGCCTGTTTCTGGGTCAAGCCATATTTCTCCAGAATCGCGCGAAATTCTTTCTGATTCTTTTCTCGTTCTTTTTTTTGTTCAGGATCCATGGTTTATTTTTAGGCGGTCGTCGCAGGGCGACTTTTTAAGTTATTTTAATCAGTTTTGCCTGTCTTACTCCTTTTTGAGCTATTTTTAGCTATTTATTATGATTATGGGGTTGGTTAGATGGGAGTTTTTCCGATGCGGATAACTGCCATCCGTAGCCGGTGTTATCTATATTAAATGAGGTTGGTGCTTTCCGATAGTCATAGCTGTCTATGCCGGCCAGAATAGATAGTTATATCTATAGAGGATGGTGGTGTGGTTCTGCAGGCGGCATTTTCGCGGGCGCGAAAATGTGGAGGTGTGGTCTTAAATTTCTAGCTGTTTGAAAAGGTCGGAAGCATTCGAGGCATGGAATACATCCTCATCATTTAGGTCTTTACGAATGGTTTCCGCCGTCAGTGCATTGGGCTTCTCGCTGTCGGCGATGTAAAGACGCATCAGGTCGCGGATGATCTGAGCGGCGGGCGATGGCGATTAGCAGCAACGGCCCTAAATTGGTCGCGTAGCTCCGGTTCCATGTTGATGGACATCTGAACTTCTTTAGCCATGTTTGGCCTCCTATCCTTTACTTATACACTTCTCGTCGGTTCCCGATCTTCACTACCAGTATGCACAAAACGCTGTCTTGTATTTCACAGATCAATCGATAATCACCCACACGATAACGCCACAGACCGCCAAGCGGCCCGGTTAGCGCTTTACCTGTACTACGCGGGTTCTCGATCACCGCCAACCGTTGCCGCAGGAATTTCGTAATCTTCTTAGCATCATCTTTATCGAGCTTGGTAAGCTGCTTTCTTGCTGTTTCAGATAGTTCAATCTTCCAAGCCAAGCGACTTCTCCACTTCATCTAGTGAATAGACGCGCTCTTCCCCTTTTCGAACCCGCTCGAGCACATCAGCGGCTAAGTAATAATCTTCCATATCATCAAGCCCTTTCTCGATGATCTCACGCAAATAAAACGCTTTGGTGCGGCCTGTTTGACCGGCTAATTGGTTGAGCCGCTTTTCAATTTCCGGTGTAAGTCGAATTGATGTAGCCACTGCATGACCTCTGTTTAATTTGAATACGTGTATTCACTATATCATAAACATGCCACTCCTATGCCGGGGTGGATATTCAAATAGGTGGATTTATCGGAATGCACCGCAAGACACCTTCCTTTAGGTGGATGATGTAGCGGCGCATGGGCGATAGCCCATTAAACAGGGCGTTGCTGTTGTTCAATGTATTGCTTTAATACGGATAGCGGCGCGCCGCCCCGCCACCAGAACCGGCAAAATAACTGGGACTCCACAGCACGCCTTTCCAGTAAATCCGGTTCAGCTCCTCCGCATACTCTTTTCTAAGCATACGGCTCGATACGCCCTTCAAGCTGTTCACCAGTTTTGAGATTGCCACCGTGGGTGGATAATTGATTAACAGGTGAACGTGATCCTTTTCGCCGTTAAATTCCTTAATCTCGCAATCAAAACCGGCACAGACCTTTTCAAAATAGGCTCTCAGTGAACTAAGCATGTCATTTGTGAATGCTGCTTTTCAATATCTTGTCACAAAGACCAAATGAACGTGCATATTAAAAACACAGTGCCTACCGTGTCTAATATCGTTGTTTTTTTCCATAGACCAAATATAATGGAAAGCATGAAACGTTTGCAAGCCTATAAATTCCAGATACTGCCAAGCGGCGAGCAGCGGCGCGATATGCGCCGCTTTGCCGGTGCTTGCCGTTTCGTATTTAACAAGGCATTGGCATGGCAGAATGAGCGGTATGCTGCCGGCAAAACAGTCAAATTCAGTTACACTACCTTGGCAAACCTGTTGCCGTTGTGGAAACAAGACCCCGCCATTTCATGGCTCAAGGAATCACCAAGCCAACCCTTGCAACAAACCTTAAAGGATTTGGAGCGAGCCTACCTTAACTTCTTCGCCAAACGCGCAGATTTTCCGCGTTTCAAGAAGAAAGGCCACGCGGATAGCTTTCGCTATCCACAAGGCTACAAGCTCGATCAGGCCAATAGTCGAATTTTCCTGCCAAAACTGGGTTGGCTGCGCTACCGCAACAGCCGCGAAGTGTTGGGTGTTGTGAAAAACGTCACCGTGTCCGGCAAGCAAGGCAAATGGTTCGTCTCGATCCAAACCGAGCGCGAGATTGAAACGCCGGCGCACCCATCGACTGCTATAGTCGGTATCGATATGGGGATTGCCCGTTTTGCCACGCTGAGCGATGGTTCCTATTTCGCCCCGCTCAACAGCTTTAAACACCAGGAGAAAGCCTTGGTGAAGGCTCAGCGAGCCATGAACCGCAAACAGAAGTTCAGCAACAACTGGAAAAAAGCGAAAGCCAACGTCCAGCTTATCCATGCCCGGATCGGCAATGCCCGACGCGACTACCTGCACAAAGCCACGGCCACGATCAGCCAAAACCACGCGATGGTGGGTATCGAGGATTTGCAGGTTCGGAACATGTCCAGGTCAGCGTCAGGCACCACCGGAACACCGGGCAAAAACGTTAGGGCCAAATCCGGACTGAATAAAGCCATTCTCGATCAAGGCTGGTTCGAGTTCCGCCGACAGTTGGACTACAAACTGGCCTGGAACGGCGGGCAACTCGTCGCTGTGCCGCCCAGAAACACCAGCCGGACATGTCTGTGCTGTGGCCATGTCGTCAAAGAGAACCGGCTAAGCCAATCGCGGTTCGAGTGTGTTGAATGCGGTTTCGAGGAAAACGCCGATTTGGTCGGCGCTATCAATGTTCTAAGGGCGGGGCACGCCCGGTTAGCTTGTGCAGATACTTCGCCTGCTGTTGGGGCGTCGGGCCAAGAACCCACCGAAGCGACTCAAGCAATAGCTGCTTAAGCGCCGTAGGAATCCCCTTCCTTTAGGGAGGGGAGGATGTCAACCATATCGATCCTCGTGAGGGTCTTTCAATCTACCCCCGAAAAAGCGGATCATTGTGGGTAAATCCTCATCGGTTTTGGCTGCCCTATTCGATGTAAGGCTATCGATTCCCCTGCCTCCTCTATTCTTCTTTTTAACCCCTAGCTGTAACAACCTGCAATTAAAAACCCGTAAACCAGCAATCAGCGCAATTTTCGACCGGAATTAACTGCAACTGACGGGCGTACAAACCGAGATTATTTGCAACTGAACCTGCAATCATCCGTACCGACCTGCAATCATCCGGCGCAAACCAGGATTATTTGCAACTGAAACCACAGTAAATTCAGATTGGCAAGCCCGCCAAGCGCATTCGATCTCGAAGTTCGCTGGCACGCATTGGATCGAGCTGGTTGGCAAATAGCGCTTTGATTTCTGTTGGTTTTGCGTCGAGGTTCTGCACCAATTCTCGCAGACCATAGCCTTGCCGGGTGATGGTGGCCTCCATATCGTCCAAATGCTTGGATAACACCGTTTCTACCAATTCAGCGCCGACCGGATTTTCGCCTGATTGATACCCCGCTTCAAATGCCTGAGTCAGATGCCATTCAATCTGCAAGGCGGTCCGTAACCGACTCGCCAAGAGGTCAATGGCATCGGCGGTCATCAGTGTTTCCACGCCTTCCTTCTGGCGTTCTGTGCATTGGCCGAGCAACCATTTGATGTCTTCGCGCTGGCTGCCAGTGATGCCATCCAGTGAGAACATATCGGTACGTAAGCCGATTTCTTCCAATTTGGGGCGGCGCAAATCCTTACGCAGCTTGGGCCAACCCGCAAGTACCACTGACAAGCATCCGTCATCACTTTCAATCACTTCCATGAGTCGTTTGATTCCGGTGAGGGCCTTATCTTTCAGGGCATGGGCATCGTCGATAAATAAAGCCACCGGGCGTTTGCCCTTTTTAACCAGCGCCTGTAATTCCCGTTCGCGGTCCTCGGATCGGGACGGTATCCTGATCTTCTTTCCCGTGGAAAGATCGTAGAACAGCGCTGCCATCAGTGTGTTCAGTTTAATGTTGTGCTTTTCCACCGCTTGTGAGCGGGAGACGGTGACTTTATTTTCATCTTTCAATTGTTGCTGCAATCGGCGTAATGTGACGGTTTTGCCGCTGCCAACGACGCCGTAGAGAACGATAATCCGGCCTTCATGGATAGCACCGCGAATATTCTTGAACAATTGACTGTGATGTTCGGTTTCGTAATAACCGGCGCGATTCAGTGGTTTGGTCAGCCCATAATAGTCCATCACTTCAACCCGCATGTTGTCCCCCTTGGGATTCTTGGCATCTAAAATATTCTCGAGTACGTGCCAGCACAACGTTTCGTTCAAGAGTTTCGGCAAGCACGCTGTCGATGAAAGCGCGATCATTGGGCGTGAGCTTGGCTAACGGCTTCGCAATGTCATCGGCAATCGCCAGCTTGGCGGCAATCTTACTGGGGTAATGGTATTCCTGGCGTTCGGCGTTGAAGGGTTGCCGAGGCAATTCCTCCGGCAATGACGCCGGCTTTTCCAATTGTAAATCGGTGGCGCCGGTCAAGGCGGCAATGGGCAGCCCTAGCTGATCGGCTAATTGCCGAATGCGGTCGGCCTTTTCATCAACCGTGGTTTTCTTGAAGGCCCGGTACCGATTCAGAGGAATGGGACTAGATATGGGAACGTAAGGACCGGAACGTTTGCCATCGTATTCGACATAAAGTTCGGTGTCGAATAACCCCCACAACAGCAACACGGTTTCGCCCGCCAGTTCCGGCGCGACTTCATAGGCAGTGCCGTCCACCGAAATCCGTGCATCAGCCCCCACCCTATGCCGCTCCGGCTCCCGAGCAAACCGGCAGAACTGTTCCCAGGAACACATTTCGCGAAAACCATTTGCCGGCAAATTGGCGAGCCAGTCTTCCAGTCGTGTGTGGGGTTCGCTCCGGTGCGGCTTCCGGTTGTAGTCCAGTAAATAACGCTGCAACCATAAGTTGGCTTCGGCCTCATTCTGCGGCTGATGGAAATGATACAGTGTTTCATGTACCTCTTTCACGGTACGAAACGGCCGTTCTACTTTGCCTGTAGCGCGAGCCGTAACCCGACGGCCATCTTTCCCGGCTGGCATGTGGGTTTTCCAAATAATACCCAGGGCATCCATCACATTCTGGAATACCCGGCTCTTGGACACCGGGCCGCAATCCATGTAAATCATGTCCGGAATGCCTTGAAACGGAAAATCCGGCAGGTAGGACTTGGGCGCCATAGCATTGAACAAAAACCGCAACGCCGATTCGGCATCTTCACCGTAGACACAACGATATTCCTCATATCCTACGCCACTGCGGTCATCGACGATGCTGTATAGCATCAGGGTCGGCGCACCTCGGTTGGGTTCTATCCACAATGGCGCATTAACATGTTTAAGTTCGGACGGCGACATATCGAATTGCCAGCAAGCGTTGCTCAATTCGGCTTGGAATCAAACCGCCGGCGGCTGGCGGGTCAATCACGGTTGATCGAGTTTCCAGTAGCTCAGGTAATGATTTACCGTACTGACGCTTAATAGTCCTTTGGAAACACGGATCAATCCTTGCGGGGTTTCCAGACCATAATCTTCCATCAGTTCGATGGCTCGGCGAGTGGAAACATGACGCCCCTTCTTGTTAGTCGTACGCAACTTCAATGCTGCGACCAGCTCGCAATAGCGTTCTAACTCCGCTTTCGGCAGCACACGCGGCTGGCCACGGTCGCCGCGCTGAGCGGCCTTGGGTTTGTGCAAATCTCGAAGCGAACGGTAAACCGTATCGGTGGAAACACCGTAGAGTTCTGCGATGGATTTGACCTGAGTAGCGCGTTCCGGACTTTTGGGTGATAGTCGATCCAGCCGTTGGCGCAAGGCCAACAGCGAGTCGGCCGGAATGGGACTATGCCGCGTCGCGGGCATTGACACCCAACTCCGCCAGATAGTTATACAGGGTGCTTTTTGAAATCCCCATGATTTGGCAGATTTCCGCGATGCTGTGCTGACGTTCCTTATAAAGACGTAACGCTAACTCGCGCTTTTTAGGATCGAGTAGCTTTGGCCGACCACCTTGCCGTCCTCGCGCCCGCGCTGCCGACAGGCCGGCCTGGGTGCGTTCGCGAATTAGATTGCGTTCGAACTCCGCCAAAGCGCCGAACAGATGAAACACCAACCGGCCACCGCTGGTGGTGGTATCAATATTTTCTTGCAGACTTCTGAGTCCAATGCCTTGCTGTTCCAGTTTTTCAACCAAGTGGATCAAGTGTTTCAAGGAGCGTCCCAGTCGATCCAGACGCCACACCACCAACGTATCGTCTGCACGGGCTATTTCAAGAGCGCTGGCCAGACCAAGACGCTCGGTACTGGCGCCACTTTGTTGATCGGTATAAATCTTTTCGCAACCTGCCTTTTCAAGCGCGTCCCGTTGCAAGTCCAGATGCTGATCATCAGTGGATACCCTGGCATAACCGATCAACATATTTTCTCTATCCTCTAGTCCAATAAGTCTCAAGAACAAAGTATATCTGGAATTTGTTTTGTGGAATAGTTTTATGGACTCTGGAAGCCTTATCAGATGGCGTCAGGAAGTGGAAGGTTAACATGTCCAGAAAACGCCCGTTTCCTGGACGCTATATTTTGTTTTATTGGGTGCAAAATTGGTGCTATATTGGTGTATAACTTGTTTTTGAAAGGTCAGACAATGGTAAGACAAAGCATATCCGTATCGGAACCCAACAACGAATGGTTGAAAGCCCAAGTGGCCAGTGCAGAGTACCGCAGTAAGAGCGAGGCGATTAACGATCTTATCCGGCAGGCACGGCGGCGGCAGCTTGAAATCGAGCATATTCGTTCTGAACTGATTAAAGCGGAACAGAGCGGTTTTATCGACGAGCAACCGGACGATTTATTGGCCAACTTCAAGGAAGAAGCACGGCAAGATGGGCTCTTATAAACTTTCGAAAAAAGCCCGCGCCGATTTGAAGAGGATCTGGTTATACGGCGTTAAAACGCACGGAAATCAGAGAGCCGAGCAATATCATCAAGGGCTGCTTGATCGCTTTGCACAAATCGCGGAACAGCCTTATCTATATCAGGCCGTTGACAATATCCGCGCAGGATATAGGCGTAGCGTGTATGGCACCGACAGCATTTATTACCGGATCAATGGCGGTATAGTCGAAATCATGACTATCTTAGGCCATCAGGATACGGAAGACTGGCTATAACAGTAGTCGTGCCGCCAGCCGCCATTTTAATCATTGGGAAGTCCGGTGCTACACAATACCGAAATGCGCGTTTGACCTAATCAGCCTTTGCGGATATTGGCTTCTTCTGAAAGAAGACGTTCCGGAATGGCTGTTTTCATGCTCCGCGAATCTCTGCTGACGACGCAATGCAGAAGTTGAGCATCGGTATGCTCTGGGTCT
>NZ_CADCXN010000078.1 GCF_902806695.1 Candidatus Methylobacter favarea | reverse complement strand
GGAAAACGTTTTTTGAAATATCCAAACCAACTGCGTTATTATTCATGTCGGGCTCCTCTTTGCTCCGTTAAATCATTGGGTGCATTTTATGACACCGTGTGGGTAAGGAGGAGTCCATATCATCATTACGGAATATTAAAGGCGCCTTGATGATTGAAGATGATCAAAGCTGGTCGGTAATTTTTACTTACGGCGCTGTTGTGCATTGGAACATCAGTTTCGAACAGCGGGATAAACTGCATCAATTATTATTGGATTATGCGGAAAACCCGCTCGAGACGATGGAGGAAGACAACTTCACCTTTGCTCTTGACTGCGCCAATACCCGCATAGTTGAAGATCATATTGAAATCGAGTCCTCAGATCCCATGCTGATTTTTTCATTATCCCAAGGCATGGCGCAGTCGATAAAACTGGCTTCATTTGAAACCAATGCCATAACGACCATCAACAAAACCAACTACATTCCACGATCATTAGCCCAGGATGGAAGAATTAATTTAAGCCGGCATGAAATAGCTAAAATCCGCGGCCAACTTTTTTTGACCAAAAGCGATATTATTTTAAATTATGATTTACTGGATACGCCTGACTTTTTTGGGAATACCCGGAGTATGAAAGCTTTTACAATATTGCCGCAAAATATCTGGAAATATCCCAACGAACCGCTGTTTTATCGAAAAAGCTGGAAACCATCTATGAATTATTCGAAATGTTGGCGGATGAGCAAAAACATCGACATTCATCAAAACTGGAATGGATTATTATCTGGCTGATCGCTTTTGAAATAGGCATGACAATAGTGGACAAAATGTTCTGAAAATAAATCACTGCCCTCCTCTGTTATAACCTCAAGTTTTTTTCATGCTCAGTTATCGTCATGCATTTCATGCAGGGAATTTTGCGGATGTTTTAAAACACCTGATTCTAATACGAATTCTGGAACATTTACGAAAAAAGAACAAACCTTTCTGTTGTATCGATACTCATGCCGGACCCGGACAATATGCGCTGGATAAAGACTATGCGTTAAAAAACAGGGAGTTTGAAAATGGCATCAGCAAGCTGTGGCAGCGTGGCGATTTACCCGACTGCGTTGCCGGCTATTTGAATATTATCAAGCAATTTAATAATTCTGAGCGGCTAACCCGCTATCCCGGATCACCCCTGATAATAAAACAGTTATTGCGTACCCAGGACCGGTTGTTTTTGTATGAGCTGCATTCAACGGAAATAAAATTATTAACAGCTGCCATTAATAAAGACCGGCGTATCAAAGCATTTCATGCCGATGGTTTACACAGCTGCATGGGGTTATTACCGCCTATTGAACGCCGTGGACTGGTGCTGATTGATCCCTCTTATGAAATTAAAAGTGATTATGCCCAGGTTACCGAGGCCTTGATTAAAATGCATAAACGTTTTGCCGGCGGCATTTACGCCCTCTGGTATCCCGTCGTTGAACGCAGCCGCATCCGAAAATTGGAACGGGGCATTCAGGCCAGCGGCATCAAGAATGTGCAGTTATTTGAGCTGGGCATTAAAGCCGATACCGGCGCCTATGGCATGTCCGCCAGCGGCATGATTGTCATAAATCCGCCGTGGACTTTAGCATCCGACATGCAACAGGCCTTGCCTGTTTTGGCCGATATTTTGGGAAATAACGGCGAAGGTTTTTACCGGATACAAGAGTTGGCTGGAGAGTAAAAAAGAAAAAGAGGAAAGCTATTACTCTAGCCTGCCTGAATACCATTGCCTTATCTTCATCTGGCGCTTTTTAAAGATCTGTTTGTTTCCTGAGGCCAGGCGTAAACGACTTTATGTCGAAACTTCTGCTAAGCCAGTCTGTCATTATTTGTAGAATCCGACTTCCAGGGAAAGCAAAAAGCAGGATATGATCCGGCTTATAAAATAGTTAAGACGCTAATTATCCTGGCGCGGCAGGATATAAAGAAATAGCAAAACTCAAACAACTGACCAATAGATGATGCTGTAATTTTTAGACGGGAATTTTTCGATATTTTTAAGTGGAGGCCTATATGTCTGAATTTAATGCTGAAAATTCAACAAGTTCAAGCCTGGATCGTGTTCGCAGATCTACCGCTGCCCATGTTAATGAAGAAATAGATTATCAAACTGATGCGAATATTCAACGTTATAAGGGCAAAAGCAAGTCAGAAATTCTTGAACGCATAAACATGCTTGATAAGGAGTGGGATGTAGAGCGGGTGCTTGAAGTTAATGCCTCTACTTTGGCATTGACCGGCTTGGCTCTGGGGTTAACAACCAACCGAAAATGGTTTTTACTGCCGGCTATCGTTTTGCCATTTCTTTTGCAGCACGGATTGCAAGGATGGTGTCCTCCTCTGCCCATACTGCGCCGGCTAGGTGTTCGTACCCGCGGAGAAATTGACCGTGAAAAATACGCCCTTAAAGCCCGGCTTTAGAAAAACTGTTGATCAAATCGCCTTGTTGGTTTTGGACCCCGGCCTGAAGGCCAGGGAGCGCATGAGCCGGCGTAGCGGCGTTGCTTTCACTGGCAGGGGTGAGGACCTCGTCCCGATTATGGGGTGTATCACCAACGGGAGTTCCCTTATGGCTTCTGAGTTACAGCAGTATCGCCCAGCTCTTTATGATAACTAATAATTCTCTCAACCTCGTTTTTAGAGCCCAGAATCACGGGCACTCGTTGATGAAGGCTGTGGGGTTTTATATCCAGTATGCGCTCGCGCCCTGTGGAGCATGCGCCGCCCGCCTGTTCGATAATAAAAGCCATCGGGTTGGCTTCATACATAATGCGAAGCCTCCCGGCTCTGGAAGGGTCGCGAAAATCAAAAGGGTATAAAAATACGCCTCCGCGGGTCAGAATCCGGTAAACCTCAGCCACCATGGAAGCTATCCAGCGCATGTTGAAATTTTTTCCTCGCGGGCCCGCCTCGCCCTGCAGACATTCTTCAATATAACGCTGAACCGGCGGCTCCCAGAAACGTTTATTGGACATATTAATGGCAAATTCGCCTGTTTCAGGCGGAATTCTCATAGCGGGGTGTGTCAAAATAAACTCGCCTATAGCCTGATCCAGGGTAAAGCCATTGACGCCGTGTCCGGTGGTTAAAACCATCATGGTTGATGGGCCGTACAGCACAAAACCGGCGCACACCTGTTCGGACCCCTTGCGCAAAAAATCTTCCAGTGAAGGGTCAACCCCTTCCCGGCAACGCAGAATAGAAAAAATCGTGCCTACCGCCAGATTAATATCAATATTCGACGAACCATCCAGCGGATCAAACAATGCCAGATATTTACCTTTAGGGTAATACTCTGGAATTTTAATCCAATCCTCAGCTTCTTCCGATGCCATGCCTGCCAGATGACCCGTCCAGCACAGCGCATCCACCATAATATTGTGGGTGATGATATCCAGTTTCTTCTGCACTTCCCCCTGGATATTCTCAGAGCCTGCGCTCCCTAAAACACCAATCAGCTCGCCCCGGTTAACCAGGTGGGAGATCTTCTTGCATGCCGTAACAATGTCGTTGAGCAAAGATGTAAACATGCCGGATACCCCCGGCAACTCACGTTGTTGCTCAATGATGAACTGAGTCAAAGTAACTTTATTAGTCATGCTTTCCCTACTCTTTGCCTTGAGCCGTTGAGTTTACCAAAATTTCCTAAAACATATTATATTTAGCATTGGAAGTTCTGGCGATAATTTATTCTTTTCCAGACCTCTCAGGACAGGAGCCAGCTAGCGTGGGAAGGCTTCGCAGCAGCTATTTTTTCAAGCTTCATCCCGGTGTTTTTGGCCTGGAAAGCGCTCCACTAGCGTTTACTCAGCTTAAAGCGGTTAAACCCGAACCACTCCCGTATCTTCTTCACTCAAGCATAAGAGCGTAAATGCACCGGCTTCAGATTGAAGGCCAGGCGACCCGCCTCCTTTCACTGACAATGGCAGGAAAGTCTCGATGCGGCGAGCGAAAGCCCATGACTTGCTTGATGAGCACAGGCACCGGTTCGACCAGTCAGGGCATCGATCCTAAAGCCCAAATCCTTTCTTGGTCTTAAGCTGTCAGGCTGATTCCCGGGTAATTTTTTCATGGTGATTAACACTTCAGTATTGAGCTGAGCAAATATTCGATTTCTATAGCCATCAAGATTTCATCAGAGCCTGAATTAGCAAACTTCTTCTGAAATATATTTAAAAATAATTAAGAATTTCTCCTTGAGCTTATTTGAAATTGGTCTGGACTACCAACTCAGCTATAAAGCTGACATGCGTTAATCGAGTAGTCCGAACCAATCAACGAAAGGATGAGCAGGAACAGGGATTTTTGCCGGTTTATTCTGGAAAAAATCGTCGAGGATATATTCCAGCCCGTAGAAGCTGTCGCCATTGAATTCCTGGCATAGAATCTCAAGATTATCACTGGAATCAGGATCTGGAACTTTGCTGCTATTTATTGCTTTCATTATCGTCACCGTACATTCTTTGATATGTTCAATGCTCTTTACAGAGAATTTTTTGTTGGATTTATAGTGACAGCTGAAATTAAGTTTGTCTGTGATATATGACACGTTAATCGCGTGACATATTTAAAAATATCGGCTACTGATTCAAAAAGTGTAATGAAATTAGATGCACGGATTTTGGTAAAATGTTTAAGGCATAGGTGTTAGCACTCTATTTTATTAAAAGCAATATGGAAACCTTCCGTTGCAAATGAAGCCAATGATCGGAACGAGACCTGCACCCGGCCCAACCAGCGTAGGGAAAGCAACGCAGCTTCGCCGAGGCAGGCGCTTCCCCCTCTTCAGGCCGAGATATAAAATCGGCCAAGCAAATTGATCACCAGCGAGTGTAGTTACTCATAATAAGCTCGCGCGGCTGTGCTGGTGATTAACTCAAAGCGTAAAATTCATCTTCGATAACAGCATGCCGGGCGTCCGAATGCCGCCAATTTGTCTGTAGCCATAGGTCAGGGTTTCCAGAATATACTCATCGAATTTGGTTAACTGTTCCAGTGAAGATCCCAACAGATCAAAAATACTTTCATCAAACCGTAAATTCTCAATCGGACTGCTTATTTTCCCCTCTATAACCCAAAAACACGCATAACGGGTCATGCCCGTAATGCGTCCATTTACTTCATCACTCCAATTGAGGTAATGCAGGTTGGAGATATAAATGCCGGTACCTAAGGACTTCAAAATTTCCGGCTCGCTCAAGTTGCCGCTAAGAACAACAGGAGCGCGTAAACATTCCCTTCGACCGGCGCCGTTAGCTCGCAGTCCATACTCTCTGGCGGTTCTTGAATGAATCAGGGTGGATTGCAATTTTCCATTCTCAATTAAAATCAGTTTATTCGGCGCTAACTCGCCTTCTTCATTGAATTGTGGAACGAGCCCGTCGGTAAAATCTTCGATTAGCGTAAATTTATCGGAAAGACGCTTCTCCCCCGACCTTAAAAAGCGCATGGCGCTTTTACTGGTTTGAATGGCGAGTTCTCCCAATGCTTCCCCGAGGATATTTAAGATATCGGCAACTGCCGAAGGTGTTAAATAAACCCGATACTGCCCCGGGCTGATCTTCACTGAATTCTTTTCCAATAATGATCTTTTTAAAATTGAATCCTGAACCTGTCGGGAATATTTGTCATCGTCCCATCGGGCGCTGAAATAATGCGCCTTGAGTGCCTTTTGTGCCGGGGTAAACAATGAATAGTCAAAGGAAAAATTCTCCATCCTAAACCAGTGAAACAAGCCTGCCGAATTGGCCATGCCCCTTACAATCTGGCCTGCGGCATAAAAACCGGCGACATCGTAACCGGCCCAAGGATTCACTAATGTTTTCACCGCTTCTCCGCGCGCCAAAAGCGAAGCAGACGATTCATGAACGGATTCATCGGATTTTTTGGCCGGCAATTCAGCGTAAGGGTCTACAGGAAAATTGGGTAACTCTTTGCGTAAATCCTCCAGCCTCGCGCGCAAGCGATTGAGATCATCCTGTTCATTAAGGCAAAGGGTGATTTGTCCGCTGCCTTTCTTCAGGCTGCCTTCTACCTCGCCAAGCACGAAGGTGAAATCCAGAAAATAATTTTCAACAACGCCGCTTTGCCTGACTTTGGCTTCATTGATGCGGATAAATTGAGAATCGTCCCCTGCCAGATTTAGAAAAAGATGTTCCTCCTGTCGCAATTCCCTAAATATTGCAGAGGCGAGGGATTGAAAATAATTTTTCATTCCGCGCCGCCGAAAACGTTAATTTGTTCAAACAAGCACACCGGGGAAGTGTGTCCAACGCCTATAATCTGATGCGGTTCGCCTTTGCCGCAATAAGGGGTGCCATGCTGCGTTACGGTAGATGCATTGCCAACTTTTTTAAGACTGTGCCAAAAAGGAAGGGTGATACCGCGGTAATTGGGATTTCTCACCGTCGTCGTGAGTCGCCCGTTCTCAATTAATTTTCCGTACTCGCAGCCGAATTGAAATTTATTTCGAAAATCGTCTATCGACCAGGAGCGGTTTGATTCCATCAGCACGCCTGACTTTATGTCAGTTAAAATCTCGTCAAAAGAAGAGTTTCCCGGCTCCAGATTGATATTGGCCATGCGGTCAATGGCCGGGCGGTTCCATGAAGTCGCGCGCATGTTCGCAACGCCCGCCAATTTTGATCGCAGCTGGCTTTCACTGCCGCCCAAGCCGCGAACCAGGAGCCCATCCTTGATTAAGTGTTCGCAGGCTGCCTGAACTCCCGTATCGTCAAAGCCATAACTGGCGAATTGCGTTTTGGACGTAGGATCAAAAGTAACATTCATTAACGGCGATCCATACTGCAAACAGCCAAAATCGCCTGTGTTTACAAACGACCAGCCGGCAAAATTTCTCTCATCGCCCAGGATCCGATCCAGTTCCAGCGGATGGCCGACAGTCTCGTGAATTTGCAGCATCATCTGATCCGGCTTCAAAACCAGATCCAATGTTGTGTCCGGGCACTCTACGGAATCAAATGCAAGTTCGAGAGCTTGCTCGGCGACTTGATTCACGCGCATCCATAAATCATCGCTAAGAAAAAACTCCCAGCCGCCTTGATAGCTTTTCGCGCGAAATCCGCCATCGGAACGTGACTGCACGATATTGCCATTCCTGGCAGTAGCCTCGAAATCGGTGGTAATTAATGAAAATTGCTGCGACGCATTGGAACCGTTTGAAGTGACGAAACGCAGATCCGTTTCAACTGTCCGTATGAAGGCCGTTGTCTTCACGATCCTGTCAGAAATTTTTAACCGGCTGCTGATCCTTATCAATTCGCCATACACATCAGCTGCCGATATGCCGGAGAATGGCTTTAGGCAATCGGACTGATAGGTGGAAACATTCCTGGGCCGCTGGGCAATGCTAAATTCATGGACAGCAAATCGGGCTGCGGCCTGCGCCTGAATTTTTGCCTCCGCAACAGCGCGGTGCATGCCTTCTTCGGTGAGCCTTGCCGTTGCGGCATAACCGAATTGCCCGTTGACGAGGACTTCAACCATGACGCCATGCGTATCGTTTCGGTCATTCTCATCAGGCAAGCCGTCACGCACAAAATACTGCGTAGTAATTTTTCGTAGCCCACGAAAGCCAACCCATTCAATCGACGGGTCGGAAATTTGACTTAAAACTCTATGAAAGAGGGCGGTTACACCGTTAGTTATACTCATGCAATTATTATTATGGCTTTTTATAAGTCCGTCTATATTTTAGTCAGGTTGGAGTAGAGAAGTTATCCGGCAGGGCGATTGCCAGGGTTGAACTGCTGTATGTGGACCGTGGTCACATTGCTAACAGAGCCGAATTCAGGGAGCCTCCCTCCATGAGCGTACAACTCAATCATACCATTGTCTGGTGCCGCGACCGGCATAGATCAGCTACCTTCCTGACCGAAATCCTCGGGCTGCCGCCAGCCAAACCCTTCGGACCGTTTCTCGTCGTTGAGCTCAGCAACGGCGTTTCACTCGACTTCGACGCGACTGAAGGCGAGATCGCGATGCAGCACTATGCGTTCCTGATAAGTGAAGATGATTTCGACATGATTTTCGCCCGACTCCGCGAGCGCGGGCTTGAATACTGGGCCGATCCCGGCCGGCATCGGCCCGGCGAGATTAATCACGGCGATGGCGGCCGCGGGCTGTACTTTAAAGATCCCGATGGTCATCTGCTTGAAATTCTCACCCGTCCTTACGGCAGCGGCTAGACAGACGAGTTCTTGCCGCGATCCTTTAACCAGTGTCGTTACTAACACCCTCACTTCAGGAGGTCAGTATGAGCAAATCCCCCGGCCATCAACAATGGCCTGAGCATAAAGTCCAGGAACAGCACCTTGATCAGAGAGTTCAGGTTGAGATCAACGATGAAGTTGTCACCGAGTCGAACGATGTGATCAAAGTCGACGAAGACCACTGTCCGTCCCGCTATTATTTTCCTCGCTCCGACGTCAGGATGGATAAACTGGAGCAATCGCCTGCCACGACAAAATGCCCGTTCAAAGGCGCCGCACATTACTACCATCTTAATCTTGGCGATAAAAAATTCGAGGATGCGGTGTGGACCTATGAGGAGCCCTATGAAGAGCATCGTGAACTGAAGGACCGGCTAGCCTTCTATGACGACAAATTTCCGGACATTCATATCGAGTTGGGGTATCAAGAGTAACGGCTTGCCTGTACTGCGGTTTCTCTGCCGTGCAAAACTTCAACCAGACCCTTAGCTTTAGTGAGGCAAGGGTGTTTATGCACTGAATCGGTTACAATGGCTTGGCTCACTAAAAAAACATGGTTATGATCAGGATATAATCTGTCTATTCGGGCTATTGAACCGCCCTGTCGCCTTTTTAGGAGGACGTTATGCCTAAACCCATTACCCCCTTGTTGACTGCTGATATCATTATTGAGCTGACTGATGTCCATGACCGGCCCATAGTATTGATTGAGCGTGCTTATCCGCCCTACGGCTGGGCAATTCCGGGCGGCTTTGTCGATGTGGGTGAAATGGTCGAGCAGGCCGCCGTGCGCGAGGCCCAGGAAGAAGTCGGGTTAATGGTGCAATTGAAAGCCTTGCTTGGGATCTATTCCGATCCGGCCCGCGATGCCCGCGGCCATACCGTGACGGCCGTGTATGTAGCCGAGGCGGCCGGCACCCCGGTAGCCGCAGATGACGCGAAAAACTGCCGGCTGTTCAGCCTGAATGAGCTGCCCGAGCCTTTGGCGTTCGATCATGCCCAGGTACTGGCCGACTATAAACACTACCGTGAAACCGGACAAGCGGCGCCGCTACGTGACAATCCTGCCGGGTTTTAGGCAACTCAAACAAGTCCATTATAAACTGATGAGGATCTTGCAAAACCCTTTAAAGCTAGGTAATTAGCAGCCAGACTGGCTAAAAATGAAAAAAACCTGTTCCAAATGATAGAATCGAATTGACCAAAAACCAATAAGTATCAATATGATGAACAGCTTAAACGAAACTTTATCACAAACATGGCTTAACATACCAAGCTCATTATTCCCTTGGCTAGCCGAAGAACCGGGGCCATTGACCAAGAAACAACAAGCCTGGATCACCACCCTGGAAATCATACGCATCGAGTAATTCATTTATTCCTGCCGAGGAGGCTTGCCAAATCGCCCGCCCCAAGACCGCCCCACGATTGCCCGGGCGTTTGTTGCGAAAACGATTTACCACCTGCCGACAATGCCGCCTACCCCGCCGTAGTCGAAAGGAATAGCCAGCCGCCGCAGTTCCTCCATGATGACCAAAGCGGCTTTCTCCTCCTCAAACGCCAGCTCCGGATAGCGATGGAAAGTCCTGCTCAGTTCCACCATGCGGGGAAATATCCACTCAGTCAAAACCTGCTTGCTCCTAATTCCTCCCACTGCTTTATTATTCGGAAACGGCTGTTATTGCATTTGATTCGGTTCGCCGCGTAAGATTCCTCTAGCGTTTAAACATTAGCCGGCAGTCGATAAACGTTGCGGCCGGGGTTACAAAAGCCCGGACTGCGTGGCAGAATTATAAAAACCCGCAACAGGAACACATAACATGGCCAAAAATGTTTATCAAAAGCCGTCACTGGAAACCCAGACGGAAGCGCTGAAAATCGCCAAGGCAACGCAGCGCCCCGCGCAAACCAAGAAAGAAACTAAACTGATAGCCCAGGGCATTGAAAAAGGCATTGCGCTTTATAAAAAGCAGCAAAAGGAAAGGGCCAGGGAGTTGAACAGGAAGCTCAAGAGAGCATCCAGCCAGCCGCAGCACTTTGCCGAATCGGAGGATCAGGAAACCCTGGAGCGAATCGTTTTCCGGCAACATTGGCTGCCTTGGCTGCTGCTGGGTTTAAGCTGGCTGGGCTGGGCTGTTTATTTTTTCGTTTCCCGAGGCTCATAAACATCCCTTGCCGGAACCGGGAGGGACATGCCGCTTGATGCCGGACCCCAGACTCCACAGGCGGAAACGTGAGACGGATGCCGGCAGCAAATTTGAAACCGCTGGCCGGTTTAAGGAGGATAACTATAAACACCTAGTGGTCTGGTGAATGTGAATTTCGCCGGCCTGATAATGGCAATCTCTGCCAGGTCTTCAAAGGTTTCGTGCTCTGGATATATTGCATTGATGGCGGTGGCGGGAAGTACGATGATATATAGGCTGGTGC
This sequence comes from Candidatus Methylobacter favarea, assembly GCF_902806695.1. GTDB lineage: Bacteria > Pseudomonadota > Gammaproteobacteria > Methylococcales > Methylomonadaceae > Methylobacter_B > Methylobacter_B favarea. The sequence continues at coordinate 18,565 of NZ_CADCXN010000078.1, read as the reverse complement.
CCGGCACTGTGGCGATAAATCCGGCTGGCCGAAGCACGACATTGGCCAATACATCGCCAACGCCAGGTTCACCAGCAGGAGCAGTCCTTCGCATCCTTGTTGTAGGGGACGGCTGCAAATTGGGCTCATGCTGCATGCGATAGCCGATCGCCAGCTTGACCTTGTTATCCCGGCAGGCCTTGAGCATGGCTTCGCACTCCTGGACCGTCAGGGCCATGGGCTTTCCGCACCAGCCATGCTTGCCGACGTTGCGGCGCAAGCGTACGATTCGCATTGCCTGACCGTTACCATCGCCATACGCAGCAGCCACCCCCGCGGTCGCCGCCGGAGCGATTCTGGCTATGTTGACGGATACGATGAATCCGGAAGCCTTTGAGACAGTCCACGACTTTGCCGGTCTTATTACAGTCTTCGGTTTTCTGGCGGCTTTCGCCTTGAGTAAATTGGCCCGATAATTATCCACCGCCAACAGGTTTGGCATGCAAAGGCCGTCATCAAGAGGCCCATCACTTCAAAGAACCATGCTTCACTCGTATGGCGGCGCTCTCGATATCAGGTCGTGGATCAGGTCTCGCAGAGCGATCACTTCAGCTCGCAACGCGGCAATTTCTTTGGACCCCGCAACTTCAGCGTCATCATTCACAGCAATCACGACCAATGAAAAAAGTCGCGAGTGTTTGTCATGTAGCCAAAAACGGTAAAGGCGTAGAGTGCCAGAAACACGAGCCGGGCTGGATCCAGCATCGGTTGCGTCTCCCGCCAGGCGTAGCTCCGGACGCGCAGGTCCTCGCGCGCTTGCTCGGATGCTCTTGGTGTTTTTTTGAACGTCAGGCCGAGGCGTTCCAGGCGATACCCAAGTGTGGAGAGGTGAACCTTCACCCCCAGCTTCTCCCGCAACCCTTCCAGCGTGAGATGGGGCGCGCCGTCAACAGCGTGCACAGCATTCGTCAGGGGCGTGGGATAGCGCTGCTGGCGTGGGGTTTGGGTTCTAGCGTACCGCGCTCTCGCCGCCGTTGCTGCAACTTTTCGACGAAAGATTCGCTCACCGTGAGTCGCTTCGCTATCTGGGCGATGGGCTATCCCTGGTCGCAGGCCCCCGGTCACTCGCTTCCGTAAATCCATCGAATAGGCTTTAGGCATTGAGATATCTCCTTCAGCAAAGAACCCTTCGACGAATTCAGGCGGACGAATCCAGGCGCGTGAAGTTTCCATTAATATAATCTGAAAATACTCTAGAACAAAAATTTCTTGACCCTATGGTTTAGTTACGGCCCATTATATTTTGGCAAGAAGCTCATCTTTCCTTACTTTGAAAGGATCAATTTGGAAATTTACCTGAAGTCTTTTATTGCCACAAACAATTGATATGCTCTATTAAAATTTAACAACCAACTTTTTATCAGCCTGAAGTTTATAGCGCTTATGATATAGTAATTAATACCTGCCCCTGAACATATATCCTAATGCATACTTCCAAACTGGACTACAAACCTTAATGAATCAGGAAAGATCACTGAGCCTTATTCGACCCTCTTATTCCGCATTAAATGCGTTAAGCCGCGCCTTCGATAGCGGCTTGATATTAGTTTCCTTGTATATTTCGATGAATTATTATGGCATCCCCATTAGCCAGGATTATTTATTATCGGGCATAGGCTGCATAATATTATTCGGCATTTTTTCTGAATACAATGATATTTATCAAGGCTGGCGCGGCGAACCGATATTTGATAAAGCTGTGCGTATTCTTGTGTCATGGATGGCCGCTTTTATGCTTATATTTATCAGTATATTTTTATTCGGCAACCCCTATAGCTATCTCCATGCCGAAAACAGCATAGAGCTTTTTCTGCTTTTAGTTCCGGCATTAATCATACTGACCCATACCATCAGAAGATTAGTTTTAGCATTTCTGCGCAGGCACGGCTTAAATTCCAGGACATATGCCATACTCGGCGCCAATCATTTAGGTAAACGTTTAGAAACTGCAATCTCGCAGATGCCCTGGCTTGGTTATAATTTCAAGGGCTATTATGATGATAGGACCCATACTGCCAATCGTCGGCTTGATCTTAATCGAATAGATGAGCCTGATCGACGCCCGCCTAACAGCAACAATCTGAAATTTCAAGCTGTGGGAAAATTCACTGAACTGCTGCAGGACGCTCAACTGGGCAAGATTGATCATGTTTATATTACCTTGCCATTGTGTGCTGAAAAACGCGTCAGTGACATGATTAGCAAACTGGCTGACAGTACCGTCTCCGTTAATATCGTACCCGATTTTTTCACTTTCAATCTGATTCAGTCGAAATGGAGCAATGTACAGGGCATTCCCGTCGTTAGTGTATTTGATACACCTTTTACCGCGTTTGATGGGCTACTCAAACGCATCGAAGACCTGTTATTGTGCGCTATTATTTTACCCTTGATCAGTTTACCGATGTTAATCATCGCTATCGGTATTAAATTAACCTCATCAGGACCGGTAATCTTTAAGCAAACACGCTATGGCATCAACGGTGAAAATATCGCCGTTTTAAAATTTCGCACTATGGCTGTGTGCGAAAACGGCGACAATATAAAGCAAGCAACTTTCAATGATTCCCGCGTTACCCCTTTCGGCGCCTTTTTGCGCAAAACTTCATTAGACGAACTGCCCCAGTTTTTTAACGTTTTGCAGGGGCAAATGTCGGTGGTCGGCCCCAGACCCCATGCAGTTGCCCATAACGAACATTACCGCAAACGTATTCAAGGCTACATGCTGCGTCACAAAGTAAAGCCCGGAATTACCGGTCAGGCGCAAATTAGTGGCTTCCGAGGCGAAACGGACACCCTGGATAAAATGGAAGCAAGAATACATCATGACCTTGAATACATTAAACAGTGGTCGTTATGGCTGGATATTAAAATTATTTTTATTACTATTTTTAAAGGTTTTTCTGGTAATCAGGCGTATTGAAATGAACTAGCTAATTAGCACCGGCTAATAAGGATTAATATATTCTGCCGGCACGCGCTATGGGTTGATTTAAATATTCAATATTTCTGCCCTGCCCTCCATATTATTGAGGCAAATTTCAAATATGAGCAAACTGAGACAAACTTAGTCCTAACCTCAGTTTGGTTTAAGAGCCTTCATAAAGGGCAATAACTCCGTCTGCGGTAAATAAAGAGCAGGTTTTCTATCCTGCTAAGGGTACACAACCGGACAGGCCGCGATGCTCGACAGATAATTGAGTACAGAGCGAGGGTGCGAGTGTTCGAGGTGAAAAATGTTTTTCAGCTGATTATTGAGGATCAATAATGCTGCATTTACGCCGCATTAACTTATCAAAGGCGTCGATAGACTGAGCTTTCATGTTCTTTTTCAAGGTGGTAATCAATTGAACATCCTGGTCGGCCGGCAATTGGGCTAATTCTTTACAACTGTAACCCCGGTCTTCGAACAGCTTGCCAATCAAGACGTGTCAACTTTGGGACGAGGGTTCTGTCATCAATATTGCCGGGTGTGGGGCAAAATGACAAGATTTCGCCATGACCATCGACGATGAGGGACATTTATCCATAATGTCAACCCGTCTATTATTTTTTTCCTCGGCCAGCCTCGTCAACAAAGATCTTAGATCTCGGAATGCGCCTGTTTTTACAGACGCACAGGCATAGAGTCGAAAAAGGCGATACTTGCAAAGTACCACAGCGGCTTTTCATGAACGCGGGCGACGGCCCCGTGATTTCCTGGATAAGCTCGACAAACCGATTAAAATTCAGCAAGTTAGGAAAGGCCGAAAGCCAGAGCCTGCGAACAGGATTTGGATAAAACCCCTTATAAGTTCGGTAAGCTGATTGATGATAATACACCAGCAGGGTAATCATTTTACTAAAGCTCATGCCATGAGGACGATTGCGTTTCTTGTCACCGTTAGGAATTTGATTTTTTTGCCATATTGAAATGAAAATCCGACAAAAGTCATCTACATCACAGAACAATTGTGTTAATTTCATAGGGCAGGTTCTTTGCGGAAAAATTTGATGTCGGAGTTACTATTTTCCTGTTTTTACCATAAAAACTACCCGCTTTTCTTACCCCGAATTGACGTTAAATAATAAGAAAACTATAGACTCGTTTTGCGGCTTATGTTGTGCCCAGAGCCGGCCGAGCCCAGAAAGGATGGCGGACTTTTGTATGCTTGCTGAAAAAGTAATAACCGGCCCTGCCGCAACGCTTAATAACAAGCCAGCGACACGGACTACAAAGCCCCTTTAAAGGCAGGAAAGGCAGGCTGGAAACCCGAGCTGCTTTATTCGTCAGAGCGAGATTGTCCGTAGAGAGTGGCTACAATACGCCTTTTCCCCGCCTGATTGCGGTGCTCGCATAAATAAATACCTTGCCAGATACCCAAATTCAAAACGCCGTCCGTAACTGGAATACTGACACTGCAACCAATAAGGCAATTTTTTATGTGGGCGGGCATATCGTCATCACCTTCATAGTCGTGCCGGTAATAAGGGGCTCTTTCCGGCACAAACTTATTGAAGTGGCTTTCCAGGTCCTGGCGCACTGTCGGGTCGGCGTTTTCATTAATCGATAAGGATGCCGAAGTATGCTTGATAAACAGGTGCAGCAATCCGTGTTTTACGGAGCTTAGCTCTGGAATAACAGTTACTATTTCATCGGTAACGAGATGAAAGCCCCTATTTCTGGGCAATAATAAAAATTCTTTTTGTACCCACATTCATTAAACCTGCAATTTTATTGTTGCCGCGGCATTCACCATCAGCTATCTGTACCCAATAACCTCTAGCCTGCTCATGTAGCTCCGCCCGCTTTAATCCCCTTCAAAGCAGTATCATTGACTAACGCTGGTAGGTTCCCACGAGTTCTGCCTGATCGATAACATGTCCAGTCATGGCTTTTTCAAGCTGGCTTTTATCGGGCTGACGCAGGTCCGGTAATTCAATATCAAGAGCGTAAAGTTTATGAAAATAACGGTGCCGGCCGATAGGCGGGCAAGGTCCGCCATAGCCGGTCCGTTTCCAGTCATTTTTGCCTTGTTGAGTGCCAGCTGGCAAAGCCCTGGCGGCAACAGCTTTTGGCAATTCCGTAACCCTCGGCGGAATATTATAAAGCAGCCAGTGCACCCAGGTCATTTTGGGGGCGGCAGGATCGGGCGCATCGGGATCATCGACAATTAACACCAGGCTTTTAGTGTCTTGCGGAAGCCCGGACCAGCTTAAAGGAGGTGATTTATCCGCTCCATCGCAAGTAAATATTTTAGGTATTTCTCCCTGGTGAACAAAGGCGGGTGATTTGAGAATCAAGGTCATGGCGGGTTCTCCTTCAGCGGATAAGCCAGCTGAAATATAAAAGCAGCTGAAAATCAAAAAGATTAGCCGGGAAACAATGTGTTTATTGGCGTCTGAATTCATAGGGGTACCCCCTGGGTTGCAAAAGTCACTGCAGAATTGTAAAGGCCATATTAAAGTACATTCAGATACTGACATAGAACCTGTTTAAACTATATAACAAGTACCTGACATTAAACAAGCAGGCAGGTTAACGCATTCCTATAGCCTGGATACAGGCACCGATCCGCCCGAAACAGATTTGCATTGACCCGAAAAAATCTGACGTGACTCCCTGCCTGAATGACGACAAAATACAAGCTGACTTAATTATTACCAGCCTGGCTAACAATAAATTTAACTCTGGACGCCGGCAAGCATTATCTTTTAATTCATTACTGTCGTTATTTCAGTCAGGATAATTCCCGGGGTAACGTTGTAAAATAACCGGTATGATCAAGTCAATATACTGTACCAATAAAAATTATTCTGCTGTATTCCAGGCCCATCAACTGAACAGGAGGAAATAACAGGAACTATGTTAATTCAAACAACATTTAAGCCGGCATGGTGGTTAAACAATGGCCATTTACAAACCATGTATTCTGCCTTATTGCGAAAAAAACTATCACTCCCTGAATTAAAGCGTGAACGGCTAATAACACCCGACAAGGATTTTATCGATGTAGACTGGTATGGCGAAAGCGGGCAGCCTTTAATCATTTTATTGCATGGCTTGACAGGAAGTTCTCAATCAGGCTACATCACAGGCTTACAGTTAAAATTACTCGAACAGGGCTTTCGCAGCATCACTTTAAATTTTCGCGGCTGCAGCGGTGAATCTAACCACCTCGCGAAATGCTATCATTCAGGAGATACGGAAGATATTCATTTTCTGTATCAAACACTGCGTGAACGGGAACCCGATACCCCTATAGCGGCGGTAGGTTTTTCATTAGGCGGCAATGTGTTATTGAAGTGGTTAGGAGAACAAGGCAGTAAGCTGGCGCTTTTTGCCGCCATCGCCGTTTCTGTTCCTTTGGTTTTAAATACCTGCGCGTCAAAACTGGATGCAGGTTTTTCCAGGCTCTATCGCGACAATTTACTTCGGGAATTAAAGCGCTACATCCAGTTAAAGCTGCATCATCTGGAAAAGCTTGATAATGTCCATGAAGCGGAAAAAATCAGGCAATTAGGCGACTTGTCCAAAATTAACTCATTTTGGCAATATGATGATCGGGTGGTGGCTAAATTACATGGCTTTAAAAATGTACACGACTATTATCAGCGCTCAAGTTCAAGGCAATTTCTAAAATCAATAGCAGTCCCGACATTAGTAATTCAGGCACGGGATGATCCTTTTATGACGCAGGATGTGCTTCCTGATCCGGATGAATTGTCTGCCTGTGTTGATCTGGAAATTACTTCCGGCGGAGGACATGTGGGATTTGTTGCCGGCCAAATACCGTTTAAGCCTCACTATTGGCTAGAGCAGCGTATTCCTGAATTTTTAAAACAACAGGTAAATCTAGCCTCGCCAGAGTCGATATCTTCGAAGCTATATAAAAAACCGGAAGCGCTAAACAAACTTAAGCATTACGGCAAATAGACGCTCCAGCACATTCCGCCCAGTTCCTTACTTTTGCCTCCTTCCAGTTTACCGCCCAGCAGTCCGGTTAATTCATATACGACTGCCATGCCAATACCGTGGCCATGAATATTTTCATCAGCGCGGACGCCTCTTTTCAGAATTCCTGCCAGTTTGTCTACGGGAATTCCGGGCCCGTCATCTTCAATCTGCAGCAGCAGGGAAAATTGACGCCGATCTTTTCGTTCATTCAGGGAAATCCTGACTTTTACCTTACCCTGGCACCATTTACAGGCGTTGTCCATTAAATTGCCGGCTATTTCATAAAGATCGCCTTCTTCACAATAGATCAGGCTTTGCTCCGGCGCAGCAACATCGAAAGCTATTTTTTTATTGCTATAAACCTTGTTAAGGGAAGCGACTATTTTATGAATAACAGTAGCCATATCCACTGTCCGGATTGCCTTATGCTCGCCTTTTGCGGCAGCGCGCTGCAATTGGTATTCAACAATTTTATTCATCCGCGAGATCTGTTCCTCTGCCGTTGCTTTATTACTGCTGAAAGCTTCAATACAGCCGCGCAGTATCGCCAGAGGCGTTTTTAAACTGTGAGCCAGATCAGCCAGAGTATTGCGATAGCGTTCCAGGTGCGCCCGTTCGCTGCTGATTAAGGCATTAAGATTACCGGCAAGACCCTGCAATTCAGTTGCATAATAGCCATCGAGACGGGTTTTTTCCCCTTTTTCTATAGCTTCAAGGTCTTTTACGATAATCCGAAGTGGCTTTAAACTCCAGCGCAATAGCGAAAACTGGATAAAAATCAACACCACCCCAATCACCAGCAGCCAGAATCTTAATATTTCTTCAAAGCGCTCGACCTGATCGCTTACAAACTCGGCATCCTCGGCCACTGTGAAGATATATTCCCGTTCCATTCCCGCTATATTTTGCCAGATTACATCATAATGAAGCGCATAACGGTTATGTTTTTCGAGCAGAAATTCAGCATTGCCGGCGCTCAGTTGAGGGGGAGAAATGACGTCGAGTCCTATTGCCGACGGCGAACGCCAAACCAGTTTCTTGGCTTGCTGAATAAAAGCGTATAAACCTGAGCCCGGATTTGCAAATCGGGGTTCATGGAAGGTGGCCGGCATTTTCAATTCACCTGAATTAGTCAATTCGGCGGCCGATAAAAGGGAATAGACCTGTACCTGCAAGCGTTCCTTTAATGCCTGTTCAGCGCTTTCTCGAAAGCCCTGCTCCAGAACCATGGAAACAAGCGCGAAGAATGCCGCAAGCACCAATCCTTCCGAAGCCAGCAAGCGAAAGCTTAAAGAATCAGTTCGCATTCAGGTATTCACAGTATAACTGGATGGCCGGTCAGCCATCAGTTGAGCAATAATGAAAGGAGGTCAAGGATGATCGACAGGAATTCTATAACCTCGGCCGCGCAATGTTTCAATCGGCTTGCGGGTGCCGTCCGGGTCCAGCTTTTTTCTTAACCGGCCGATAAAAACTTCAATAACATTACTGTCGCGGTCAAAGTCCTCATCATAAATGTGCGCGGTCAATACCGATTTTGAAATAAGTTCGCCCTTGCGAAACATTAAATACTCCAGCACCTTGTATTCGTAGGCGGTTAATTCCATTTTAACTCCTGAAACCGACACTTCCTGGGCGACAGTATCCAGTTCAATATTGTCATGGGTTAATACCGGATGAGCTTTGCCCACTGACCGTCTTAGCAAGGCATTAAGCCGTGCCAGCAGTTCTTCATAATGGAAGGGCTTAACGAGATAATCATCGGCACCGGCTTCAAGTCCCTCGACTTTTTCCTGCCAGCGGCTTCTGGCTGTTAAAATTAAAATAGGTATGGTAATGCGGTCTTTGCGGAGACGCTTGATGAGTTCGATACCTGAAAAATCGGGAAGGCCAATATCGATGACAGCGGCATCAACCGGATATTCCTTGCCCATATAATAGCCATCACGACCGGTATGCGCCATATCAACTGCAAAGCCTTTATCAGCCAGATATTGCTGAATCTGCTCACAGAGTGTTACTTCATCTTCAACAACCAGAATACGCATGCTTTTCTCGCATCTGCCTTTTTAAGCAGCTCAACTAATTACCGCACCGGTCTCGGCATCAATTTTATAATGCTGAATGCGCCCGTCAGATGTTAAAACCTTAATGACATGAACTTCCTTGCCGTCAATTATTTCGGTATGAGCGCCCAGTACCCGTTTATGACTATCCCTGATTATTTGTTTTGTTGCCTGGTCCAGGCTTACGCGCGTCAACAGGATATTACTTTCTGCAACACAGATAGTCGAAAACCAAAACATCAGGACAACTAGTTTAATCGGGTTTTTCATAAGCGGTCAGGAGCTTGAGTTATAATCTTAACTGGCAAAAGCGCATCCCTGCGCTTTCTTAATGTGGAAAATAGAGGGAAAGGATAATTTTAACCCAACAGCCTGAATCAAGACTGAACCCGTTACCGCAGCGAAAACCTTTGAACTATGCTACCGATAGATTGCCCAAAAGCTGAGCCGAGCTTGCCGGCTATTCTATCAAGCAACTGTTCCTCCCTGGTAAAGTCAACCAGACTTTCTGCGCCAATAATTTCCTTGGCCACATAATCGTCATTGCCAAAACCATCAGCCACGCCCAGCTTTATACCTTCCTCGCCTGACCAGACCAGACCGGAAAAAAGTTCAGATGTTTCTTTAAGCCGGTCGCCGCGCCCTGTCCTGACAGCCTTTATAAACTGTTGATGAACCTGGTTCAGTAAACCCTGCATATAGCGGATTTCGCTTTCTTTAGGCGGAGAAAAAGGATCAAGCAGGGCTTTATGGTCTCCAGCCGTTATAAGCCGGCGCTCTATGCCCAATTTTTGCATACTCTCGACAAAGCCAAAGCCATCCATGATCACGCCGATTGAGCCGATGAGGCTGGAGTGATTGACAAAAATCTTATCGCTTGCCGAAGCAATATAATAGCAGCCGGAGGCACACATATCGCTGACGACCGAGTATATGGGCAAATCAGGATGCTCTTTTTTTGTTTTTCTGATTTCTTCATAAACATAAGAGGCTTGCACGGGGCTGCCTCCGGGTGAATTGGCATGCAAAATAATCCCTTTGGTATATTTATCTTTTACCGCCGTTCTCAAGCTTTCAATGATATTTTCGGCATTGGCCTCTTTATCCTCCGCAATAATTCCCACCATTTTGATTATCGCGGTATGATTGGCACTTTGAACCCCAAGACTCTGCCTGATCTTCGGGTACATGGCCACAATTACCATACCTATAAGGTAAATAAAAAGCAGCGATTTGAAAAAAATACCCCAACGCCTTGCTCTTGTTTGTTCCGTTACTGTGGCTAAAACCAGTTTTTCAATAACGGCGCGCTCCCAACCGGCTTCATGAGAAAAATCCGATTTAACCTGATTGTCCTGTTGCTTTTCCATTAGTTTTTAACCTTGAATAATTTTCATTAAGTCCGCGGTCTGGGGCAGACAGACCAGGGGATTATATTGGTGCAATAATTGTTCAGAATGCGCTCCACACGATACCGCAATAGCTGAAACTTGTGCATTTAACGCCATTTGCAAATCATGTATGGAATCGCCCACCATTAAAGTCCGTTCATTTGCAGTATGCGTATGCTGCATAATCTCCTGCAACATTTTCGGATCGGGTTTGGATGCGGTTTCATCGGCGCAGCGGGTAATACAAAACAGTTCTTCTGTTCCTGTAGACTGCAAGGCTTTTTGCAGCCCCGTCCTGTTTTTCCCGGTAGCGACGGCGAGCTGATATCCTGTCTGTTTAAGTTGCACCAGCATATCATAAACCCCTGAAAACAAATCATCTCTGCAGATTTGCCGCGATAAATATTCCCGGCTGTAACAGGCGACCAAGTGATCATGCATGTCATCATCAGTTCCCGGAAATAATGCTTGCATGGCCTTTTTAATGCTTAGACCAATCACATCTCTGGCCGCCTGGTGTTCAGGAACCATGCAATTACAGCGTTCTGCGGATTTTTGCAGACAGCTTACAATCCAGTCAATCGAATTGATCAGGGTTCCGTCCCAATCAAATATTATTAAATCAAACCTGTTCTTCATGCCGTAACAAATCTTCCAGAGGCTGAGGCAGAGCCGCTGTAATTGTCAGCAACTCAGCGGTAACGGGATGCTGAAATTTTAATTTTTCAGCATGGAGAAACAGGCGTTTGTAACCTCTGGATTTAAAGACCCGGTTAACCTCAGCCGATCCATAGCGCTCATCGCCGACAATAGGATGGCCTAAAATCGCGGCATGCACCCGTATTTGATGAGTACGGCCGGTTTTTGGCGAAGCTTCAACCAGTGTCGCCTCGCGAAATAATTTCAAGCGCCGGAAAACTGTTTCAGCCTCCTTGCCCGCTTGACTGACTACCACCATTCGCTCGCCGCCTTTGCTGACATTTTTTTGCAAGGGAGCTGTTACTACCTGTTTTTTTCTGGCCCATTGCCCGGCTAATAAGGCCAGGTAAGTTTTATTAATCTGGTCATCGCGAAAAAGCTCATGCAATTTACGCAAGGCGCTGCGCTTTTTTGCTATTAGCAAACAGCCGGAGGTGTCCCTGTCCAGCCGGTGCACCAGTTCAAGAAATCGACTATCCGGCCTTGCTAGCCTGAGCCCCTCGATAATACCGGAATTAATACCGCTGCCGCCGTGAACTGCAAAGCCGGCCGGCTTATTTAATACTAAAAAAGCCTCATCTTCATACAAGATATCTTGTTGAAACGCATCCTTCAATCCTTGGGCAACAAATGAATTTTCCGACCTTTCGGCTAGCCTTAGCGGAGGAATTCTGACTATATCCCCGGCAATTAACCGGTATTTGACATCGGCGCGCCCTTTGTTGACCCTCACTTCACCTTTACGAACAAGCCGGTAAATACGGCTTTTAGGCACGCCCTTCAAACGGCTGATTAAAAAATTATCCAAGCGCTGGTCGCAATTTTCCTCGGTAATTTCTATTAATTGAACCTTGGGTATGGCGACGTGTTGTTCCATACTCATACAGCGAATAATACCAGCATCTTCTTAGGATTGATTCTTTAAATTGATGTAAGTCAATAACATTGCTATATTAAACAAGTTTTAATATAAAAAACATATTTTCACTCCACGGCTTCAGAAACAAAACTGGCCTGGAGCTACTCGATGAAGGGGAAAAACAGCGGTTTTTAACACCGCGTACTCTTCATTGTAACGATTTTCGGGTTTATCGTTCGACCCATGACGAACGATTTATAACTCCTGTTTAAGACAGAATTTACCATCAGGACTGAAAAAGGAATTTTTTGCATAGTATCTGTATATTCTGAATATCATTGTCTTCAGTTGATGAAGGCCGGGCAGAATCCGGATAGCGGAACAACAACCGTAAAAACCAAGCTGAAAGCAGTTATTAGCTAAAATTATCGCTCAGCGTTATGTTTTACACACCTAACTCAGCACTATGACCAAAACCAGTCTGATCAGTAAAATCTACTAGTTGGAGCAGGACACAACAAGGATACAAAATGAAAAGAATGCTTATCAACGCTACGCAGGCAGAAGAACTGCGAGTCGCTTTGGTAGACGGTCAAAAACTGTATGATTTTGACATAGAAGTTCCTTCTAAAGAACAAAAAAAGTCCAATATCTATAAAGGCATTATTACCCGCGTAGAGCCCAGTCTGGAAGCGGCATTTGTCAATTATGGCGCTGAAAAACACGGCTTTTTACCCTTTAAGGAAATTTCTCCCGCCTACCACTATCCTCAAGAGGACGCCGATACTGAAGGCCGCCGTCCAGCCATAAAAGACCTGATTAAAGAAGGTCAGGAAATAGTTGTACAGATTGAAAAAGAAGAACGTGGCAATAAAGGCGCCGCTTTAACAACCTATATCAGCCTGGCCGGCACTTACCTGGTGCTCATGCCCAACAATCCCAAAGCGGGAGGCATCTCGCGCCGAATCGAGGGAGAAACCCGCAGTGACTTGCGTGAAGTTATGGCGACGCTCGAGATTCCTGACAGCATGGGGCTTATTGTTAGAACAGCCGGCTGCGGCAAGAACGCCGAAGAACTGCAATGGGATTTAAATTACCTGATGCAGCTATGGGAAGCTATTGAACGCTCTTCCTGCGAGCAAACAGCCCCGTTTCTTGTTTTTCAGGAAAGCAATGTGATCCTCAGAGCCTTGCGCGATCATCTGCGAGCCAATATTGACGAGATTCTGATAGATAACGAAGACGCGTTTAAACTGGTGCAGAACTTCTTAAAACAGGTCATGCCGCACTTTTTGCCCAAAGCCAAACTCTATCAGGACTCAGTCCCCCTGTTTAGCCGTTATCAGATTGAATCGCAAATAGAAATAGCATACGGCCGTGAAGTTTCCCTGCCTTCCGGCGGATCATTGGTTATCGACCATACAGAGGCATTAACTTCAATTGACATTAACTCTGCACGCGCTACCAAGGGCAGTGATATTGAAGAAACAGCCTTAAATACCAACCTGGAAGCCGCCGATGAAATTGCCCGTCAGCTAAGATTGCGCGACCTGGGAGGCCTGTTTGTTATTGACTTCATCGATATGATGTCCAATAAAAACCAGCGCACCGTAGAAAATCATCTGCGCGATGCCCTCAAAATTGACCGGGCCCGCATCCAGACCAGCCGCATCTCGCGTTTCGGCCTGCTGGAAATGTCCAGGCAAAGAATGCGTCCGTCTCTGGGCGATTCCACACAGCTTCCCTGTCCGCGCTGTAAAGGCCAGGGCAGCATACGTAATGTAGAATCCGTCGCCCTCGCGGTATTACGGATTCTTGAAGAAGAAGCGATGAAGAAAGGCACGGAAAAAGTCATTGCCCATCTGCCCATTGAGTGCGCGACATTCCTGTTGAATGAGAAACGTCATGCGATTGAACAGATCGAGTCCAGACTGAAGGTTGGCATTATCATTTTGCCCAGCAAGCATCTGGAAACTCCGGCCTATGACATTGAACGACTCAAGGACAAAGATACGGCTGAAGAAAAACCCAGCTACCAGCAAATTAAAGAGCAAGACATTACTATTCCGGATTTTGCCCAGCAAGTAAAACCAAGACCCGAACAAGCGGCAATCAAGGAATTCCTGCCTGATTCCCCTGCCCCGTGGCAAAATAAAAATGAATCCGCCAGCCTGATTAAACGTTTCTGGCATAAGCTTATTGGTCCTGTCACGGAACCTGCAGAAAAAGAGATTGCAACGCAAGTCCCGGAAAAAACCAGATCCGCTGCAGAAAGTCAAGCAAATAGAAACCGGAATATCAGACGAGGCCAGGAACAGCGTCCTAACCGCAATACCAGAGGCCCGGGCAGAAATGTCAGACGCAATATTGATCCTGCGCATTTGCCTGCGCCGAAAATTGAGCAGGTTGAGCCGGTTACAGCACGCGAAACCAGTGCCATGAGCGAAGCTGAAATCGCGGTTTTTGCAGAAGCTCAGCCGAAACAGGCTAATGGTAAAAGCAGCACAAGAAGAGGTCCGAATCGCAGAAGACCCCGCAATCCCAACTATAAAAAGTCTGATGCGGACACTAACGCAAATAATTCCAATGAAAATGAAACTTCAAGTGAATCTATCAGCGAATCCAGATCTGTTCAGACCCGCTCCTATGACAATGACTTTGCCGAAAGAACACAACAAGCTGAGCGCACTGGGCCTCTGGCTGCTACGCCAGGCCAGGTCAGCACTATTAATCCCGATTCAGAGCCCAAAAAATCAGCTGCCGAGTCGCCCGCAGGCGTTGTGGTGCCAATAAAACAGGACACCGGCACGGAGTCTTAATAGTCCAATCGAATACAGGTTCAGGAATTAAAAAACTGGCAGTGCTTTTAATCTTGAACCTTGTTCGGCTTTCATCTGTATTTAACCTCTACGGCTGTAGAGCCTGCCAATGATCTTAAGCGTGAGATCAATTCATCGCTAGGATAGACACGCCATCCATCGCCTAACTGCAGTGCTGTTTTTGCACACTGTGAAATATAATGAATGCTCACAGGACATGCGCCCCCTTTAAAAGGCTTGAGGATGGCCTTCAATTTTTTGACGAATAAATCTGGCTCACGGCCATTTTCTACAGTTGCGCCTGGAACAGCAGCATTCCAGGTTAATTGGATACATCTGGCAAAGGCCTCGCGGGCCTGTTCCATGCTATATAATTTTTCTACTGTTAAACGCAGGGTGTCTGAATAATGATCAAAGCTCAAGGGACCTTCGGCAACCAAAAGATTATCGCGACAAAAAATATCCCGGTATTGGTCGTAAATTTCACTAAAAGCGGCACATTCAAGCCTTCCCGTTCTGTCATCAATCATAGCAAAACCCATGTTTTTACCCTGTTTCGTCTGGCGGGTGCGCATCTCTACCACCAAACCGGCTACACGAGCTGCCATTTTGCCTTTCGAACGTTCCACTTCCGCCAGCAAAGCCGCTATCTTCCCGTGCGTAAACTGTTTTAGTTCGGGCTCATATTGGTCAATCGGATGCCCGGTGAGATAAAGGCCCAAGGTTATTTTTTCCGCAGCCAGACGTTCATTTTCAGACCAGGGTTCAACTACAGTGGAATAGGCACTTTCATCGACGCTCTTGTCATCAGCGCTAGCTGTTAAGCCAAACAAGTCATTCTGGCCGGTCTGAGCCATTTTTCCGTACTGCTCAGCCACTTTCAGGACAGTGGGCAGCTCAGCCAGATGACTGGCCCGGCATTCATTAAATTGATCAAAAGCCCCCGCCCGGATTAACGCTTCCAGTACCCGCCGGTTAACTTTTCTTAAATCGGCACGCTTGGCTAGATTATAAAAACCGGAAAACCGGCCATTTTCCTCTCTTTCCTTGAGCATATCTTCGATAGCAGCCTGTCCGACACCTTTGATGGCGCCCAGCCCGTATACAATATGATTATTATCATTAACAGTGAATCGATAATTGGATATATTGATATCAGGCGGACAAACCACCAGCTTCATCTGCCGGCATTCCTCTACTAATACCACAATTTTGTCCGTATTATCCATATCTGATGACAGCACTGCGGCCATAAAAGCCGCAGAATAATGAGCTTTCAGCCAGGCGGTTTGATAGGCTACCAGCGCATACGCCGCCGAATGCGATTTATTGAACCCATAGCCGGCAAATTTTTCCATTAAATCAAAAATATAGGTGGCGGTTTTTTCATCAATCTGATTAGCCACTGCGCCCAAGGTAAAAATTTCACGCTGTTTGGCCATTTCCTCCACTTTTTTCTTACCCATGGCGCGCCGCAGCATATCGGCTCCGCCCAGCGTATACTGGGCCAGTTCGCGGGCAATTTGCATTACCTGTTCCTGATATAAAATCACGCCATTGGTCGGCTTTAAAATAGATTCAAGCAGAGGGTGAGCGTATTCCGCTTTTGCTCCATGCTTCACATTAATGTAATCATCGACCATGCCTGATTCCAGAGGACCGGGACGAAACAGCGCCACCAGGGCAATAATATCGTCAAAGCAGTCCGGCTTAAGCTTTTTGATCAGCTCTTTCATGCCCCGGGATTCAAGTTGAAAAACGGCAGTGGTCTGGCCGTTTTTCAATAACTCATAGCAGGCCGCATCATCTCTGGGAATAGCAGCAATATCAATAGGCTCTTCGCCGGTTTGCTGTTTTTTATGATTAATGGTTTGCAGCGCCCAATCAATAATGGTTAGCGTGCGCAAGCCCAAAAAGTCGAATTTGACAAGACCGACGGCTTCCACATCATCCTTATCAAACTGGGTCACCAGATTGCCGCCCCCCTGCTCGCAATAAAGAGGAGTAAAATTTGTTAATCTGGTCGGGGAAATAACCACCCCGCCTGCATGTTTCCCGGCGTTTCGCACAATCCCTTCAAGCGAGCGCGCCATATCGATCAAGGTCTTAACTTCTTCTTCGCTCTCGTAAAGCTGCTTAAGCTCCTGGCTGTCTTTTAATGCCTTCTCCAGGGTCATGCCGATTTCGAACGGTATCAGCTTGGCCAGCCTGTCGACAAAGCCGTAAGCAAAGCCCAATACCCGGCCTACATCGCGTATGACAGCTTTAGCCGCCATTGAACCATAAGTGATAATCTGCGCGACATGGTCGCGGCCATAATGACCGGCGACATAATCAATGACTTCATCGCGTCTGTCCATGCAGAAGTCAATATCAAAGTCAGGCATGGAAACGCGCTCTGGATTTAAAAAGCGCTCGAACAGCAAATCAAATTCAATAGGATCAAGATCAGTGATTTTAAGCGCATACGCCACTAGTGAGCCTGCGCCTGAACCGCGGCCAGGGCCAACCGGAATCAGATTATTTTTGGCCCATAAAATAAAGTCGGCCACAATCATAAAATAACCGGCAAAACCCATTTGGGTAATCACCTGTAATTCGGCAGCCAGCCGCTCATAGTACACTTTACGGTTTTCCGTATCCGATCCCTTGCCAAACGCGGGATAACGCTGCAGACGCTGTTCCAGGCCCCTTTCCGCAGCATCCACCATTAACTCACTCAGCGTCATGCCAGCCGGCACCGGAAAATCCGGCAGAAAGTTTTCTCCCAATGTCAAATTCAAATTACAGCGCCTGGCGATTTCCACTGTGTTTTCCAGCGCTTCGGGGATATCGGCAAATAACGCCACCATTTCCTCAGCGCTGCGCAAATACTGCTGATTAGTATAATCCCTGGGTCTGCGGTTATCGTCCAGCACGCGCCCCTGGTTGATGCAGACCCGGACATCATGCGCAGCAAAATCGTTTTGATAAATAAACCGGACATCATTCGTGGCCACTACCGGCAATCCGGTTTCCAAAGCCAGATCAACGGCGGCGGCAATATAGCGTTCCTCTTCGGGTTTGCCTGTGCGCTGTAATTCCAGATAAAAACTTTGCTGAAACAATTCACTCCATTGCTCAGCCAGTCGCTTGGCCGCATTCCTGTTTTCCGCCAATAGCGCCTTGCCTATATCGCCATTGATACCGCCGGATAGCGCTATCAAGCCGCCATGATTTTCCTCCAGCCACGCCTGTTTCAACATCGGGATTCCCTGATGCTGCCCCTCCTGATACGCTTTTGAGATCAACTCAGTCAAGGTGATGTAGCCGGCATTATTATTCACCAGCAAAGTCAGCTTGTTGGGTGCGGCAGGCTCTTCCGGATTGAATATCAAAACGTCAGCGCCGGCTATCGGCTTGATTCCCTGGCTCAGCGCAGCGCGATATAATTTTACCAGTGAAAACAGATTAGCGTATTCTGTGATGGCAATAGCCGGCATATTCAATTCAGCCAGGCGTTTAACCAAGGGTTTGATTTTTACAATCCCGTCAACCAGTGAGAATTCGGTATGGAGCCTTAAATGAACAAACGCAGGATGCATGCAAATTGAAAAGTATTTGGAATCACGAAAGCAAGTATTGTTAATCTCAGAAGCTGTTTGGAAATTATCGCGTCAAGCCAAACGATTCACCATGATGCGAGTCATGGCGATGTAAATCCAAGCTTCGTCGATGCGAGTCAGTCGTTCGTAGGCTTTACTGAGACGACGCGA
>NZ_CADCXN010000077.1 GCF_902806695.1 Candidatus Methylobacter favarea | reverse complement strand
ACTAGCCGCCACTAAGGTAAGCGATTTACTGGAAACTATTATTGCCCAGTAATTCCTTCTCGGCATTTTTATAGTTGATATCCAGCGCACTGAACTTAAAAACTCCCGCATACTGTGCCGCTACATTCTGCTCATGCAAAGCTGCCATCTGCTCAATTTGTGCAGCAAGCTCGGCAGTCAAAGTTGACATTATCGCCCAGTGTACGGGCATTTAACCCTAAAGCCGATAATCCTTTCCCCCTTCGTAACAACGTTGTTATACAGTTGTGCTCTGCTACACTTTTGAATGCAAAAAACTCCTTAGTTAAGCTCTTATGTGCCGAAATAAAAAGGTAAAGAACGCTTTTGCTTCTGGCTATTGGCGGCAACCTGTTTGTCTATGGCGTAAGAAAATAGCTTGATGCGCTGGGCCCGAAATAGTGTTGACACTTTAAAATAAGGGCCATTGCATTTAATGCGCCCTTTGAGGCTATCCTGCAACGGTACGATAAGAATCAGGCTATCTTGATTCTTAATCCTAACCAGTTATAGATGGGGCTAATACATAATTACCGTTAAGTAAATCAAAGGGTCCCTCCTCTACTTTGCAACGAGCTGAAGCACGATTAGTTATTATGCTATCGGCCACAGATACATTAAGCTTGTAGCCAAAGCCTTTAATGGTCAAAATCCATTGCGGATTATTCGGGTCTTTTTCAATTTTTTTTCTGAGTAAATGCATGTATTGATAAAGGTCGGATTTGGTTGCCCGATTATTTATCGGCCAAAGATGCTGGATTATTTCATCGACCATTAACACTCGCTCTACATCTTTGGCCAGCAGCTCAAAAAGCTCAAATTCCTTACGCGTCAAATCAAGTGTTTTCCCGTATAAGAAAACGCACTTGGAGCGCTGGTCAATCTGGAACGGGCCTACCGTAAAAGGATATTCCTTAATATTTTTTGTTAAAGTGTCATCCTGTAGTGGCTTGGCGTAGATGTTCGCATCAGGCCGATGAACAGCACTATTTCTGCGATCTCTTACAACTCGCCTTTCCTGATTTCTTTGGTCTTTAAAGCGATAAAGATGACTAAATTTTCCTCCTATATAATCATCAAGTTGATTAATAGCCAGAGGCGGATCCAAAAATTCATCAATCCACGAAGCAATGTCGTGTTCCCGCTCGCTAATGCCATAAACGTTCCGTAAGCAGCATACCGGGATTTTATAAAGAATGCTCATTTCCTGCACTAAATTCAAATCAATTTTCTTTGTCGAATCCTGGTTTAAATCCAGGGCCAAAACAATTAGATCCGGCCGAATTTCCATCAATTTGCCGATGGTTTCGGCATCGACAGCAGTTACAGTATAGTTATGAACATAGCAATATCCTTTTAACAAGCCCAAATGAAAGGGGTTGTCACTAATTATTGCAATGCGAAACTCATCTTTAGTCATAATACTTCCTCTCCCTCCCGGTTATCCGGTATGTATATAATAAAACAAGTTTTTAAATAGACCATAAGAGGTCTTGACAGGAATTAGTCATAATTTTTTGCCTCATAGCCGGTTATATGTTTTTTGCTATATCGCGAACTGAAGGTTCTTTAAAAAAATTTACATTCATTGACTTATTGCCGAGGCGGCTCCTACTCAGTGGTTTTTCTAATACAAGCGAGTTTCTGTCCTGATGTTATTTATAGGCATCTATTCCATGAAGTTAGGTCAATCAGGTATATTAATTTTATGCATAATGCAGCTTCTTTATCAAAACCCGGAGCTGCGCTTTATTGAAAGCCTCTAGTATCCTTGCTAATGCTACTAGCCTCGGATAAGAGGTTTTATCCGCTATCTAAGCAGGTAATATAACCGATTGATATGCTGTCTATCTGTCAATTTTGATATTAAAGCCCGAACGCAGCTATGTTTTTGTCTGGGTAATATTGAATAAGTTTAGTATAAGGCGGTAATAATTACGGATAAATATTTTGCCTCACTTTTAGCCATAAAAATTAAAATACCTATTAAAAATTTAAGCAAAAATCATGCTAAATTTTATAACATTTTGATAATTAATTACTTTATGTTTATAATGTAATAATTTTAATTAGAAGCTGTAAAAATTCTGGACGGCCTCTCATAACCAGACTTTAGCAATTTATGCACAATTACAAGTCCGTATTGTTTTTTTGTAATTTTTATATGTAAAAAAGTTAATAGTATCCAGCCAACAAAGTGGGCTAAAGGGGAACTCTGGCCTGGCTATAGTGAAATGCCTGGCCTGGAGATTACCCACCCGATACAGTTTTAGTGCAAATAATCCGCATAGGGTAATTTTTTCAGCGCTTTAATTTGCTAAAATATATAAACTTTTAACGAATTACTTTCAATTAATGATTACACAGCCAAGTAAAAGCCTGGAAACTTTTGATAACCCACAACCCCATCGTGATTATACAATACGCATTGATATTCCTGAATTTACCTGCCTTTGCCCGAAAACAGGCCAGCCGGACTTTGCTCATATAACTATTGAATATGTACCCGCGACGCTTTGCTTGGAGTTAAAATCGCTAAAGCTGTATATGTGGGCATTTCGAGATCAAGGAGCATTTCATGAGGCGGTTACCAATGAAATTCTGAATGCCATCGTTAAAGCCATAGCGCCCCGTTTCATGCGTATCCGCGCCGAATTTAATGTTCGCGGCGGCATTTACACGACTGTTATTGCAGAACATAGAGATCAAAACTGGTCAGCGCCGGAATTAGTCAAACTTCCTTAACTAAAATGCCCAAGACCTACTACACCAGCGATATAGCGGTCGCCTTGAAATATGAGGGCAGCAATGCGCCTAAAGTCACCGCTAAAGGCAAAGGACTTACCGCGGAGCAAATCCTGGAAATCGCAGAATTACACGGAATACCTTTACAAACTGATGCCGAACTGGCCAAAATTCTGGCGCAGATTCCATTAGGCGATGAAATACCCACTGAACTTTATGTTGCCGTTGCAGAAGTGATTGCTTTTGCTTATTTTTTAAGCGGCAAAACCCCCGACCCTCCTCATTCATGAACCTTAAAGAAGCGCTGACCACCCTGCCCCAATATTTTTTACCCCATCATGTTTTATCCGGGATGATGAGTAATCTTACCCATTCGGAAAACCGGTTATTGAAGAGTCTGTTCATCAATCAGATCATCAGGTATTACGGCGTTAACATGGATGAGGCGCTGACACAGGATATCAGCGTTTTTAAAAGCTTTAATCACTTTTTTACGCGTGAACTCAAACCCGGACTCAGGCCCATAAGTAATGAGCTCGGCGTTGTCGCCAGCCCTGCTGATGGCGTGGTCAGCCAGGCCGGAAACATTACTGACGGTAAAATTTTTCAGGCTAAAGGCAAAAGCTTTGCCGCTACCGAGTTATTAGGAGGCAGCGAGGAACGCGCCCGGCCTTTTAATAATGGTTTATTTGCTACCATTTACCTGGCTCCGAAAGATTATCATCGTCTGCACATGCCATTAACCGGCACGCTGACCGAAATGATTCATATTCCCGGCCGACTGTTCAGCGTGAATAGCGCAACCACCCGTTCCGTTCCTGGTTTGTTTGCCCGAAATGAGCGCGTCGTCACTGTGTTTGATACCGATGCAGGCCCTATGGCGTTGGTGCTGGTTGGGGCAATTTTTGTATCCAGTATTGAAACAGTCTGGCACGGCGTCGTCACTCCGCCGACGCTTGCCTCAATGCAAAGCTGGCGCTATCAGGAGAATGCTCCGAAATTGGAAATAGGCCAGGAAATGGGCCGCTTTAACATGGGCTCGACGGTCATTATTTTATTTTGCAAGGACAAAGTGCAGTGGGATGCTGACTTCCAGGCCGACAAAGTGGTTAGAGTGGGGCAGAAAATCGGCAGAATTGTTGGATGAGGGTCATTATATAAAACCAGTACCGTCTGTTTTTGATTTCGCACTGCCATGTAAGCTCAACTATTTCAAAAACTTCTGCTCCAAATCTAGAATTAGTGGAATAAGCTGACAACCAACTAATGCAATTCACGATGACGGACAATAACATTTAAAAACGGGCCCTTGAACTGCCTGGATAGCAAATCGGCAAGATAAACAGAGCGATGCTGTCCTCCTGTACAACCTATGGCGACAGTCAGGTAACTGCGTCCTTCAGCCTCAAAGCGAGGAATCCATTTTTTGAGAAAATATGTAATATCTTCAAATAACTCGACCACCCATTCTTCTTCTTTAAGAAAATCCACTACCGGCTGATCTTTTCCAGTTAATCCCCGTAATTCAGGAATCCAGTGGGGATTTGGCAAACTGCGGGCGTCAAAAACAAAATCGGCATCGAGCGGAACCCCATGCTTGAACCCAAATGATTGAAATTGCAGGGAAATATGATTGACTTCCCGCTCACCGATCCGCTCTTTGATCAGTTCACGCAATTGATGATAATGGGTACGGCTGGTATCAATAACTAAAGCGGCATGCCGTGCAATCGGCGTGAGCATTTCCTTTTCAATTTTCAACGCTTCTTTTAACGGGATATTAAAATCCGTTAACGGATGTTTTCGGCGCGTTTCACTATAACGCTTTATTAAAGTAGCTTCTTCAGCCTGCATAAAGATAATTTCACAATCAATTCCTTTAGTGCGGATTAAACTGAGGCTTTCGGAAAAATTAATCAGACTTTCGCTCTGATTCCTGGCATCAATACCTATGGCCGTTTTTGCATAGGTTTGTTTATCTGCCAGCATGACATGGCTGATAAAATCTTCCAGCAATGTTACCGGCAGATTATCGATGCAATAATAGCCGCAATCCTCCAGGGTATCCAGAGCAATACTTTTACCTGAGCCGGAAAGTCCGCTGAGGATTAATAATTTCATATAATGAGCCTTGGCTAAAGGTGAAAAGATAACACATTTATATGCGGGAGCTTTCCACTTTTAGCCTTACCACGTCATCTATGATTTCCGGTTTTTTCTTTATGTTTAATGATTTGACGGTCCAATTTGTCCACCATAACGTCTATAGCAGCATACATGTCTTCCTTGCGGTCTTCAGCAAATAATTTCGCACCGCTGAGTTGCAGCGTAGCTTCAGCTTTTTGAATTAATTTCTCTACACTTAAAATAACGTGTACATCGGTAACATTATCAAAATGACGTGCTAATTTTTCGAATTTTGCGTCAACATGTGATTTTAAAGCATCGGTTATTTCAAGATGATGACCTGTTACACTAACTTGCATGGAATATACTCCTCTTTTTTACAATAATTGGTTTAGGTATCAGTGGCAGCTATAAAATCCGCTTTCTCTGACTGGATGATGAAATAAACATCGCTTCGCGATATTTGGCAATTGTCCTTCTGGCGACATTGATGCCTTTTTCTTGTAATATATCGGATATTTTATTATCACTTAACGGCCTGGCCGGGTTTTCATTGGCGACTAATTCTTTAATAAATGCCCGGATGGCCGTCGATGAACACTCGCCTCCTCCTTCGGTTGAAACATGACTGGAAAAGAAATATTTGAATTCAATGATGCCGTTGGGCGTGTGCATGAATTTTTGCGTGGTTACCCTCGATATTGTTGACTCGTGCAACTCCAGTTCTTCAGCGATATCTCTCAATACCATGGGTTTCATGGCAATGGAGCCATGCTCAAGAAAGCCGGTCTGCTTTTCGACAATGCTTCGAGCAACTCGCAGTAACGTTTCATTGCGGCTATGGAGACTTTTAATAAACCATCTGGCTTCCTGCAGATGATCTTTCATGCAAGTATTATCCTTGCTATTATCGGCTCTTTTAATCATTGCTGAGTAAATAGGATTAATCCGCAATTTTGGCGCAATATCCGGATTCAGGTTAACTTGCCATTTATCATTTTGTTTGGTCACATACACGTCAGGGATAACATATTCAGAGCCCGCATCCTGTATCTGCGCGCCCGGCCTGGGATCCATGGTTCTGATTAAAGCGACTACCTCGCCCAGTTGCCGTTCTGAAATTCCCAAGCGGCGCATAAGTTTGGCCTGATCATGATTAGCCAAAAGTTCCAGATACCGGGAAACCGCAATTAGCGCCTCTGTTCTATAAGGGGTAAATTCGGGCAACTGCTGTAACTGTATTCGCAAACAGTCGCCCAGATCAATAGCGGCTACGCCTACAGGATCAAAATTTTGCACTCTATGGAGCACGGCATTAACTTCATCAAAATAAAGGTCATCCAACTGACTCTGCAGACCCTGAAAAATTTCCTCGGGAGCACTTATAAGATAGCCGTCTTCATTGATCGAATCAATAATAGCCATGGCAATGGCATGATCCCGCTCTGAAAAGTTGGTCAGTTCCAGTTGCCATAATAAATGATCCAGCAATGTTGAGGATTTGCTGCGCTGGGTCTCAAATTCAACAGTTTCACCGCTATGGGCGCCTGTTTCCACACTGTTCTCGTAAACATCATCCCATGAAGAGTCGACAGGCAGCTCATCCGGAATGTCCGTTTGCGAGCCTTCACTGGTTATTGAATCGGAATGTTCAGTTTTTTTCTCGGGCATGGCGTCTATTGACTGAATAGCGCTTTCTTCTTCATTAATTTCCAGCATCATATTGGACTCAAGCGCCTGTTGAATTTCCTGCTGCAAATCTAATGTTGACATCTGCAACAACTTGATCGCCTGTTGCAATTGCGGCGTCATAGCTACTTGTTGGCCCAGGCGAAGATGTAAGGACTGTTTCATGCCGTAGTAAATTTGTATGAACTATGGATTAAAGACTAAAGTTATTACCTAGATAAACTTTACGAACTTCCTGATTGGCGACAATCGCCTGCGCGCCCCCTTCGGCGATTACCCTGCCATCGTTAAGGATATAGGCACGATCACAAATGCCTAAGGTATCCCTGACATTATGTTCGGTAATCAGCACCCCGATGCCGCGATCTTTTAAATGGGCGATAATCTTTTTAATATCGTCCACCGATATCGGGTCAACGCCGGCGAAAGGCTCATCAAGTAAAATAAATTGAGGATCTGTAGCTAATGCTCTGGCGATTTCAACACGCCTGCGTTCGCCACCGGACAGGCTTAATGCAATCTGATCACGCAAATGAAAAATATGAAATTCCTCCAGCAATTCGTCAATCACCAGTTCCATCTGCCCTGGCGTCAAGTCAGAACGAATTTGCAAAACTGCGCGTAAATTATCCGCCACGCTGAGTTTGCGAAAAACCGAAGGTTCCTGCGGCAAATAACCGATACCCATTTGCGCCCTCAAATGCATGGGATAATCCGTCAAGGTATACGAATCCAGGACAATTTCCCCTTCATCGACCTTAATCAGACCGACCATCATATAAAAACTCGTTGTTTTTCCGGCGCCATTAGGCCCTAATAATCCGACCACCTCACCGGTATTAACATCCAGGGAGACCCCGTTAACTACATTACGTTTATTGTAGTTTTTTATTAACTGTTTTGCTGCTAGTTTAGCCATTTATTGGGAAGGTTCTTTCGATTTCGGTTTGAGAATGACATGGACCCGCTTGGAGTCAGATAATTTTTCTCCCGCCTTGACTAAAGAAGTTTTAATGTCGTACTCGATCAGTTTACTGGAATACGTCCCATTGCCCTGCCATACAGTAGCCTCATCGATCAATATTAACAGATTTTTTTTAGGATAATATTCACCGGTCAACGCTTCGCCGGTTATATCCTCTGCTCCTTCGCTAGGCGTCTGCTTGAACTTTGCCCGATTACCGGTAAAAACCAGCTTTTCCGCTTCCCCGTCTTTAAAATAAACCACCAGCTTGTCCGAATTTACGCGAATACTGCCCTGCACCGAGATCACATTGCCAGTATAAGTACTGATAGCCGCTTTATCATCATAGGTGGCTGTGTTGGAATCGATAATAATCGGCTGATCGGAATCGCTCTCCAGCGCAAATGACCTTACCCCATACAGTCCGCATAGCAATAGTAATAGCCGGCAGGCGATAGCCGTTTTTTTATTTTGTCTCATATCTCCCCTTCACTTTAGCAAGCAATTCCAGATGAATCGGCTCGGCAAAAACCACTTTCATTCCGGTTCCTGTTGTCCAATTGGGCGGGCTAATCAGTTCGGCCCACTCATCGGTTTCCGCATAACTGGTTTCCGGTTTTACTTTCAGATTAGAGGTATTGATTTTAAGGGGCCTGACTCCTTCGGCTTTAGCTCTGTCAACAGTGACCTTGCCATTTAGCAATAGGTTTTTACCGTCGGCAGACAAAATGCCGGTTTCAGATTTAATTACCCAGGGCGGGGTTTTTTCATTATGAAAAAACATTAAAGGATTAGTCAGATGCGTCGTCCTGTCATCACTGTAATGAATCAGTTTATCAGCAAGCAACTTGGTCTTTAATTTGCCGAGCTCATTCATTTCCCATTTTGCATAACCCTCGCTGAAATAATCCGGGCTATGCGCTGGAACCAGGCCTCGCCCGGTTTCATCCAGACCCGTCAATTTGACCAGCCACCAGCTCATCAAGGCGAAAATCCCTAAATACAGGTAACTATAGTTTCCATTCAGACGTATCATTTCAGATAGGCATTTATGATTTCGTCAAAGTTTCCCTGCGCCTGCATGATAAAATCACAGACTTCCCTTACGGCGCCGTGGCCGCCAGGCAGTACAGTACACCAGTCGGCTCGTTGCTTGACGGCAAAGTTTGCATCGCTTACCGCTATAGCCAAACCGGCTCGTATCATTATCGGCAAATCCATCAAGTCATCGCCTACATGAGCTGCATATTCCGGCGCTATGCCCGTTTTTTCAATAATTTCACTAAACGCGGCAATTTTATCTTCATGCCCCTGATAGACAAGTTCAATACCGAGATTCTTCATACGCAGCGCAACCGAATTTGATTTACGCCCCGAAATAACCGCCACTTCAACGCCGGTCTGGCGCAACAACTTGATACCGTGGCCATCCCGGGAATGAAATGATTTATATTCAATGCCTTCATTATCAAAAAAAAGTTTACCATCCGTTAAAACGCCGTCCACATCCAGAATCAGCAATTTAAGTCTTTTGGCCTTTTCCAGAATAAGCTTCATTTTCCCTGCCGGCTTCATCAGACAATTCCTGCCCGAATCAAATCATGCATATTCAACGCTCCTATCGGCTGGCCTAGCCTGTTGACTACAACCAAAGCATTAATTTTTTTCTGCTCCATAATCTGCATGGCTTCAGCAGCCAGAATTTCGGATGAAATGACGGTACACGGTGAAGTCATTACTTCAGTGATAATAGTACTGTGGATATCCAGATTTTTTCTCAGCATTCGCCGTAAATCGCCATCGGTAAAAATTCCGCTTATCTGATTATTGGCATTAACTATAGCCGTCATGCCCAGTTTTTTCTCGGTCATTTCCATCAGGGCATCGCTTATGAGCGCCGATTCCGGTACGGAGGGAATATCATGGCCGACATGCATGATATCGCTGACTATCAGCAACAATCGCTTGCCCAATCTGCCGCCGGGATGGGACAAAGCAAAATCATCACGGGTAAATCCTCGCGCTTCAAGCAAGGCCACCGCCAATGCATCCCCCATCACCAGCGCCGCGGTTGTGCTGGAAGTCGGTGCAAGCCCCAGCGGGCACGCCTCATGCTCAACCTTTACATTAATATGCATAGTAGCAAAAACGGCCAAGGTTGATGCGGGATTGCCGGTCAGTGCGATTAAAGGCACGCCCAGGCGTTTGATAATCGGCAGAATTTTTATTATTTCCTCGGTTTCTCCCGAATTTGACAAAGCCAGAACCACATCCTGCCGCGTAATCATGCCCAGATCGCCATGACTGGCTTCGCCGGGATGAACAAAAAAAGCAGGAGTTCCGGTACTCGCCAAAGTGGCAGCAATTTTGCCCGCAATATGGCCTGATTTTCCCATACCGGTCACTACAACACGGCCGGCACATCTGAACATCAACTTGCAGGCGGCTACAAAATTGTCATTGATTTGAGCCTTTAATGCGGCGATTGCCAGCATTTCCACCTGAACTACTTCGAGGCCCAATTCACGCAGCTTTAGGTCATGTAGCTTCATTTTTATGTCATTTTTTAACGCCAGGGTGAAACTGATAATCAATCATATGATGCGGCCCTGAATGACCATAAAGTAATAAATATAAGAAAACTGAGTTAAAAGCCCATTATTATGTCATATTTGTTTGGCTCATGTCCGCCATCCCTGGCAGATACTGATAATTATACTTTTTGCACCAGGCAGGCTTATATAATTTAAAGTTTTAGAATATAATTGAAAGTTATGGATGCTTTAATTTTTCTCATATAAATCAAATTGATATAGGCATTACATGAGTTAAATTCCGTATTTAGAGATTTTAAATCACATTTAAGCTGAAAATGTGAAGTTTGTTAATTTGCCCTGGCAAAATTCAAAGATATGGAAAAGCCGTTTAATTTATGGCACTATCCAGCTTTCTTTCAGAATTTTTGAATCATTCTTCAACTTTACTCTGTTTGATAAATGCGGAGGTTTGCCAATGAACACCGAAGCTATTCTTGCCGGCAATCTGCCGCCATTGATCATCTACTTTGCAGCAGTGCTTGCCATTACCTGCGTCATGCTGGGCGGAGCTTACCTGCTGGGGCAAAGACACCGCGCCAAAGCCGCTGACGAGCCTTTTGAATCTGGCATTGTACCGACCGGCGATGTTCATATTCGCTTTTCCGTGCACTTTTATCTGCTCGCCATTTTTTTTGTTATTTTCGATATGGAAACTGTATTCCTGTTTGCATGGTCAATAGCTTTAAATGAGTCCGGCTGGGCAGGCTTTATCGAGGCCTCGATTTTTATTATTGTATTATTTGCCGCCTTGATTTATCTGTGGGCCATAGGCGCTCTTGAATGGAGCACGCGCCGGCAGCGTATCGACCAATCACGATTCAGACTATAGAGGAATTTATGCACTGGAATCTGACTAAAGCAGAAAATGATTCTTCTCCAAAACCAGGGCAGCAATCTTATGAAGAAGCACTCCGGCATAGTTTTCTGTTTGCCAGGCTTGAAGATATGATTGCCTGGGGACGTGCCAATTCCGTTTGGCCTTTTAACTTTGGCCTGTCCTGCTGCTATGTTGAGATGGCGACAGCATTTACAAGCCGCCATGACATTGCCCGTTTTGGCTCCGAGGTAATCAGGGCATCGCCTCGCCAGGCCGATTTGATTATTATATCCGGCACGGTTTTTCGGAAAATGGCGCCGGTGGTCAAACGACTTTACGATCAGCTGCTGGAGCCGCGCTGGGTCATATCCATGGGTTCCTGCGCCAACTCCGGCGGCATGTATGATATTTACAGCGTGGTACAGGGCGTAGACAAGTTTTTGCCGGTCGATGTTTATGTGCCGGGCTGCCCCCCACGTCCAGAGGCTTTGCTGCAAGGATTGATGCTGCTGCAGGAGGCGATAGGAAAAGAAAAACGACCTTTAAGTTGGGTCGTCGGCGACCAGACGGTGCTTAAGGCGCCCAAGCCCAGTTACAGGGATTTATTGACCGAAGAAAGGATGCGTACGCGGCAACTGAGAGAACCTGACGAGTTATAAATCCATCTGAGGCATAGTAGCAAGTGAATTAAGGAGTATGCATTGGCAACCAGCGCAGAACTAATTGAGATTCCTTCCGGCACACCGCAGATCGTACGGGATCTGGCCGAACAAAAAGGGATAAGGGATTTTACCATTCAGCCTACGTGCGATGGCATAACGACTATTTGGGTTTCAAGACAAGATTTGCGCACCGTGCTCAATTATTTAAAGCGCGAAGCCGCCTCACCTTACACCCTGCTGTTTGATCTGGCTGCTATCGACGAACGCCAGCGCATTCACCGCCAGGGGCTTCCTGACAGCGATTTTTCCGTCATCTATCATTTATTATCATTTGAACGGAACGAGGATATCCGTATCAAGGTTGCCTTGTCTGAAGCGAGCCTTTCTCTGCCGACTATCTGCGATATCTGGCCTTCGGCCAATTGGTACGAGCGGGAAGCATGGGATATGTTCGGCATTGTTTTTGAAGGCCACCCGCATCTCAGGCGCATTCTCATGCCGCCTACCTGGCAGGGCCATCCGCTGCGCAAGGATCATTATGCCCGCGCCACTGAAATGGAGGCTTTCAGTCTGCCCGATGAGCGCCAGGAAATCGAACAGGACGCCTTGCGTTTCGTACCGGAAGACTGGGGCATGCGGCGTCACAGTGAAGACACTGATTTCATGTTTCTCAACATGGGGCCCAATCATCCCAGCGTGCATGGCGCTTTCCGGATAGCGCTGCAACTGGACGGCGAAGAAATAATCGATGCGCTGCCCGATATTGGCTATCACCACCGCGGCGCGGAAAAAATGGCCGAGCGCCAGTCCTGGCACACCTATATACCCTATACCGACCGGGTTGATTACCTCGGGGGCTCCCTCAATAATCTGCCTTATGTACTGGCTGTGGAACGATTGGCCGGCATCGAAGTCCCGGACCGGGCCAAAGTAATCCGCGTTATGATATCCGAATTTTACCGCCTGGCCAGCCACCTGCTTTTTTACGGTACTTATGCCCAGGATGTAGGACAGATGTCGCCGATCTTTTATATGTTCATAGACCGCGAAAAAGTATTCGATATACTCGAATCGATCAGCGGCGCGCGCATGCATTCCAGTTATTTTCGGATCGGCGGCGTTGCCCTGGATCTGCCTCATGGTTGGGACAAGCGGGTGCGGGAATTTGTCGATTATTTACCCGCGCGCCTGGATCAGTATGACAAAATGGTTATGAACAACGGTATTCTCAAACGGCGCACGCAGGGCGTCGGTTCTTATACCACGGCGGAA
This sequence comes from Candidatus Methylobacter favarea, assembly GCF_902806695.1. Classification (GTDB taxonomy): domain Bacteria; phylum Pseudomonadota; class Gammaproteobacteria; order Methylococcales; family Methylomonadaceae; genus Methylobacter_B; species Methylobacter_B favarea. Next base: position 16,375 of record NZ_CADCXN010000077.1, on the reverse strand, counting down.
GCCATAGAATGGAGCGCCACCGGCCCGAATCTGAGAGCTACGGGGCTCGCCTGGGATTACCGCAAGGCACGGCCTTATTCCGGCTATGAAGATTTCGAGTTTGAAATCCCTACCGCGACGCACGGCGACTGCTACGACCGTTGTCTGGTACGTGTGGAGGAAATGCGGCAAAGTGTCCGCATCATCAGGCAATGCCTGGACAATATGCCGGAAGGCCCTTTCAAGGCTTATCATCCCTTGACTACGCCGCCTCCCAAGGCCCGCACCCTGCATGATATAGAAACCTTGATCCAGCATTTTCTCAATGTCAGCTGGGGTCCGGTAATTCCGCCCGGAGAAGCTTGCATTACTGTTGAAGCAACCAAAGGTCTGAACGGCTACTATCTGACCAGCGACGGCGGCACCCTGTCTTACCGCACTCGTATCCGCACTCCCTCGTTTCCTCACTTGCAAATGATTCCGCTGATGAGCCGCGGAATGATGGTGGCAGATATGATTGCAATACTGGCCAGCATAGATTTTGTCATGGCCGATGTGGATCGCTGATATGAAAGAGTTAATTGAAAAGCAAAAATTTACCGGATTAAGCGCCGCTGAAGTAGAGGAAATCAATGCTGAAATATCCCATTATGAGGACAAATCGGCAGTTTCCATCGAGGCCTTGAAAATTGTCCAGAAATACCGCGGCTGGGTCTCCGACGAATGTCTCATTGCCGCCGCCGAGCTGCTGGACATGTCGCCGGCGCAGCTTGAAGGCGTGGCGACCTTCTACAACCTGATTTATCGCCAGCCTGTGGGCAAGACAGTCATTCACTATTGCAACAGCGTGACTTGCTGGATGCTGGGCGCGGAAAAAGTAAGACAGCGCTTATGCGAGCACCTGCATGTCGAGCTGGGCGAAATGTCAGATGACGGCGCCTACACGGTTTTACCAATTGTTTGTCTTGGCGCCTGCGACCATGCGCCGGTTGTCATGGTAGGCAAAGAGCTCTGCCTTGACGTCATAGAAAATACTGTTAGTGAAATTCTCGGAAGGTAAATCACATGGAAAACCTGGATAAACCGCTAACCAGAAACATCCGGCCTGATCGCGGCTTTGCCACGCTCGCAGACTATGAAAACACCGGAGGATATCAAGGCCTGCGCAAAGCTGTTACGGAATTGCAGCCTAAAGAAGTGCAGCAATGGGTGAAGGATTCGGGACTTCGGGGACGGGGGGGCGCGGGTTTCGGTACCGGCCTCAAGTGGAGTCTCGTGCCTATGGGCGACGCCGACAGCGATAACCCGCATCAAATTCGTTATGTAATTGTCAATGCTGATGAAATGGAGCCGGGAACATTCAAGGATCGATTACTGATGGAAAAAGACCCGCATCAGTTAATTGAAGGAATAATCATCACCGCCTATGCCGTGCAGTCGCATATCGCTTATATATTTCTGCGCGGCGAGTATCACCTGTCGGCGCGGCGTCTTGAAACCGCTTTGCAGGAAGCGCGCGCCAAAGGCTATCTGGGCGAACATATTTTGAATTCGGAATTTAATCTTGAAATACACCTGCATACCAGCGCCGGGCGCTATATCTGCGGGGAAGAAACGGCGCTGATCAACGCCTTAGAGGGAAAACGCGCGAATCCTCGCGCCAAGCCTCCTCACCCGGTAGTAAGCGGGCTTTGGGGCAGGCCGACGGTAATCAATAATGTTGAAACCTTATGCAATGTGCCCCATATTATCAATTACGGAGTTCAGTGGTATAAGGAACTGGGACTTAGTGCAGCCACCGGAACCAAGTTATTTGGAGCAAGCGGGCGTGTTAAACGACCGGGTCTGTGGGAGTTGCCCATGGGCACGCCTATTCGGGATATTCTTGAAGAACATGCCGGCGGCATGCAGGATGGATATAAGCTGCGCGGCTTTTTGCCGGGCGGCGCATCGACGGATTTTTTATTGCCTGAACACCTGGATGTGGCAGCTGATTTCGATGCCGTAGCCAAGGTCGGCAGCCGTCTAGGCACCGGAACGATGATTATTCTCGATGACAAGACCTGCCCGGTGCAAATGGTGCTGAATCTGGAAGAGTTTTTTGCTCAGGAGTCGTGCGGCTGGTGCACTCCTTGCCGGGACGGCTTGCCGTGGACGGTAACTCTGCTGAGAGATATCATCAAGGGCCGCGGCCGCATGGAAGACCTTGATACGTTGGCAGGCTTAGTGCGCATGATGGGCCCCGGCAACACTTTCTGCGCCTTGGCGCCGGGCGCCATGGAGCCGCTGCAAAGCGCGCTGAAATATTTCCGGGAGGATTTCGAACGCTATATTGTCGGCAATAAAACATTACTGGAGGCGGGCTAATGGCGACCATCGAGATTGACGGCAAACACTATGAAGCTCAGGACGGGCAGAGCCTGCTTGCCGTTTGCCTGTCATTCGGCCTGAATCTTCCTTACTTTTGCTGGCATCCGGCCATGGGCTCGGTAGGCGCATGCCGGCAGTGCGCAGTCCTCCAGTACCAAAATCCGGAAGATAAAAGAGGCCGGCTGGTCATGGCCTGTATGACGCCGGTAGCCGACGCCATGCGTATTTCCATCGAGGCCGTGCCGGCAAGTCAATTTCGCCGTGAAAACATTGAACTGCTGATGATTAATCATCCCCACGACTGTCCGGTATGCGAAGAGGGCGGTGAATGCCATCTGCAGGATATGACGGAAATGTCGGGCCACACCTTTCGCCGCTACCGTGGCCAAAAGCGTACGCACGCCAATCAATATCTCGGCCCGTTTATCAATCATGAAATGAATCGCTGCATTGCCTGCTATCGCTGTGTACGTTTTTATGACGACTACGCAGGAGGCAACGATTTACAAGTCTTCGGCATGCATAACAACGTTTATTTCGGCCGCTTTGAAGAGGGCGCGCTGGAAAACGAATTCAGCGGCAACCTCGTGGAAGTCTGTCCCACCGGCGTTTTTACCGACAGGACGTTCAGCGCCCACTATGCGCGCAAGTGGGATTTGCAGACCGCGCCTTCAGTTTGCATACATTGCGGACTTGGCTGCAACACGGCTCCGGGTGAACGCTACGGGCAGCTCAGGCGCATCATCAACCGCTACAATGGCGAAGTTAACGGCTATTTTCTTTGTGACCGCGGACGCTTCGGCTACGGTTTTGTCAACAGCCCCGAGCGCATCCGCGAACCCTTGCTGGACGGCCGCAGCGAAATTACGCCGCAGGCCGCGGTAAACTACCTCGACAATTTATGCCAGACGGCCAAGGGCGTAATTGGAATTGGCTCGCCAAGAGCTTCATTAGAAGCCAACTTTGCGCTGCGCACGCTGGTGGGTGAAGAAAATTTCTTCCTCGGTCTAAACGATATCGAACATACCCTGCTCAGCACAATTTTCAATATTTTGCGCAATTGCGGCATCCATACGCCTTCGCTACGGGAGATCGAACAAGCCGATGCCGTGTTGATTATGGGTGAGGATGTGACCCACACCGCCCCCCGGCTGGCGCTTTCGCTGCGCCAGTCAGCCCGTAATGCCACATTCGATCTGGCGCGTAGTCTGAAAATAGCACCGTGGCAGGATGCGGCAGTGCGCGAACTGAAAACACAGATCAAAACTCCGATCTTTATTGCCAGTGTTTGCGCTACGCGCCTGGATGATATCGCGACTGATACTTTTCATGGCAGTCCTGAAGATATTGCCCGCCTGGGCTTCGCTATTGCTCATCGTCTGGATGACCAAGCCCCTGCCCCTGAGCTCATGAGCGATGCGGAAAACTCACTGGCAACAGCTATCGCCGCTGAACTGAAACAGGCAAAATGTCCGCTGATCGTGTCGGGGACAAGTTGTGCAAGCATTGCTGTGATTCAATCCGCCTACAACATTGCCAAGGCGCTGCCGTCAAAAGATAAACAGCTGACTTTTACGGTGCCGGAATGCAACAGCCTTGGGCTGGCGATAATGGGCGGAGGACGCCTGCGACAGGCCTTTGAAAGAATAAACGAGGGCGTGGCCGATAGCGTCATTGTCCTTGAGAATGATCTCTACCGCCGGGCGCACAGTCAAACGGTGGATTTGTTCCTGCAAAGCGCCGCGCATGTCGTAGTCATGGATAGCCTGAGAAATAAAACAGCCGAGCAGTCCGAACTGCTGCTCCCGACTGCGACTTTTGCCGAATCCGAAGGCACCTTAGTTAATAATGAAGGGCGGGCGCAGCGTTATTTTCCGGTGTACGCTGTTTCAGAGCCGGTACGCGGCAGCTGGCAGTGGCTGACGTCGGCCATGGAAGATTCTGAATGGCGCCATCATGACGACCTTACTGCGGCTTGCGCCCAAGCATTCCCCGACCTTGCAGCTATCGCGCAGGTGGCGCCGGGGGCGGCTTACCGCTTCAAGGGCAGCAAGATACCCCGGCAGCCCGAACGTTACAGCGGCCGCGCCGCGATGTTTGCCAATATTAATGTTCGCGAGCCCGCTCCGCCGCAAGATTTGGAAACGCCTTTCAGCTTTTCCATGGAAGGTGTAACGGCTCAGGTTCCGCCTGCCTTATTGCCGGTAATCCGGGCGCCCGGCTGGAATTCCAATCAGGCCGTCAATCAATTTGAGGAAGGCGTTGAAGGTCATCTGCGCGGCGGCGATCCGGGAATGAGATTAATTGAAGCATCAGGCAATCTGGCCTGGTTCAATGACATTCCTTCCGCTTTTAAAGCGGAAGAAGGCCAATGGCGCATCATGCCATTGCCGCACATTTTCGGCAGTGAAGAATTGAGTCTGCATTCAGCGCCAATAGCCGAGCGGCGGCCTGCTCCGAAAATTTTGCTGAACCCCTTAGATGCTCAGGCATTGGGAGTAGTAAATGGGGATAGGCTGGAAATCAGCCGCTCAATGGAAACTGCAATTGCAACGCTGCCGGTGCAAATCGAGACAACGCTGCCTCGAGGCTTATTGGGTGTACCAGCGATTCTGCCTGAAAATCAGCAAATAAATAATCCGGAGCGGGTGACCTTAAAAAAAGTGGCTGCGGAAGCCGAAAATAAGCCGGAGATTTTTTTATGAGTGCCGGCCTGGGCGGTGCAGGAGATATTATCGGCATACTTGCCGCGACGATCTTCGTTGCCGCCATGCTGATCTGGGTGGAACGCCGGATGCTGGCTATCTGGCAAGATCGGCTCGGGCCCAATCGGGTCGGGCCTTTAGGTCTTTTGCAGGTGATGGCGGACATGATCAAGATGTTCTTCAAGGAAGACTGGATTCCCCCCTTTGCCGACAAATTAGTGTTTGTGCTGGCTCCTACTATAGTGTTTATTACCATGCTCACGGGTTTTGCAGTCATTCCGTTTGCGCCGGGAGTCGGCATTATTGATTTCAATTTCGGGCTGCTATACTTCCTGGCGCTGTCCTCGCTGGCCGTTTACAGCATAGTTCTGGCCGGTTATGCTTCCAACAATAAATATTCGCTGCTCGGCGCTTTACGCGCCGCTGCACAGACGGTCAGCTATGAAGTATTCATGGGGCTTTCCATTATGGGCGTGGTCATGCTGGCCGGTACTTTTAATTTAAGGGAGATTGTCGAAGCTCAGCGGGATGGCTGGTTCATTGTTCCCCAGTTTGCAGGCTTTATTATTTTCCTGATTGCGGTAATCGCCGAAAGCCGCCGCGCTCCGCTTGATCTGCCGGAGGCCGAACAGGAACTGGTAGCCGGATTTCATACCGAGTATTCGGGCATGAAATTCGGCATGTTCTTCGTCGGCGAATACCTGGCGATTATCCTCAGCTCGGCAATGATCGTGACACTCTTTTTCGGCGGCTGGCTGGGTCCCTGGCTGCCGCCGCTGCTATGGTTTTGCCTGAAAACGACAGTCGGCATCCTGCTTTTTATTTTACTGCGGGGCGCGCTGCCGCGGCCCCGCTACGATCAGCTGATGTCGTTCGGCTGGAAAGTGATGCTGCCGGTTGCGTTGTTGAACTTGCTGGTTACGGGCGCCGTAGTGCTGTCATTAGCCGGTTGATGAACTGGAAAATACAGGAAAATTTATGTTGAGCCAATTGCAAACCCTGTGGGAAGTATTCAAACATACCTTCGTCAAAGCCGATACGGTGCAATATCCGGATCAGAAACCGGCACTGTCTCCCCGCTATCGCGGGCGCATTGTATTGACCCGCGATCCCGACGGCGAGGAGCGCTGCGTGGCCTGTAATTTATGCGCGGTCGCCTGTCCTGTCGATTGCATTGCCCTGCAGAAAGCCGAAGATGAAAACGGCCGCTGGTATCCCGAATTTTTTCGCATCAATTTCTCCCGCTGCATTATGTGCGGATTTTGCGAGGAGGCATGCCCGACCTATGCCATTCAATTGACGCCGGATTTTGAGATGAGTGAATATGACCGGCAGAATATGGTTTATGAAAAACAGCATCTGCTAATTGACGGCACAGGAAAATATCACGATTATAATTTTTACCGCGTGGCCGGCATGACTATCGGCGGCAAAGGCAAGGGCGAGGCTGAAAACGAAGCTCCCCCGGTCAATGTGAAAACGCTCTTACCCTGATGAATGGAGAAGTTTTATGATGCTGTTTTTATTTTATATTACTTCCGCCGTTGCCGTATTTGCCACAGTAATGATGATCACGCGCCTTAATGCGGTGCACGGCTTGCTGTATCTGATTTTGTCCTTGTTGGCCGCCGGCGTGCTGTTTTTTCTGTTAGGCGCGCATTTCGCTGCTGTGCTGGAAGTGATCATCTATGCCGGCGCCATTATGGTGCTGTTTGTTTTCGTCATCATGATGCTCAATCAAGGCCAAAAGACTACGGATCAGGAACGCATCTGGCTACAACCGACCATCTGGATTGGGCCTTCAGTGCTGGCAGTTATCCTGTTTGCAGAAATGCTCATAGTGATTGTGAGCGGCGGCAACGCCGAAACGGGTCAGATTGTCGATTCCAAGCAGGTGGCGATAGCTTTATACGGCCCGTATCTTTTGGCGGTAGAGCTGGCTTCAATGCTATTGCTTGCAGGCCTGGTGGGCGCTTATCATTTAGGCAAACCCATGCTCAAAAAAACCTTGGGGAAAAGAGCATGAACGGGATTCCGCTGGAACTGGGCCTGGTATTGTCCGCCGTGCTGTTTGTGCTGGGCCTGATCGGAGTAATGGTGCGGCGCAACCTGATTATGATCCTGATGTCTCTGGAAGTCATGCTCAACGCCACCGGTCTGGCTTTTATCGTGGCGGGGTCGCGCTGGGGACAGGCCGATGGGCAGATCATGTTTCTGCTGATACTGACCCTGGCCGCGGCCGAAGTAGGCGTCGGCCTGGGACTGGCTCTGCAAATCTTCCACCGCTTCCAAACTCTGGATGCCGATTCAGTTAATGAAATGCAGGGATAGGAGGCAAAAGTGATCGAACTGCTGGGATGGGTGCCCTTTCTTCCGTTTCTGGGATTTTTAATCCTGGCAATAGCTGGCGAACGGCTTTCCAGGCGTCTTATTCCCTGGATAGGGGCCGGAAGTGTGGGAATTTCGGCCCTGTTAACAGCCTTGATTGGAGCCCAATTCCTGAAGGGAGCAATGCCGCCTTACCGTCTGGCGCTGGGCTCCTGGATGGCGGTTGACAATCTGTCGGTACCTTTCGGTTTCTATCTCGACCCCCTATCGATGACAATGCTTTTCGTGGTCACCGGCGTCGGCTTTCTGATCCATGTTTATTCCGCCGAATTCATGGAGTCCGATCCGGGCTATGCGCGTTTTTTTGCCTATATGAATCTGTTTGTTTCGGCCATGCTGGTGCTGGTGCTGGCGGACAACCTGGTGCTGCTTTACCTGGGCTGGGAAGGGGTCGGGCTGGGCAGCTATCTGTTAATCGGTTTCTGGTATGAAGACCCGAACAACGGTTATGCGGCTCGCAAGGCCTTTGTCATGACCCGTGCGGGCGATACGTCCATGGCGATAGGCCTGTTTCTGCTGTTTACGCAGCTGCATACATTTGATATCCAGTCAGTCATGACCCAGGCTACCAACCTTTGGACGCCCGGCACGGTGTTGCCGGTAGCGGCCGCCGCTTTGCTGCTCGGGGGAGCCGTGGGTAAATCAGCGCAATTGCCGCTGCAGTCCTGGCTGCCCGATGCCATGGCGGGCCCTACCCCGGTCAGCGCGCTGATCCATGCCGCCACCATGGTCACCGCAGGCGTTTACCTGATCGCCAGAACCCATGCCTTGTTCATGCTTGCGCCTTCCGTGCAATTTGCAGTCGCGGTCATTGGCGCTGTCACCTTGTTGATGGCGGGCTGTTCGGCCCTGGCCCAGACTGATATCAAGCGCATTCTGGCTTACTCAACCATCAGTCAGATTGGCTATATGTTTCTTGCCCTGGGTGTCGGAGCCTGGTCAGCGGCAATTTTTCACCTGCTGACTCATGCGTTTTTCAAAGCGCTGTTATTCCTCGCTGCCGGCGCAGTGATTCTCTGTTTTCATCACGAGCACAATATTTTCAGGATGGGCGGCTTGCGCAAATCCATGCCGCTTGCATTCTTGAGTTTTATGATAGGCAGCGCGGCCTTGTCTGGCCTGCCTTTCACCTCCGGCTATTACAGCAAACACGAGATCCTGCTGGCAGCCTTCGAAGTCTCTCCCGTTTTATGGACCGCAGGTTGCCTCGGAGCGCTGATTACAGGCATATACAGCTTCCGTCTGGTGTTCGTGGCCTTTTTCGGTCCGCAACATGCTCAGGTCGAAAAAAGTCCCGGTTGGCGCATGAGCGCGCCGCTCCTTTTGCTCTGCATATTGGCGCTCGCAGGCGCTATGCTGGAAATACCGCTGGCTTCGGTATTTTCAGCTTTAGCTGCCGACGAAAATCTGCACGAACTTAATACTGTCTCGGCCATCACCGTAGCCGCACCTTTTATAGGTGTATTAATTGCAGGATTATTCTATCTCACCGGCGCCTTCTCAACGCAGCGTCTTGAAAGCCTGGTCTGGATCAGGCAAATACAGCGGTTCTTTTTTAGCGGCTGGGGCATGGATGCATTTTATAATATTTTACTGGTGCGGCCTTTCAAGACTATCGCAAGACTCAATAAAAACGATGCCGTGGATAGCATTTACTCGGCGACAGCTTTTCTAAGTTTAATGTTCCACCGGCTGTTCAGCTCGTTACAAACCGGACAGGTTCGCTGGTATGCCTCATCCATGGTATTGGGGACGATAGTCATTATCGCCATAGGTTGGCTGTCATGATCCTGCTCGCGCTGATTCTGGTGCTATTTCTGGGCGGCCTGGCTGCCTGGTTTTCAGAGCGATGGAATCCGGAAGCTCCGCGCTGGGTAGCGGTTATTACTCTATCAATTGAGTCGCTGCTGGTGATTGTGCAATATTCGGCATCCGGCCGCATCGATTATCTCTCTGCCGGCATGCCGCAAGCCTGGATAGCTGATTTCCAGGGGGCATGGATTCCGCGCTTCGGCATTGGTTTTCATCTGGCCGCCGATGGGCTGAGCCTGCTATTAATAGCGCTGACTGAGTTTCTGGGCTTTATGGCAGTCAGCAGTTCCTGGACTGAAATCAGGGAAAGACAGGGTTTCTTTTTCTTTAATTTATTATCGTGTCTGGCCGGCACCATCGGCGTTTTTTTGGCGCTCGATCTGTTCCTGTTCTTTTTTTTCTGGGAATTGATGATTATTCCCATGTACTTTTTAATCAGCATCTGGGGCCATGAAAACCGCATTTATGCGGCGATAAAGTTTTTTATTTTCACCCAGGTGAGCAGTCTTCTCATGCTGGTGGCAATAGTGGCTCTGGTGCTGAAACACCATAGCAATAGCGGTGTCTATACTTTTGATTATTTCGACTTGCTAAATACCCGGCTTGAACCTGATGTTGCGTTGTGGCTGATGGCGGGCTTTTTTATCGCCTTTACTGTCAAGCTGCCTGCAGTGCCGTTTCATACCTGGCTTCCCGATGCCCACACCCAGGCGCCTACCGGCGGCAGTGTTATTCTGGCCGGCGTAATGCTCAAGACCGGCGCTTACGGTTTGCTGCGCTTCGTCGTGCCGCTGTTTCCTGAAGCGGCTCATGAGTTCGCCCCGATTGCCATGATGCTGGGCACAATCAGCGTGCTGTATGCCGCGGTAATGGCTTTTGCACAGTCTGATCTGAAACGCCTGATTGCCTACACCAGTGTCAGTCATATGGGCTTTATCCTGCTGGGTATATTTTCCTGGAACTTCCTGGCGCTGCAGGGCGCAGTTATCACCATGCTGGCGCACGGCATTAGCGCCGCCGCCTTATTTATGATAGCCGGCGCTTTGCAGGAACGTTTGCATACCCGGGAAATGGAGCGTATGGGAGGGCTCTGGTCTGCAATTCCGCACCTGTCGGCCTTCACCCTGTTTTTTGCAATGGCTTCCCTGGGCCTGCCGGGTTTGGGGAATTTCATTGGCGAATTCCTGGTCCTGGTCGGCGCTTTCGGGGTCAATGCATCGCTGACCGTCATCACCGCTCTGGGTCTTATTCTGGCTCCGGTTTATGCGCTGATCATTATCCAGAAGGCCTTTCATGGCCCAACGCGGCAATACGCCGGTTTGCGCGATTTCAGTCGCCGCGAACTGGCCTCCTTCGGCTTGCTTGTGCTTATCATGGTCTGGCTTGGTATTAGGCCCCAGGCAGTGCTGGACATCTCGGCTCCGGCAATTAAACAAGACATACAAAACACACAGGCAATGGAGAACGGATGAATAGTAACCAGTTTATCGCCCTAGCGCCTATCCTGATTATCGCAGGCGCTGCGGTAGTCACCATGCTTATAATCGCCATCCGGCGTAACTTTGTCCTGATTAACTGCGTTTCAGCCTGCGGAATTCTGCTATCGCTGCTGGCGGTCGGATTGATATGGCAAGCGAATCCGGTTCAGGCAACTTCACTGATCCGCGTGGATGGCTACGCGCTCTTTTATACCGCACTTTTATTGCTGACAGGCCTTTCCGTTATAGGGCTTTGCTATGACTATTTCAAGGCACGGACAGGTGAAAATGAAGAGCTGTTTGTGCTGCTGTTAACCGCTCTTCTGGGCGCTGTAGTACTGGTCAGCAGCAGCCATTTTGCCAGCTTTTTTATCGGCCTGGAAACACTCAGCATTTCTCTTTTTGTTCTGATCAGCTATACGATCAATCGGCAAAACTCCCTGGAAGCAGCCATCAAATACCTGATTTTATCGGGCGTATCGTCGGCTTTTTTACTGTTCGGGATGGCATTGATTTATGCCCAAAGCGGCGTACTGGACTTCAACGGCATCGGCCGCTATCTCATGAACCAGAAGGATATGAATGCGTTGGTGCTGAGCGGCGTTATTCTGATTATAGCCGGCGTGGGCTTCAAGCTTTCTTTGGCGCCGTTCCATCTCTGGACGCCGGATGTTTATGAAGGCGCGCCTTCACCCATTACCGCATTTATCGCCACAGCGTCAAAAGGCGCGGTTTTTGCCCTGCTGCTGCGTTATTTCATCAGCGCCTACAATTACTCATACCTGCCCTTCCTGACTGTTTTAAGCGTCATTGCGGTCTTATCCATCCTGATAGGTAATCTGCTGGCGCTGCTGCAAAACAATGTCAAACGCTTGCTGGCCTATTCATCCATTGGCCATATGGGGTATGTGCTGGTTGCCTTTATTGCGGGCGGCCGCATTGCTCCGGCATTGGTAGTTGAATCCGTTACTTTCTATCTGGTTACCTATTTCATTACCACTATCGGGGCCTTTGGGATTATTTCCGTATTGTCGACTCCACAAATAGAGGCTGATGACTTATCTTTTTATCGCGGGCTGTTCTGGCGGCAACCTTGGCTGGCGACGATATTTACCTTAATGCTGATATCGCTGGCAGGAATTCCGCTGACTGCGGGTTTTATCGGTAAATTCTATATTTTTGCCAGCGGAGCTGATGCCCGGCTATGGGGACTGCTGCTCACGGTTATTGTCGGAAGCGGTCTGGGACTGTATTATTATTTAAGAGTTGTTGTGGTTATGTCGATGAATGTCGAAGCTACAGCGATTGAACCCGTTGAACCTGTTCAAAAACGGATGTCCACCACAATTCTCGCTGTTTTAACCTTATTGCTACTCTGGTTTGGCCTTTACCCAGGCCATTTAATAGAGTCCATTTTATTAATATCCAATAGCCTGAAGTAATGTCGGCGGATTTATACAGGTTCTAATTTTTCTTTACTGACTACTATCTGCCTGAAAATCCTGAAAACGGCATTACATAAGAGGAAGCATCTGATCAAGAATCTTGCCGTTGGTCACCAATACCTGCTTGGGGAAAATGCCTTTTTTCCCTTGAAAATCGGTAACGGTAGCGCCGGCTTCGCTTGCTATCAGAACTCCGGCAGCAATGTCATACAGGTTTAACTCCTGTTCCCAGAAAGCATCGACCTGACCATCCGCGACCAGGCACAAGTCCAATGCCGCCGACCCGAAACGGCGTTGCCCGGTCGTTACTTCCGCGATCCTGCAAAACCGTTGAAGGTTGTTCTCTTTCAAATAATTACGTAAACAGGCAAAGCCGGTAGCAACCATTGCCTCAGATAGCTGGCTCTCAGAAGATACGCTAATCGGCAAGCCGTTTTTCCACGCGCCTTTGCCCTTTTCTGCGCAATAGTAGTCGTTCAGAGCAGGCGCATACACTGCCCCTATTACCAGTTCCTGATCAATTTCCAAGGCTACGCTGACAGCCCAAAAATACTGGCCTCGGGAAAATGAATGAGTGCCATCAATAGGATCGACGATCCAGCGGCTGGATTGATTTTCACTTTGTCCGCTTTCTTCTCCCCAAAAACCGAATTGCGGATATTCCCTGGCGAGATTTTCTTTTAAAAAGGCTTCAACCGCGACATCCGCATCAGTGACAAAATCGCGAGGACTTTTTTTATTGATTTTCAATAAGGTCAGGTCTTTAAAATGAGTTAAGGCAAGTGATCCGGCTTTGCGGACTACCTCTTCAAGAAAGGCAAGTGAAATAGGCATGGGATGTAACCTGGGGATGAAAATAGAGAATTAGTGGAGTTGCGGCTCCTCAGCGCAGATACTGTTAGAGTTGCAACTCAAAAGAGTATGAGTAATCAGACTGAAATTACGGCATAGGCTGGTTTAACTTAAAATGCTATCCCTGCTTTTTAGATAAGCCTGCATTATAAAGCCTTTACCTTCTCCAATACTTCCCGTGCATGGCCTTCCGGCGTTACGCCGTAAGCAACATCAACCAGTTTGCCTTCTTTATCGATTATGAAAGTGGAGCGAAGTATGCCCATTGATTTAACGCCATTTCTTTCTTTTTCCCGCCATACGTCATAGCTTTCGCATAGTTTTCCATCCGTATCGGCTATTAAATCCACTTTTAATCCGAATTTTTCAATAAAAAGCGTATGACTTTCGCAAGTATCCTTGCTTACCCCTATGACTACCGTATCAAATTTGGAAAACTCACTGGCAAGCCGGGTGAAGTCGTTAGCTTCTATAGTACAGCCCGGAGTATCATCTTTGGGATAAAAATATAAAACAACGTTTTTTTTGCCTCGATAATCCAGCAGATTAATCAGCTTGTTATCCTGGTTTCGCGCACTAAAAACCGGCGCCGTGCTTTGTTTTTGTAACATGCTAAGACTCCTCACTTGATTTATTCTTTCAGCCGGCACGCGGCAAGCAAAATTGGCGATCCGGACCAAGGCTGATAATGCCAAAATATCTGAAAATTAATATGAACTTGTAGAAAAGACTCGTCAAAAATCCACCTGTTCACCCTGAATTTAGATTATAACGACCTGGCGACAACAAGAGCAACTCCAAACTTTTTTAAATTCAAATACCTGGAGATTTTTATCCGTATGCCCGATAAGGCTGAAATAAAATAGTAAATATAAAGATATGGCTGATTTTACATTTTTATTGTCGATCTGGCTTTAAAATAATTCCCTTGGGTATAGTTGTAATAAGGAATAGGCGAGATGACAATCGACGGAGCTTGAAAGCTAAAGTAACCTCTCCCTTTATACTCATCAGACATAAACACGGAATAATATATAACAGCTCACTTTTAATTCAGGCCTTACATTTTACGCGCCTGATTCATTGGCCAACGCCTGAATTATATCAAAGTAGTAAAAGTACAATATCGGATAGGTGATTAATAATTAACTTATAGTCTGAAACACGTAAGGTTGAAGCGAGCAATAATTGTCAACGTAGGCTGACCAGGGCATGCTTAAACATCTTTCTGAGGAATCATCAGGAGCTTGTACGGTAGCTTAGGAGTTACCTGGCGCTTAAGCCATAAAACGGGAAACATTGCTTCCAACAACTGGAGATTGCAATGACTTTAGATAGAAACGCCTACTTGATTTGCCTTCTAGCCATTATGCAAATCCTGACAGCCTGTGCGCCGAACATAATTTATCGCAGTGTTTATGAAACTTGCCGGGTATCTGCGAGAGTAAAATGTGATAAAAATTCACTGCAATATTATAACGTCGGAGCTTCTGACGAGTATATGCTCGGCTTTGTGGAAATTGATGATCAGGGCCAATTGCGCGATCGCTCCCAAATGAAGGCTGTGATTGATACTTTCTACAAAACTGCGGCAAGCGAAAGTGTTTTAATAACTGTGTTTGTTCACGGCTGGCATCATAATGCGCAGCCCGGTGATCCCAATATCGAAAGTTTTAAAGGCAATCTCGCCAAGCTCAGCAAAGTAGAAAGCAGTTTAAGCCTGACACAAAAGCGGCCTCCGCGTAAAATCATAGGTGTTTATGTAGGATGGCGAGGCGAATCCATCACTATTCCTGTTATAAACGGACTGACCTTTTGGGAACGCAAGAATACGGCGCAAGATGGCGGATATCTGGGTGTTACCGAACTGCTTCTTAAGCTGGAAGAAATTGCCAATGTCAGAAATTCTGTTTTGCCGCCGATAAAAAGCCGCCTGGTGGTGATAGGGCACAGTTTTGGCGGCGCTGTAGTTTATAGCGCAACTTCACAAATTCTTGCCAGCCGTTTTGTCGATAGCAAGGCCGGTAAAGGCTTTACTAATACAGCCAAAGGTTTCGGCGATCTGGTGGTGCTGCTCAATCCTGCTTTTGAAGCCCTGCGTTATGCGCCTTTCTATGAACTGGCGGAAGAAAGGTGCAGTTATTTTCTTGAACAGGTGCCCAGGTTGGCCATTTTGACTTCGGAAACCGATAACGCCACGAAACTGGCCTTCCCCGCAGGCCGGATATTCACCACTTTTTTTGAAACTCACAATACCATTCAACGCACTATCTGCAAGCGGCCCTTAATCCTTGATGAAGGCGAAGCAGATAGAACAGCGGTGGGACATTATATGCCCTTGATCAGTCACTCTTTGCAGCCTGCCGATGAGAAACAGGCGCAACGAAGCGCCAACTATAATAATATGAAAAATATCTGGAGCACGCAGATCAGAGGCGGCTCTACCCGATTCGGAGCAGTGGTGCTGACTCATCTTGATAAAACCGAGCCGCGCAATCCCTATCTGAATATTCGCGTGAATGAAGAATTGATTGGAAGTCACAATGATGTATTTGGGGAAAAAATAATGGAATTTCTTCGCTTGCTGATCGTATTGTCCACCTCAGAATAAATCCTACACACTGGCTACGTACTTACCCCAAGCTGACGTATTGAAAAGCCATGTTCAGTTAGTAAATAATTTGGCCGGATCATTTTAAACTTGGGGTTAAGCCCTATTGATAGCCAACAATCCCTTTTCAATCCACTGCGGCAAAGATTGACCAGAGCAAGAGGACAATCTAGGAGAGTATAAAAAATCCTTGTAAACCGTTGTTAAATTACTTAGGGTATTGGCTCTGGGAACATAATTATAAACTGATTCATAGTCGGCATCCTGCCCATAACAGCATCGACTATTTTTTAGCGGCGTTGTCGAAGGCTAAATGGATGACTTTCATGGTCGCCTCGCCTTCTTGCTTACCCTGTGCACGACATAGCAGGACTTGGGTTTTCGGAAAGACGGCGGCGATCGTCTTTGGGAAACCGCTCAAACCATCGACACAGGCGATGAACGCATCTTTGACCCCCAACTTTTGAACTCTGTCAGGACAAAGAGCCAGAATTTGGCGCCTTCATTTTTAGATAGCCATATAAGCCTAACAAGTCTTTTCACCCTGACTGGGCGGCGCCTAAGACCAGTTAAATGGCCTTGTTAATGACGTGCTTGTCCCTTCGTATTTGGCATTGCTAAATAAATATAGACAATGTATAAGTTTTGGAACATTCAGGTGCCTTGGGAGGGCGTGATGGATTGTCCAAAATGCGGCAAGCAAGCGAACTGCAAAGACGGCCGAGCGAATGGCCG
>NZ_CADCXN010000076.1 GCF_902806695.1 Candidatus Methylobacter favarea | reverse complement strand
TCCAGCGTTTAGCTGGAAAATCGCCTGGCGCTGAAATGCCTGTCAAAATGAGAGCGAGTCTTCTGGGACAAGCCGGTCTTTCAGCTTTAGATGAAGAAGGCAAATGAGCTTCACCCAGGAAAACTAGAGCAATTCTCTATTAATCAGCATGGCCCTTTTCATAGAATGGCGATTCATAGGGAAATAAAATTTCATCATGCCTCACCCTTATTTTGATGATTTACGGCTGTGGTCGCGCAGGCAGTGAAACCGATTAAACGAGCCGCCAAGCCAGCCCCTTATTTCAAGTCAGCCAGGGTTTTCTCTAAAGTGCACCAGTTATGCTGCCAGAGCAATTGCGGGCGCGGCAAGCCTATCCAACCGGGTAAGGGCAATCATGTCAGCCTGTGCCGGGGCCCTCGCGGCACAGTTATCGCAATATCGTTCGATGACCTTGAAGGCACTGCAAAGCTCGCTAGAAATCGAAGCTGCATTGAGCATTCAATCCGCCCCTGGCTAAGTTTCTGCGTTGAAGCTGGGTTTTCTGTATAAAAAACCATAGCCGCCAGTAAACAACAGGCCTATGCGGAGGCGGAACGCGGCCAATCGCAGGCTTGGCGACTATACCTCATCCCTGTATAGAGCAAGGCAAATTTAATAAGTAATCATGACTGACTTGATGATTTACTTCAACATAAGATGTTAATGATTACAGAACTTCCTGTCACCACTATTGCCCATGCCATTCAGCTTGCCGTGGCGCCGGTGTTTTTGCTAACCGGTGTTGCCAGTATCTTGTCGGTGCTGACTACCCGTTTAGGCCGCATTATTGACAGATCGCGGATTTTGCACGGCAGATCTTTGCAGTCTGTTGAAGCAAGTCAGGCTATTCAGTCTGAGCTAAAATCCTTGAAGCAGCGAGGCCGCCTGATCCATTGGGCGATTGGCCTATGCACAACCTGTCTGCTGCTGATTTGTTCTGTTGTCGCGGTATTGTTTCTGGGCTCATTTATTGCTTTTAATATGGCGGTTATAGCCTCCTTATTTGTTGCGGCCATGTTCTGCCTGATTGCGGCGTTGCTCAATTTCATTTGCGAGATTTATCTGGCGACCTCGCATGTTCGAGGCGGACCGTAATGCCCATGCCAGTCCGCCTTCCGACAATATTGCCTCGACCTTAGTGAGGACCTAGCCGCTTTGTAATTGTGAACAGCGCAGCCGTTCATTTCTTACTGGTAGCCATCATAAATGCCTTAGAAAACGGGTTCATCTTCAGCCGCTAAAGCGTTAAAGGTGAAAATAGGAATAGGGCTAGAGCATTTATCTATGATGTACAAACATAACCTGAATGCCTGAAGAGGTTGAGGCGCCCATCAGCCTGAAACTTATTCAACAGCTTACCGATGAGTTGCCCAAGCTTATCGTAAGTCCATAAGGCGTGCATTTGGCAGACAAAGGCCGACCTGACCTTGTATTGCAAAGCCACGGCCTGCACGGTATTGCTCGCGGCAACTGCTTCGACCGCATGACCGCCTAAATCTTAGGAATAAGGCTTGGGCATGATCAAAACTGGCTCATGCAGCGCTCCGGAGCGCAATCCTGCTCTGATCCAAAGACAGGCGCTAAAATCCAGGCTTTCGCGTTAGGACGCAGGATTAAAGTGGCATATTGACGGGTACCCTATAAATTCTGGCTCCGGTATAACCCATTTTCATGTCTACTTATGCAATTTCAAGGCTGAAAAACTGCTTTTGCTCACAAGGATTTCTGTGGTTCCATGAACGATTTTCCTGAGTTCTTCGAGACTGCGCTCATTACACCTTGCCAGGGTTTTATTTAACCCGATTATTTTGCATTAAATAGGTTTTGTTATTTAAGGCCTTACTTTATCCCTGTTTTTTCGGCAAAGTATTTAATTAAAAAATTAACAAAGGTAGTCAGCTTGGCCGGTAAAAAGCGTCTTTGCAGATAAGTGGCATAAATAGCCAGTAATGGAATGCGATAATTCTGCAATATCTCTATTAACTTTCCTTCTGCCAAATAGTTGGCAACCGATATTTCAGGCGCCTGCGTTATACCCATGCCTAAAGCGGCGGCCTGGCATAATGCCCTGCCATTATTTGAAGCGAAATGCCAGTTGGCTTTGATTTTAATTTCCTCCCCATTCACCCTGAATATCCAATAATCTTTATGCGGCGTATCAACATAATGCAGACACCGGTGAAATTTTAATTGATCGATATGTTCGGGTTTACCGTATTTGGCTATATAGCCGGGCGAAGCATAGGTACCCAATCTGGTTTCGGCAATTTTTCTGGCAACCACTCCCAGCTCAAGGGTATCCGTTACTAAAATAGCCAGATCAACACTGCCTTGAATTAAATTAACGTGACTATTTAGCAGCGTCATCAGAATTTTAACTTCCGGATATTCACGCTGATAAGCATCGATGGCAGGCACCATGTAGATGCCGCCAAAATCAATAGGGGCATTGATTTTTAATGTGCCTTTTACATGCCGTCCCAACTGCGAGGTGTATTCGTCAAGTTCCGAGAAATCATCCAAAAGCTGTTTGCTGCGGTAATAATAAACTTCTCCTGCTTCGGTAAGGCTGATTTGCCGTGTGGTTCTGTTCAATAAGGCAACGCCGAGGGAGTCTTCCAGCTGAGCCATATATTTGCTTATCATCATTGCCGAAAAATGCATCTCGCGGGCTACTGCCGCAAAAGAGCCCAATTCAACGATACGGCAAAACACCTGCATATTATTCAGTTTATCCATTGCAGTTATTTTATAAACCCAAAGTTTATATTCTATAAATGTTTTTGCGGATTTTAAAGAATGAGTAGAGCCGGTATATTACTAAATGGAGATAGTTAAACGAGGCGTAGTTTAAACCTAGTTATATTACGTTTCGTTACAGCATTATTCAGATCCGCTTGGTTTTTATCTGTCCGATAGTAAGGCCAAGCGGTTTTTTATTGTCTGACAGCCTGACATAACGAAGCAGTGCCTAATTATTTTTCCTGTTCATCCATCTGATTATTAAAATACCTATCAGCTTAATCTTAAATCTTGTCCATATATAATGAACTTATTGATATTGTTGATGAACACCAGTGAGTTACAGATATTAGACCCGGCCTATTACTCAGGCAAGAAGCCTGAAATAGCGCGCGGTTCATCTATTGATTTTTAAGGGCAGGGGACAATTATTTCTGCAAAGAATTTATGAATAAAGTTCTGCATTCCAGATCGCCGGATGACGGCATACTGCTGCCTCAGGGCACGGCCCATGCCGGTGAAGAGTATGAGCACTGTTATCAGCGAAGCCAAGGAAAAATCAGGTGTAGATCAGCCAACAATATCGAGTCACTTTTAAATTACCGGCACCTGGTTCGGCCGACATGGATTTTTTTAAAGTCTACCGTTGTTTTCATAAAAAGACCTTTTATCCTAGCGGCTGAAGAAATCGATGCGGGCAACTGGCTTTCTGTGAAAGAATAGCAACTGAACAGCAGATAATGACTCGCCGCTTACCAAAAACTTTATAACTATCTGGAGCCAATTTGCCGCATTAATTCATAATCGATGAGGCTGCCTTTGCGGGCTTATCCAGGAGAAGCGTTATGCATATAAAATACCTGTTACTGATTGCTTTAATACCCCTAAGCCTGACTGCCCGCGCCGATGTAGCCCAGTTGCCGGTCGAAGCTGGCATGGGACCTGATCCGCAGTTACCACCGCCCAACCCGACCTTGATTCCGACGGTAAATATTGCCCCTGCTAAAGGTTGGCCTGCAAATAAAAAACCTGTGCCTGCACCAGGGACTAAAGTGGCCGCTTTTGCTGACCGCCTCGATCATCCCCGCTGGCTGTATGTGCTGCCGAACGGCGATATACTGGTCGCCGAAACCAACGCTCCGCCCAAACCTGAAGATACAAAAGGCATTAAAGGCTGGCTAGTCAAACAGTTTATGGAAAATGCCGGAGCCGCTGAACCCAGTGCTAATCGCATAACGCTGCTACGTGATTCCGATAAAGACGGGATTGCGGAAACCCGGTCTGTGTTTCTGGAAAAACTCAATTCACCTTTCGGCATGGCATTAGTGGGCAAAGACTTTTATGTGGCCAACACGGATGCAGTGATGCGCTTTCCATATGTCGAAGGTGAAACCCGGATTACCCAATCGGGAAATAAAATAACAGACCTGCCGGCAGGTCCCATTAATCATCATTGGACCAAAAATCTTATTGCCAGCCGGGATGGCGCCCGACTTTATGTGACGATAGGCTCAAACAGCAATGTTGCGGAAAATGGCATGGATAAAGAGAGTGGCCGCGCGGCTATTTTGGAGGTGGACCCGAAACGCGGCACTTCCCGCATTTTTGGATCCGGTCTGCGCAATCCCAATGGTCTGGGATGGGAGCCTTCTAGCGGTTCACTCTGGACAGTAGTCAACGAACGCGATGAAATCGGCAGCGATCTGGTTCCCGATTACCTGACTTCGGTAAAAGACGGCGGTTTTTACGGCTGGCCTTACAGTTATTTCGGGCAGCATATCGATGAGCGGGCGAAACCTCAACAGCCTGATCTAGTCGCTAAAGCCATTGTTCCTGATTATGCATTGGGCCCGCATACCGCCGCCTTGGGCCTGGCCTTTTCTGAAAATACCTCCTTGCCGACCCAGTTCCGCAGGGGCGCATTCATAGGCCTGCACGGCTCCTGGAACCGCAAGCCGCACAGCGGTTACAAGGTAATTTTCGTGCCTTTCAAAGATCATAAACCTTCAGGTATGCCTAAAGATGTACTGACAGGTTTCCTAAGCGATAAAGGCCAGGCATTTGGAAGACCGGTAGGCGTAGTTATCGACAAACAAGGCGCTCTGCTTGTAGCGGATGATGTAGGAAATGTTGTTTGGCGAGTGACTGCCGCGGCTGCAAAAGAATAAGCGAAAAGATAAACCGCAAAAAAATAAACCTTCCGACAGAATTTTGTTGAAGTTTAAGAAACACGAAAATCCATCCGGTTCCAGGGTGATATCATGGGGTGATGTCATTAATGCAGCTGGCAATATCTTGATTTTAGCTGGGAACTTACCCACTTTTCTCTTATCTCACGAGAAACTCATCCGAGAAAACAAAATGAATATGCCTTCCTCAAAAGACACCGATAAAAAACCTGCCTCTGATTTACCGGCCGAAGCGCCTGAGAAAGAGCCTGATACGGTGCCTACCGACCCGCCCGATACCGCACCGGATAAAGAACCCAGCGATACGCCCATAACTGAGGAGCCTGATTAAATAATTTCAATTCCCCAAAATTGAACCCATGGACGTGTCAGTGGATATAAGGGCATTGTTAATCAGGTATGGCTTTCAGTTCTCCATTACATTTGAGCCTCAGCAGCATAAGGCACAAGGTAAGCAGGGTCATTATCCAACAGCTTTTATCTGTCAGCCAATGCCCGAAGAAGAGTCATCCTGTTCAGGCCTAGACCATATTGCGGGAGTTTTTGCTGTTGCGAAATATCAGCGGTTTTTCGGTTGCGGATAAAGTGGCGCTTATCTTTGCAGACTCTATCGCCTGCTGGACCACAGAGTGATCGAGCGATTTGCTGCATACCGGATCGGCATTGTACATGTCCCCGGTTAACAGGTAAGCCTGGCAGCGGCAACCGCCGAAGTCTTTTTCTTTTTCATCGCAACTGCGGCAAGGCTCCTTCATCCATTCATAGCCTCGAAAAAAGTTGAATGCCTTTGAGTCATTCCAGATTTCCTCAATACTGTACTCGTTGACACTGGGGCAATCCAGGCCGGGCAGATCACGCGCGGAATGACAGGGTAGCGCTACACCGTCCGGAGCAATAGTAAGAAACGTAGTTCCCCAGCCGTTCATGCAGGCTTTGGGACGGTCTTCATAAAAATCAGGCACGACATAATAAATTTTCATTTTGCCGGCGACTTTCTCTTTAAACGCCTGGGCTGTTTGTTCGGCCTCTTCAAATTGTTCTTTAGTCGGCAGCAGTAAATCGCGGTTGGCATGCGCCCAGCCGTAATATTGCGTATTGGCCAGTTCCAAATAATCGGCGTTTAAGTTTTCCGCCATGTCCAGTATTTGCGGCATCTGGTGGATATTTTCCCGGTGTATTACCACACATAACACCATCGGGTAGCCGTGTTTTTTGATTAGATGGGCGACTTCTTTTTTGTGCCGGAACGATGTGGTGCCCGCAATATGGTCGTTCAATTCTTGCGTACTGGCCTGAATGCTGATCTGTATGTGGTCAAGTCCTGCATCCTTAAGCCGGATAATTTTTTCTTCAGTCAGTCCGTAGCCTGAGGTGATCAGGTTGGAATAATAGCCCAGATCTCTGGCATGTTTGACCAATTCGGTCAAATCTTTGCGGGTTAAAGGCTCACCGCCGGAAAAGCCCAGTTGCACAGCGCCCATTTTTCGGGCTTGCGACAATACGCGCTTCCAGTCTTCCGTGCTTAATTCGGCTTGATATTTTGCATAATCAACCGGATTGGAGCAATAAGGGCACTGCAAGGGACAGGCGTAGGTAAGCTCCGCCAATAACCAGCGTGGCGGTGTAATTTTAATTTTGTTGAATCCAGCCATTTTTTAAAGCGATCTCAAGGAAAGCGGTAATATCGTTTTTCAGACCGGTAGTGGCGAATTTCAGTTCCAGTTCGCTGACGATTTGATCAAGGCTGCGCGTGCCGTCGCACAATTTCAGGATTTCCGCAGAGCTCTGGTTAAGCTCCACCATGCCTTCAGGGTAAAGAATAATGTCTTTCTGCTGGACTTCTTCCCATTGCAGCCGGTGCATGGGAGAAAATTTGATAGGTTGGTTTGGGTTTATGGTCATTTTTTTGATGGTAAGGTGAAC
Source organism: Candidatus Methylobacter favarea (assembly GCF_902806695.1). Lineage (GTDB taxonomy): Bacteria > Pseudomonadota > Gammaproteobacteria > Methylococcales > Methylomonadaceae > Methylobacter_B > Methylobacter_B favarea. The sequence goes on along the minus strand of NZ_CADCXN010000076.1, from coordinate 22,857 downwards.
AACACTTTTTTGCCCCCAGCTTTCATCGGCAAAGGCCGTGCAAAACGATAAAGCTGTTTGCCAGCCGTTTTGTCCACAAAAATATTCTTTTCATAATTTTTCTCCAGCGTTGGTCGATGACGGCAGCCAGTCTTCCGAAAGTATGTTTTCGTTTGTCCATGGACAGACTTCAGGGAAACTGCCCATTCCAGTTTCATTAATAGTTATCGATATCGCATCGCCCCAGACATCTTCCAGCCATTCCGGATCATTAATAGAAGGCTGGAGACTTGGGGTATTTTTTAAGCGGCGCGAAATCGCCTTGCGCTGCTCTTTAATGGTTCGTCGCCAGCTGCCGCTTTGACGCTCCGGCTGGTAGTGCCATTTAAGCAAATGAGATAAAAGTAGCGCCATACGGCTTGCCAGTTCGCGTTGCTCACTTTTACCCACGTCCTCGATTTCCTCTGCAATGTGTTCTATATCCAGGGCCGACAACTTGCCTGACCGTAACAGATTAGCTTGCTCTTTGGACCATGCCACAATGTCATTTTCGTAAGTTGCTGCCATTTTTCACTCCATCAATGCTCCAGGGATTATCATGTCGGAGTTGCGAAGCTCAACTGCAAATGCTTATTCCCCAACATTAAAATAAGGCGGCATATGGTGAATGTAAGCCATATACATCGCATCGGCCATGGTCCAGAGCACATCCAGTTTAAATTTCAGGATTTGGACCATGCGATCCTGTTGTTCGCGGGTATGATACCAGTCCAGCGTGATTGCCAAACCGTGCTCGACATCGCGCCGCGCTTCGGTCAGGCGTTTGCGGAAATAGATGTAGCCTTCCTGGTCCACCCATGGGTAATGTTCGGGCCAGTTGTCGAGGCGCTGCTGATGGATTTTTGGCGCGAACAGTTCGGTCAGCGATGAGCTGGCCGCTTCATGCCATTCGGCCCGGCGCGCGAAGTTCACATAAGCATCGACGGCAAAGCGAACGCCCGGCAGGACGTATTTTTGCGAAGTGATTTCTTCGCGCGTCAGGCCGACCGCCATGCCCAGCTGTACCCAGGCCTCGATGCCGCCGGGATCACCGGGATGGCCGTCATGGTCCAGGATGCGCTGGACCCACAGCGCCCGCGTTTCGCGGTCCGGACAGTTGGCTAAAATATTGGCGTCTTTAATGGGGATGCTGACCTGGTAATAGAAACGGTTGGCGACCCAGCCCTGCAGTTGTTCCTTGGTGAGCTTGCCTTCATTCATCAGTGTATGATAAGGGTGATGAATATGGTAATACTTTTCCATGCCTCGCAGTTGGGCTTCAAACTCTTCTCTAGTCCACGGCTGGTTGTCAAAGCCGTTCATAATGCACCTTCTATAAATTAATTTCCAAACCATCGTAAGCGACTTCAATGCCGGCAGCCTCAAGTAGTTTACGCTGCTCGGAATCTTCGTCCAGAATCGGATTGGTATTGTTGATATGGATTAATATTTTGCGAGCTTTTTCGACACCGCTTAATACTTCTATCATGCCGCCTTTGCCGGATTGCGGCAAGTGACCGATTTCGCGGGCTTTTTTAGAGCTGATATTTTGTGTGCACATCTCATCGTTAGTCCAGAATGTGCCGTCCACCATCAGGCAATCTACGGTTTGCATGGCGGCCATGACATGCGGTTCAATTTCTCCCAAACCCGGAGAATAAAATACTTTTTTGCCGGTAGAGATTTGTTCGATGATGACGCCGATATTATCGCCTTCGTGCGGGTCATACCGATGCGGCGAATAAGGCGGCGCCTTGCTTTTTAAGGCCTGGGTATAAAAGCGTAAATCATCTATGCCGGGAATGGTAAAGCTGCTGCCGTCGATAGGAATCGGATGATGATTGACGGTGCAGTAATCTTCCAGCATTTTAAATAAGGGGAAGCCTGTAGTCAGGTCCTGATTGACCATGTCTGTACAGTAAACATCCAACGGTTTGCCTTCCCGGAGCATGAGTAGTCCGGTGGTATGGTCAATCTGGCTGTCGATCAGCATAATAGCTTTAATACCGGTATCGCGAACGCCTTCTTTAGGCTGGATAGCCGGAAAAGCTTCCAGTTGCGCACGAATATCGGGGGAGGTATTAAATAGTAGCCAGTTTTTATTGTCCGTACTCACGGCAATGGATGACTGGGTACGGGCTTTGCCGTTCATTTCCTTGTGACGCAAGCGATGGCAATTATGGCAATTGCAGTTCCATTGCGGGAAGCCGCCGCCTGCAGCTGAACCGAGAACTCTAATCTTCATAGTTGGAAAATAACTTAATGGATAGGATCCGAATGATACGGGAACAAAGGGCATGAGGCAAAAAAAAGGGCTCTTGATGAGCCCTCGTTTTATCTAAACCGAATAATTATTAACGGTTGTAGATATACATTGTCACTTCAAATCCAAACCGTAGATCTGTATAGCTTGGTGTTTCCCATTTCATTGTAGACCTCCAAAAGTTTTTATGTGTGCCAGCTTGATCAAGTAAGCTAATTCAAAGTATACGACGAAGTATTTTTTTTAGCAACCTTGGATAGGACTCAATGAATGAATTCCATGGCTTTACAGGTTTATGTTCTCCCGATTGCCATTGGGTATGTTAATAATTCGTTAAGTGGTAATAGAACGGGAGAATTTTTAAATAGCAGAGGATCGAATAAGTTGATCCGGATATTTTTAAATAGGAAAGAAGTACTATTCCAGATCCAGAATACTGATTCACGCATGATGGAAATTTCTGGTGAGGGGTTATGTGAGTGCAGCTATTTTACTATTTTTGGCGATGATAGTTCTTGCAGCGTTTTCGTTTGCGCCATGGGGTTATTTACAAATTTACGCAGAGAGATAGTAATCCTTTTGGGGATACTGAAACGCATGACGACAGTCCGTCTTTTGTTAAAGATATGACGGAAAAAGCTATTGGTTTTGCCAAGGGTCTAGTGGCCAAAAATAAGATTGTGATTATGGTGAGACTCCAGGTAGTCTGGCACACGGGAAAATCTCGTCTAAAAATAGCGGAAAGTCTATTGGCCGCCGCAAGTCGGGCAGTGAGGATTTTTTCGCAGCTTCATCGTATTCCACTCCATCCCTAATGCATCCAGCAATAATAGCCGACCGGTTAAAGTTTCTCCAATATCGATAATCAGTTTCAGGGCTTCCAATGCCTGGATACTGCCAATAATCCCGGTGAGAGGAGCTATGACGCCATTTGTTGCACAATTCAGTTGCTCGTCGCCCTCACTGTTATACAAACAGTTATAGCAGGGGCTATTATTTTTTCCGGGCGTAAATACCGCTACCTGACCTTCAAAGCGAATAGCTGCGCCTGAAACCAGCGGAGTTTGAAACTTAACACAGGCACGATTAATCGCAAAACGTGTTGGAAAATTATCGCTGCAGTCAAGGACAACATCCGCCTGGCTCACCTCACTTTCAAGTTGTTCATTTGCCAATCGTTGCTTGACCGCCCTTACCTTTACTTCGGGATTTAACCGGCCAAGTGTTTGACGGATTGAAATTACCTTATCAGTCCCTATATCATTGGTGTGATGAGCAATTTGTCTTTGCAAGTTGGATAAGTCCACTTCGTCATCATCATAAATCGTCATGCTGCCAACACCTGCCGCAACAAGATAGATTGCTGCCGGAGAGCCCAGTCCGCCGGCGCCAATAATCAACAAGTTAGCGGCGAGGAGTTTTTGTTGTCCCTCCATATCGATTTGAGGCAGCATGATTTGACGACTGTAGCGTAGTAGTTGATTGTCATTCATATGTCATTTTATTTGGATATTTTATGCAGGAGATAATGCCAAAAAACTTGACAGACTGCAAAACATGGTTATTATTAGCACTCATTACTAGCGAGTGCTAATAACTTTATTATTCTTTAATTTTGATGCTTAGGAGATATTGATGAAAATACGTCCGTTACACGACAGAGTGATAGTCAAACGTGTTGAAGAAGAAACAACCACGCCCGGCGGCATCGTACTGCCTGGGTCTGCTGCTGAAAAGCCCAGTCAGGGCATGATTTTAGCGGTAGGCAGGGGCAAGGTGCTGGATAATGGCGATGTTCGCGCACTGGAAGTTAAAGTGGGGGATAAAGTGCTGTTTGGCAAGTATTCCGGCAATGAAGTCAAGATCGACGGCGAAGAGCTTATCGTGATGCGTGAAGAAGATATCATGGGTATTCTAGGTTAAGCCTGGTTTTATCATGTGCTTTAACTTAATCATAATTATTTAACCAACGAATTAGGAAATAAAAATGGCAGCAAAAGACGTATTATTTGGTGAGGACGCACGCAACCGTATGGCCAGAGGCGTTAATATTTTAGCAAATGCAGTAAAAGTCACTTTAGGTCCTAAAGGCCGCAATGCAATTCTCGATAAAAGCTTCGGCGCTCCAACCATTACTAAAGATGGTGTATCTGTTGCAAAAGAAATCGAATTAAAAGACAAATTCGAAAACATGGGCGCCCAAATGGTCAAGGAAGTCGCTTCCAAAACTTCTGATGTCGCAGGTGACGGCACCACGACTGCAACTGTATTGGCTCAATCTATCGTAAATGAAGGCATGAAGGCGGTAGCCGCCGGCATGAATCCAATGGATTTGAAACGCGGTATTGATTTGGCAGTTACCAAAGCCGTTAAATCAGTTGTTGCTTCCGCAACGCCTTGCACCGATAACAAGGCGATTGCCCAGGTCGGGACAATTTCTGCTAACTCTGATGAGTCAGTCGGTAAAATCATTGCCGAAGCCATGGAAAAAGTCGGCAAGGAAGGCGTCATTACTGTTGAAGAAGGTTCAGGTCTGGACAACCAGTTAGACGTTGTTGAAGGCATGCAGTTTGACCGCGGTTATTTATCCCCCTACTTCATCAATAAGCAGGAAAGCATGAGTGTCGAGTTGGAAGATCCTCTCATTCTGATTTATGAAAAAAAGATCTCCAATATTCGCGAAATGTTGCCCATTCTGGAAGCTGTTGCCAAATCCGGTCGTCCTTTATTGCTCGTCGCCGAAGATGTTGAAGGCGAAGCCCTGGCAACTCTTGTTGTTAACACCATTCGCGGCATCGTTAAAGTGGCGGCAGTTAAAGCCCCCGGTTTTGGTGATCGCCGTAAAGCCATGCTGGAAGATATTGCCGTACTGACGGGTGGTACCGTTATTTCTGAAGAAGTCGGTTTGAGCCTGGAAAAAGCTGAATTAGCTCAATTGGGTACTGCGAAAAAAGTCCAAATCACTAAAGAAAACACCACGATTATTGATGGCGCAGGTTCCGAATCGCAAATTAAAGGCAGGGTTGCCCAGATCCGCGCCCAAGCTGAAGAGGCGACTTCTGACTATGACAAGGAAAAACTGCAGGAACGTCTGGCTAAGCTGGCAGGCGGTGTGGCAGTGATTAAGGTCGGCGCGGCCACTGAAATTGAAATGAAGGAAAAGAAAGCCCGCGTCGAAGATGCCTTACATTCAACCCGCGCAGCGGTTGAAGAAGGCGTTGTCGCCGGTGGCGGCACCGCCCTGGTGCGTGCGCTTTCTGCACTGGTTGGGCTGGAAGGCGTCAACCATGATCAGACAGTCGGTATTAACATTCTACGCCGCGCAATAGAAGAGCCTTTGCGTCAAATTGTCGCAAACGCAGGCGATGAGCCTTCCGTTGTCTTTAATGAAGTGAAAAATGGCAAGGGCAGCTTCGGTTACAACGCCGCGACCGGACAATACGGCGACATGATTGAGATGGGCATTTTGGATCCTGCGAAAGTAACGCGTACGGCACTGCAAAATGCAGCGTCTGTTGCCGGCTTGATGCTGACTACAGAAGTGATGATCGCTGATGCCCCTAGTGAGGATAAAGGCGGTCATGGTGGCATGCCGGATATGGGCGGCATGGGCGGTATGGGCGGCATGGGCGGCATGATGTAATCGTGTTGCCTTAAAGCTCTTGTTGCTTTAAGTATTTATAAAAGCCCCGCTTGTTATTGAAACAGCCGGGGCTTTTGTATGTTGACGAGCGAATTAATCAAAAAATAGCTGCTTATCTGTCGCTATACAAGCCCGTGATAATTCGGCATCGATTCTCCAATGCATAAGTGATGGCGCATAGCTATGGACCTACTGCGATTTACTGCGGGGCTAGCCGGGAAACTCAATAATTTTGAGATTTAGGTTGGTCGAGTGGTATCGACTGCGATGCAGTCATTAATGTTTTAGAGATGAGAAAATTCTGTTACCGGCAAATACAGTTGTTTGCAGTCACATAGGCCGGGAAATGGAGTTACATGGCAGCCTTAATTGAATTGCCAGTGATTGGCCTGTGTCTTTGGCGGCTTATTCAGCCAAATCGCCAGGGTCATGAAAAATCTCTTGTGCCATCCCGATTCCTCTCCTCATACCAGCCAATACGCCACGTAAAAGACTTTCGCAAATACCTCTAACTGGGGCTTCTTGCTGCCTCTATCGGCCGTTCCGATCATCTCCGTCCGATTATTCGAAGTTCCTTTTCTGATGCTCCTGTAACCAGTCTGGCCCCTTCCTCCCCGTGCCTTCGGCATAGTTTGAAAAGCGGACAATTTATTTATTCTTAAGCCAATAAAGGATTTTAATAAATCTGATTCACATGTAGTTAATAATCCTAAGCTACATAGGTTAGGTGATGAAATACCGGCGCAAGGCATAAAACGATGAAATCCTGCCCTCCATACCAACAGTCTTGACCGAATTACTGGAAGCTGGAATTGTCAATTGATTGAATTCGGTGGAGAACATGACCCTGCTCCCATGCTTGTAAGCATTCATCCTGCTATTTAAATTTTTTACCTGATTAATAAGCTAAACACAGCCAGCGCAAGAGCTGCGGAAATCGTTTGGCAGAACACCTGGCCCGCGGTTCTAGTGTAAACCTCTACTTTGGACGTTTGCCTGTTTCGTTACCGCCTTTGGCGGAGCTACGCTTGAAACTATTAAGGCTTATGTCCCAAAACCAGGAAAGGCCAGGAATGGAAGAGCACGCGCGAAAGAAAAAGAAATGGCGATAACTTTCTCTTGGTCGAGCCAAAAAAGGAGAATGCGCTTCATAGAGAATGCTTAATTTACTACTAAGTGCATCCCTTGGCCATGCAAGTCCAGTAGTTCTGAAGAATATTGCCGTGGCCAACGATATGTGTATATTTACCAATACAACTTCGGATGTGGTAAAGGTAAAGTTCTGGCTAGATATTACTTTTCACCGCAGAGCCTCGATTAACACAAAAAATAATGCTCCCTATGATTTCCCTGGCAAGGATCAAATAGAGGCTGAAGAGCATGGCCTGTATTTCCACCAGCCTGACGAACAGCCTGTATAAGCTCACTGCCGTAGTCACCTTGAGCCCAAGAGTGCAAGAAGTGATTAATGGAGTTCTACTGTAGCTAATTAAATAAGAGTTTTTTGGGAAAATAGTCGATTTTTAAATATGGACAGAGCTAAGGTAGTTTCTAATGCCGAGGTTTTCGGAAAACCGGCATTTTAAGACATGAGAGCTTGCCGCATCAAAAACTGTGAAAACAGGGATTACCCTCTTCAGGAAAATAAAACTGCCTGGATGAGAATAGTCAATGACGTACGCATAATAACCGCTCTACCCGCCTTAAATCTTCGCGGGTATCTACACCGGCTGGAGGAGATTTATCCACGATTTTCACCAGAACCGCTTCGCCGTGCCACAATATCCTCAACTGTTCCAAAGATTCAATCGATTCAAGCGGTGAAGGCTCCCATGAACAGTAACGGTTTAAAAACTCCACTCTATAGGCATACATGCCGATGTGCCTCAGATAGGGCATTTTTCCGGATGGCTTGCCGCCTTCCTGGCTAAATGCATCTCTATCCCAGGGAATGGGAGCGCGGCTAAAATAAAGCGCAAAACCGGCTTTATTCAATACGACTTTTACTGCATTGGGATTAAAAACTTCACCTGAATCCGTGATTTCGGCAGCCAAGGTGGCTATGCCTGCCTGTTTCTGCCCCGCCAGTGCGGAAGCGACTTCGCGAATTGTTGCCGGCGGAATGAGCGGTTCATCGCCCTGCAGGTTAACGACAATTTCAGTATCCGCCCAGCCGCACTGCCGAGCGACTTCGGCAATTCTTTCCGTACCGCTTTGATGATCCGCCCCGGTCATTACTGCTTTAACGCCCAAACCGCTGACTGTCTGAAAAATCCTGTCATCATCCGTGGCGACAATTATTTCCTCGGCATCAGCTTCCTGGGCCCGTTCACAGACATGGGCAATCATGGGTTTGCCTGCAATGCTCAGTAATGGCTTGCCGGGCAGTCTGGTAGATGCATATCTTGCCGGAATGATGACTTTAAAACGTAAGCTCATTTGTATAAGGCGTCGACTTCATCATTGCTTAATTTTCGGGCTTCATCTTCAAGCATGACGGGAATATCGTCGCGGATGGCAAAAGCCAGGCGATCCGCTCTGCAGATGAGTTCCTGCTTGGCTTTATCATAGATTAACGGACTCTTGCACAAGGGACACGCCAGAATATTGAGTAAATTTTTATCGATCATATTTTTCTCTTAATAAGGCTAATAATTGTTCTGAAAAACCCGGTTCAGGCACCGCTTTTACCGGAATATACCAATGTCGATTGCCTGCAAATGCCGAACATTTTACGGCATCTTTTTCGGTCATTAAGACGGGCTTATCATCATTAAATTCTATATCATGACTTTGAAATGGATGATGATCCGGAAAGCTATGATTTGTGCATGACAGGCCGGCTGTTTTCAGCATCTTAAAAAAGCGGTCAGGATGGCCTATGCCAGCCAGTGCATGGCATTTTATACCAATAAATTGTTGCCAGGGTTTTTGCTCCCCGGTAACCAGGTTAATGGCGCTATCGCCGGTAATAGTCATGGAAAATTCATTCTCTTCCAGTTTTTTTCCATTAACGACAATAAAATCAACAGACTGTAATCGGTTTATAGGTTCACGCAAAGGCCCGGCGGGTAAACAGCGACCATTGCCAAAGCGCTTTTCACCATCAATCACGGCAATTTCAATATCTCTATGCAAGGCATAATGCTGTAGGCCGTCATCGGATAATAGGACATTACAATCTGTATGCCGCTGCAACATTCTTGTGGCATCTACACGCATTGGGCTGACAACCATAGGACAACCCGTTTGTTCGGCTATCAACAAAGCTTCATCCCCGACCCGTTTGACATCGCTGTTTGCAGTTACCCATTGCGGCCATACTTCAGACCGCCCGCCATAGCCTCTGCTGATAATGCCGGGCCGATAGCCTGTCTTTTCAAGAAGCCGGGCTAGCCAGATAATTAACGGGGTTTTACCTGTGCCGCCTACAGTAATATTCCCTATCACGATAACCGGAACAGGCACTGTGTGTTTTTTAAGTACGCCGAGGCTATATAAAAACTGTCGCAATCTGACAGCGATACTAAATACTACGCCCAGCGGTATAAGCAGCCTGCCGATAACCGAGTCTTTATACCAACTATTTACCAGCCATCGGGCCAGCCTTGTTTTCATTTCCCCGTCTTTGAATGTTGGGCTGCAAAAGTGATATGGCTGAAGCCGGCATCACCGGCCGCTTCCAAGGCAGAAATTACAGACTGATGGGGAGTCTTGCCGTCGGCATTGATAATGAAAGGAAGCTGGCCTGAATGTTCTGCGAGCTTATGCAGTTCCTGTTTTAAGGTATTTATGTTCTGATTGACCAATTCATGAGGCAAACCATCATCGCCTTGCAAATAATAACTGCCATCTGCATCAATAGTCAGCGTAACCATTTTGGGATGCTCTTCGGCGTCCGCGCCAGCCGCCTCAGGCAGCTTGATATTGACTTCGGTATTCCGGTTAAAGGTGGTGGAAACCATGAAAAAAAGCAACAGCACAAACAGAACATCAATCATGGATATCAGGGTAATATCCAGTTTTTCCCTTTTTTTACGTCGAAAATTCATAGTTTTACTCGCGATCGCCGTGCAGCATATCTATCAGTTTTAGAGATTCCGCTTCCATCTCCACCACATAATCATCGACCAGTCTTTCAAAATAACGATGAAAAATCAAACTGGGAATACCTACGGTGAGGCCTGCTGCCGTAGTTATCAATGCTACTGAAATACCGCCCGCCAAAACCGACGGATCGCCGGAGCCGTGCTGCATAAGAGAGGAAAAGATGTCAATCATGCCGAATACTGTGCCCAATAAACCGAGCAATGGGGTAATGGTTGCGATAGTGCCCAGGGTATTAAGAAAGCGTTCCAGGTTATGAGCCACCTGCCGGCCTGCTTCTTCAATACATTCTTTCATGATATCCCGGCCGTGATGGCTATTGGCAAGGCCGGCCGCCAAAATACAACCCAGAGGGGAACTGGTTTTCAAGCGGCGCAGCATGACATCATCAAGCTTTTTTTCACGGGATAATTTCCATACCTGCGAGACCAGTTCCGGCGGTAAAATCTTGCTTTTTTGTAAAGACCAAAAACGTTCGCCGATAATGCCCATGGCTGCAATCGAGCAGATAATGATGGGCAGCATCAGCCAGCCGCCGCTTTTTATTATTTCAAACACATTATTTCCTGAATAGTCAATCAAGGAGTCAAGACTGTAGCCGGCTTTAATCGCCATGGCGGAAGAATCCGCCTCTACAGATACTCGTCTTATTTTAGCTTAATGCCGCTTTATTTTGAGTAATTTCCCGGCCGACCCACGTATAAGCGATGATAAAGGCAATACCGCATGTTGCAGCGGCCATTGTATAAACCAGCTCAGGGCTTAACGCCTCCCAATAGTAGCCGCCAAAAAGACTACCCAGCATTCCGCCCAGCCCCATGCCCGCGCTGCTGTATAGCGCCTGACCTTTACCCTGATGCTGATGGCCGAAATAAATATGAACCAGATGGATAGCAGCGACATGGGCCGAACCAAACGTAGCGGCATGTAATAATTGGGCAATAATTAACAAGCCCGGATAATCAGCATACCAGGCAATCAGCAACCAGCGAATGATGGATAACAAGATACTGAAAAGTAAAATTTTTCTCAAAGAAAAGCGGGTTAACAAGCGGCGCATATAAATAAATAAAAAAATCTCCGCGAAAACGCCAAGAGCCCAGAGAATACCTGTTAATGTCCCGTTGTAATGATGGTGATTCAGATAGATGGAATAAAAGACGTAATAGGGTGCATGAGCCGCCTGTAATAACATATACACAGCCAGAAAAGCTAAAACTTCCGGTTTTTTCAGTATCTGCAGAAGACTGGCCGGAGCTGAACTATCGGTGGCAGCATGCGCCTGCGGAGTTATTAAAGTTACGCACCAGGTCAAAATCAATAAAGCCGTAATTACCAGCGGCAGTATCGTAATTGGCTGACTGTCCAACAGCCAGCCTATAGTCAATACTGCAACAATAAAGCCGAAAGAGCCCCATAATCTTATCTGGCTGTAACGGTGAGATTCACTTTTTAAATGGAACAACGTGGCGGCTTCAAATTGCGGCAACACAGCATTCCAGAAAAAACTGAAACCCACCGTTATCCAGGCATACCAGAAATAACTGTGGATAAATAAAAAGCCGGCAAATATTAACGCGGCAAAAAACGAGGCTATGCGGATTATTCGCAAGCTTTTGCAGGTATGATCAGCAATCCAGCCCCATAAGTTGGGGGCAATAATTTTGGTGCCGACCAGCAATGCTGAAAGCTTGCCGATTTCAACCGGGTTAAAACCGCTATCTTTCAGATACAGGCTCCAGTAGGGTAAATGAGCGCCTAATGCAGCAAAGAAAAAGAAATAAAAACCCGACAGCCGCCAGTAAGGAACAGTCATCTAAAGATTAATCACTATCTTAAGATCGGCAAGCCTGACTTGACATCACTGTTTTGCGCACGATGACGTAAAAAATGGTCCATAAGTACGAGCGCCATCATGGCTTCAGCAATCGGCGTTGCGCGGATACCTACGCAAGGGTCATGACGGCCCAGGGTAGCAACCTCAATCGCGTTGCCCTGTAGATCAATGCTCTTGGCGGGCAGACGCAAACTGGAAGTGGGTTTTAAGGCAATACTGGCGGTAATATCCTGGCCGCTGGAAATACCTCCCAAAATCCCGCCGGCATGATTGCTCAAAAAACCTTCCGGTGTAATTTCATCGCGGAATTGCGTGCCTTTGGTGTTTATGCAGGCAAATCCGTCGCCAATTTCCACGCCTTTTACCGCATTAATACTCATCAAGGCATAGGCGAGCTCCGCATCGAGCCGATCAAACACCGGTTCGCCTAACCCCGGCTGGACATTGGTGGCTACGACCTCAATCCGCGCCCCGATGGACTCGCCTTCCTTGCGTAAAGCGTCCATGTAGGCTTCCATTTCGGCGACTTTATCAGCATCGGGACAGAAAAAAGGGTTGTCATCAATGACAGCCCAATCCAGTTTTTCAATTTTTATAGGACCCAGTTGCGACAGGTAGCCGCGAATCTCTATGCCGGCCTGCTCCTTGAGATATTTTTTGGCAATGCCGCCGGCGGCCACGCGCATGGCCGTTTCACGAGCGGAAGAACGCCCGCCGCCGCGGTAATCCCTGAAGCCATACTTATGCTGATAGGTATAATCGGCATGTCCCGGTCTGAATGAATCAGCGATTTTGGAATAATCCTTTGACCGTTGATCAGTATTTTCAATTAAAAGACCAATAGGCGTCCCCGTCGTTTTGCCTTCAAACACGCCGGAAAGAATTCTTACTTCATCGGCTTCACGGCGTTGAGTTGTATGCCTGGAGGTACCGGGTTTCCTGCGATCCAGATCAAGCTGTAAATCGGCTTCCGTTAATGTCATTCCCGGCGGGCAGCCGTCAACGATGCAGCCTATGGCAGGCCCATGACTTTCACCAAACGAAGTGACTGTAAATAATTTTCCCAGAGTGTTTCCGGACATAATCTAGGTTAACGATGCCAAAAATAATTCGTGATATTGATTGACCTGGTCAGCCGTCAGCAAAAATACCCCATCGCCGCCGCGCTTAAAATCCAGCCAGTAGAAAGGCACTTCAGGAAAAGTATCCTGCAATGTTTCGGCGCTGCTGCCGACTTCCACAATCAAAACCCCTTGCTCCGTCAAATAATCATCGGCATCGGCCAGAATGCGTAACACAATATCGAGACCTGAATGCCCGCCTTTAAAACCTATATCCGGCTCGGCCCGAAACTCTTTGGGCAATTGCTCCCATTCTGCCAGGGCTACATAAGGCGGATTACTGACAATGACATCGTAGCGGGCATCCGGCAGCTCATTAAAAAGATCCGACCGGTAAAGCTCCACCGACTCGGAAAGTTGATGATTTGCCACATTTAATGCCGCGACGGCAAGTGCATCGGCTGATGAGTCTACCGCATCAACCTGAGCATCCGGGAAGGCATGGGCGCAAGCTATGGCTATGCAGGCGCTGCCGGTGCACAAATCCAGAATGAGACTGACCTGATCGGCTTCGACCCACGGAGCAAAGCGCTGTTCGATAAGTTCAGCAATAGGAGATCTTGGAACCAGCACCCGTTCATCAACATAAAATGACAAGCCTGCAAAAATGGCTTCATGGGTTAAATAAGCCGCCGGCTTTCTTTCGCTGATACGTCTGGCGATGATATCAATAACTGCCTGGCGCTCTTTCAATGTTAATACGGCTTCCAGATAAGGTTCAGCGAGATTATAAGGCTGATGAACGGTATGCAGTACCAATGCCGCCGCTTCATCCAGGGCTGTAGCTGTGCCGTGTCCAAAACAAACCCCGGCTTCGGTAAACCGGCTCGCGCCCCAACGGATATAATCCCGGATTGTCGATAGTACGGTTAAAACCTCGGAAGGCGGTGTTTCATTGCTCGACATAGAAATAAAGTAAGGGTCAGTATTTAACTCAAAGCTGAATTTTAAACTAATCTTTAAGAGCCTGCCCTATTTAAAACAATTCAGTGGTCCCCAAAACAACTCATTAGCAGAATTACATCTCTGCTGAATATTATTAGCGTTTTTGCATGCCTATAAAAAAAATGCTTAAAAAAGTTTCTGAACTGCCTCGAATATTAGCCATGCCATGCACATGTACTATAAATACGGTAATACCCAAAAAATGAAATCAAGAATAGACTGCCCCTTGGCTTAGAGTACATCAACGTGGATATCAAGCCGCCAGTAAATGCCCAAAGCCAGTTAGCCTTTAACCCGCTTGCGAAAAATTATTTAAACCTGAAAACAGGGCAGAAGGTTGACGTCAAAGTGATAAGCACAATGGCATCGGCAGAAAAAAACACCTTCCTTTTAAAACTTGCCGATAACATCATAAAGGCACAAAGCAATCATGGGATCAGGCTTGATCCCGGGCAAAACCTGGTGCTTCAGGTCACCAAAATTGCCCCTGCGATTGAGTTTAAAATTCTCAATGCTTTGCCTGAACTGAAACCCCAGCCATTATCTTCCTCGGAAAAGCAACTTCAAACAACCGGCTTGCGCTTCATATTGACTCCGCCTATTACCGAAAAGCAGGATGTCCTTAAAAGTTTCGAATCGTCACTTTCTTTAAAACAACAATTGGAAGTAAAAATTGTCGGGTTTGAAGGCAATAAAATACAGCTGCAAGTTTTTACTGATAACCTTGTCCAGCCAAGTCATGGACAGCCGGTAGATGCAATCACTAGACAAGCCGTTATCTTGAATATCGAACGATCCCAGCTGCAATTTATTAAAACCATTACAATAAATAAATCAACTTTAACTGATCCCTTGCCTGATTTATTAAAAAAATCTCCGGAATTTAAAATCGGTCAATATCTGACAGTAGAAATCACTAAAACCGGAGCGATGCCTGAATTCAGGATTATTCCGTCAGTCGGCACTATTACCCCCGAAAAAATAACCGAGCTGGTAAAGTTGTTCCTGCCCCGGCAGGAATCCTCGCCTGTCCTTTTAAATCAACTCATAAAAGAATTGCCGCAACTGATAAAAAATGAAAACGTTGCGCAAGCCTTAAAGCGTATCGCCCTGGAAATTCTGCAGAATCTGCCGGTCCAGGAACGATTGAGCACTAGCCAGGGCGTTAAGTACTCCATTAACAATTCCGGCGTTTTTCTTGAAGCCAGGCTGAAATCAATGGCCGGAAACTCCGAATTAAATGTCGCACAGGACTTTAAAGCCAATCTACTCAAATTTATTCATGCCTTAAAGCAGGAAGTCATCATACAAAATGCCCAAAAACTGCACGACGCCGATCTGAACCTGCTTAAGAATCTGCAGCAGAAAGCCGAAAATACTGTGGCCAGAATTATACTGGATCAATTGCTATCTTTACCGAAAGAGGATAATTCCAAACAGCTATGGCACCTTGAACTGCCTTTTATGGCTAGAGACACAGCAGACGCAGTCGATATTGAAATAGAAGGGGAGAAGGAAAAGGATCGGCAGGCAGGCAGCGGCAACTGGTCAGTCAATATCACTGTTAGCCCACCGGGGGTGGGCATGATTCATTGCCTTGTTGCATACCGGAATGGCGTTATCAATACCAGTTTTCGCAGCCAGAATCCTCAAACGGCTGATCTTATTAATGACAACCTGGATTATTTAAAAGGACAGCTTGAAGATGCCGGGTTAAAAGCTGGACATATGAGCGCTCAGGACGGGCTTCCTCCCCTAAAACCATTACTACCCCAAACAGGAGAGAAAAAACTTTTTGATGAAAATGCCTAATTTTTCTCTTAACTGCTTCAGGGTTCAGGATAGTGGAGATCGCGCGCAGAACCGGTCTCCCTGACTAATTAAGCCATTTCCATACTCATACGGCAGATATTGGCGTAAAAAGCCGGCTTCAACTTATCCAATGTCGCGATGTCATCCCGATTTTCGAGGCTACAAATCACCGCACGCAACGTGATTAGTAGAATTTCAGGTAAGAGATTGTAACTTTTTCAATTAATAGAAGGGACATCAACTATCCAAGCCTATTAACATCCCGATTTTTCCGTCCTATTGTCAATGCATCTTTTTTTGCGGGTGCTACACAATTAAATCTGATTGCTTTTTAACGAGGCGGCCCCGGCCCATCCATAAAATAGTTAATATAATTCAAATGAGCTATTGCATCGCCATTAACCTTAGTATAAAGGACGCCCCTTTTATAAAGCCGGCATTTAGTCATGCTGCAATAAGGGCAAAACCTGAAAAATAAATAGATGCGTATCTCAGGCATATTTCAATAATAATAATGGACAATATAAATCTTAAAATTTTATTGGTAAGTTATTTACTCTTCAATAAGATATCAAAAAGTTTTTATGCCGATTATCAAGGATTAATCACGAAAAAAATTAATTTTATAACACTGCTGTTTAGCAAAGCAGGTTATCTGTTGTTGAGGAGTATTTTCACTATATTTAAATTGCATGCGGATTTTTTCTAAAGCCTCATCCCAGGCAACGAAGCAAATAAGCTAGAGTATTTAACCGATTAACATCAAGTAAAGCGATAAATATTACGAGTTTTAAAGCATTTCCCTCTCTCGTTTTAGCTGCTTTACCCTATAAGTTTGCCATGCTCAATGCAGTCCCAAGGATTTCAACGCCAGAAATTGAGTTAATTTTAAGTATTTATTGAGATGGGTTCTATGGATATTTAAGCTGAAGTTAATAATAATAAGACTGTGATAACCCATTTATTCATTCGATGTATGATAAGGTTTTCATGAGTGTCCTAACTATCATCAAATGGTCTCATTTAATAAATATCTGGTTAATTTTGAAATTATTCTGGAGCTATAACTATGAAAAAATTACATAAAACTATCTATAAGCCAATAGAATTATTCTATAAAGTACGCAAGGCATAGATAACTCTTACAGAGTGTATTTAGCATCGCGCTATTCAGGAACTGACCATTTTCCTAGTGCATCAGTTATAACGAACAAACTGAAGTTTAATTTTGACATGGTTAATACTTTACATGGTCATAATAATCGTAATTAACACAGATACTGGGCGGCGAATCCGGCTCCCAATCTTGTTGTAATTTATCCTACTAAATCTAATATAGAGAAAATTCAAGATCATGACAGCTTTTCCCTCCAGATTCAGGTTATACCTATTTCGGACCCTGGCCAGCCTGGGCCTACCATTACTGACGTGGTTGCTTTTGTTGCCTACTGAAGCGGTCAGTCGAACCCGTGTCCCGGCGGACGAGCAACGAACGGTGGAAGTAACGGGCCCGCGCGGCCGAAATCCTTTGGCGCCGAGTGAAATCGCTCGCGTAAAGCAAGTTGCCGATTCCTCGGCGCAGATAAAGAGCGCCAGAGAAAGGGCAGCGGGCACCCCTAGGCCGCCCAGATTGAGGCAGTTATTAGATGACGTTCCAGTCCTCTATGCACAACGCCATAATGAGGATAAGAACGACGATCTCCAGACGCGCAAAGCCGACGTTTTTTACTATAACTACACGACCAATGAGGCTATTCGTGTCGTGACTGATCCAAACCGTAACGCCGTTCTAGAGACTCATGTGGCAAAGGGAGTAACCAATCAGCCCTTTTTTTCAAGTGCTGAAGTAAAAGCGGCCTTGCAGCTTGTTTTTGAACATCCAGAACTGGGTTCCAGACTTCAGACCAGCTACCTGAATATTACCGGTCACAATTTGAATGATATCAGCCTTCTAGAAGCACAAGGAGGGATATTTTTTCCTGATTCAGCTGCCCATACTCCTCTTGAAGACATCGCCGCAGTCTGTGCTGTGGACCGTTGCATGCAATTGTTTATTACCATTGATGATGCAAGATTCATAGACATGAGCGACCTTATAGTCAATCTCTCGACTGGAGAAGTCCTGTCGGGAGGCGAGGCTCCATCCGGGCATACTCACTAAACTTATTCAGGACAGACGACAATGAGAACAACCAGCCTCGTAAAGGTAATGGCATTCGCAGCTACAACCCTCTTGACCCTAGCTAATGGCGCCGCACGGGCAGCCTGTGCACCTAATTCCATTGATGTTTCGATGACGAATGGGGCACGCTGGGAGTTATGCTGGGTGGCTGACCCTAAAAAAGGACTGGTGCTAAACCAGATTACCCTCACACCAACATCGGGTGGGCCGAGGACGCTCATTCTCGAGCAGGCTTCATTGGCTCAGGTATTGGTAGCTTATGACAACGGCATGAGCAACCAGTACCATGTCAGTGATGCCGGTCTACCATTAACACCACTTAGCACTACTGATTGTCCGGGCGGTACATTATTGGCGGATGGCAGTGGTAATCCGCTACTTTGCCGGATGAAAGTGCCACGCGGCTATGCCTGGCGCGGCACCGGGCAAATTCAAGGGGAAAGCCTGATCATATTCGGAGTGAGCGCCGCCGGTGGGGATACCTACATTCAGCAGTGGATCTTTGACGACGCCGGCACTATACATCCTATGCTAGGAGTGAGTGGGCAGTTGGATCCTTCGCGCGATTCCACAGCCGATACAGGCTGGCCGATCAGCGCACCCGTGCGCTATGCAACGAATCGATTTCATACCGCCTACTGGCGCCTTGACTTTAGCCTGGGAGGGCCGACAAATGATCTGTTCCAGCAATTGAACTACACGGCTGACAACACCGGCTATGTAATCAATCAAACAATCACTGACATTACTTCGGAAGGCAAATTTACCATCTCCCCCGAAGCCAAGCGCTTCTGGGTAGTGAAGGATAAAGTAATCAGCAACGCGTCCAATGGGCAAAAAATTTCCTTTCAAATCGTGCCAGAGCATACCTCAGTTCATCGTGGCAGCGATGCTTTTACCGGCTTTGATATTTATGTCACTCAGAATAAGGCATGCGAGCAATTCGCCTCATACAATCCTACCGGCGGAGGATGCGGAGCGGATTTAACCCAGTTTATCACTCCTGCGGAAGCTCTCAGCGATCCGGTAATATGGGTCGGTACCACATGGCACCAGGTGCCGCGTGCTGAGGATGAGTCAGACGTCCAGACGCATTGGCAAGGAGTTATTCTCGCGCCTCGCGATTTGACCGCCACCTCTCCTTTTAATAATTGAGCAAGATAAGGTAATTTGAAATGAGACCATCTGTCTTAACGTTAGTGAATATTAGAGTCCTAGGCATTGTCGCGCTGCTGTCGACTTTCTCGTTGCTGCCATCGCAAACCGTACGCGCGGTCACCACTGAGGCGCTCAGCTGTACCCCGGAATACCAGATTGTCCAGACGTTCTCTAACCAGGCTAAGTGGGAAATGTGTTGGGAGCCTAGAGCCGGGTACGGCTATCGGCTAAACCAAGTCATCTTCACTCCGCCGAACGGAATCCGCAGAAAGATCCTGCACTCCCTGCACGTAGCCCAGTTGTTTGTTCCCTACGATGACAATGGCGCGCGTTACCACGACATCTCATACGGAACAAATCTCGCAGTCCTGTCTGCGGCAGAATGCCCGGCTGGTTCTCTGCTCACGAACTCTACCTTGTGTTTAGTGCATCGTCCGGCGGGATACTTGTTCAAAAATGTAAGTGCCGGTGTTTCAGCTCAAGGCGACAGCTTTGCAGTCTTCGGCTACTATGGAGTTGGACAATACTATTACGTCTTTCAATACACCTTCTTTGATGACGGATCGATAGAGCCAGGCGTGATTGCCAGTGGCGCCCTGCAACGCTATAACGCTAATTCAACAAGCACCACTTGGCCAGTAGCCGGTCAGCGAGCCGTCAACCATAACCATAATGTCATTTGGCGCATGGATTTCGACCTCAATGGATCTGCAAATAACAGCGTGGAACGAATCAATTTCGCAGATCCATCTCTGCCAGCCAGTAGCGATCAGCGAAACATGACCATTATCCCTCTTACAACCGAAACCAAGGAGACAAATAATCTCACTAACGCAACCTTTTGGCGCGTACGGAATACCGTCGAGAACAATGCGGATGGACGCAGTATCTCCTACGAAATTGAACCCAACGTCACGGATCAGCTGCGAGCCCCAGAGGATTTCACTCAATATGACTTTTATTTGACCCAGTATAGGTCTACCGAAGAGCTAGTCGACAATGGTCTTGTTGGATATGTCAATGGCGAAGCCGTAACGGATGTTGTGTTATGGTATCAAGTGAATTTCCACCATGTTCCGCGCGGTGAAGATGACGTTCGAATGCCAGCGCATAAGCAAGGCTTTCGCATCCGCCCGCGCGATGTCACAATAACGTCGGCAGTAAATCCGGTGAATCATCCTCCTGCAGTCACCAATCCTGGCGCCCAGACGACGGCCGTGAGTACGAGCGTGAACCTGCAGATCATGGCGACTGATGCCGACGGGGACACGTTAAGCTACAGCGCCAGCGGCCTGCCTACGGGACTCAGCATCAATCCCGGCACCGGTCTCATCAGCGGCACCACCTCCGCCACTGCCGGAAGCTTCACCGCCACGGTGACAGTTAGCGATGGGCATTCCGGCGGCACTGCCAGCACCAGCTTCGGCTGGACTGTGGCGGCCGCTGGCGGCTCAGGAACCCAGACTTTCTCCGCCCCTGGCGCTATCACCATTAACGATAATGCGCCTGCCGCACCCTATCCGGCGATCGTCAATGTCAGCGGTATGTCCGGTACCATCAGCAAAATGGTCGTGACGCTCAAAGGTTTGACGCATACTTATCCGGCCGATCTCGATGTTTTGCTGGTCGGTCCAGGAGGACAGAAGGTCATGCTAATGTCGGATGCGGGCGCTGGAGCGGATATCAGTAATGCCACTATTACCTTCGACGCCGCGGCCGCTGTAGCTGTACCCCAAAGCACGGTAATAACGACAGGTAGCTATCGGCCTACGGATTACGCCCTTGGGTCTACCGACAGTTTTCCGGCACCGGGGCCAGCAGCTCCTTATCCGGCTGACCTTGCGGTAGTCAATGGAACGTCGCCAAATGGAGACTGGAAGTTATTCGTCCTCGATGACGCAGGTGCCGATGCTGGTCAACTTGCGAACGGCTTTACGTTGACGATTACGACGGGCACAACCAGTGGCAATACGCCTCCTGCAGTCACCAATCCTGGCGCCCAGACGACGGCCGTGAGTACGAGCGTGAACCTGCAGATCATGGCGACTGATGCCGACGGGGACACGTTAAGCTACAGCGCCAGCGGCCTGCCTACGGGACTCAGCATCAATCCCGGCACCGGTCTCATCAGCGGCACCACCTCCGCCACTGCCGGAAGCTTCACCGCCACGGTGACAGTTAGCGATGGGCATTCCGGCGGCACTGCCAGCACCAGCTTCGGCTGGACTGTGGCGGCCGCTGGCGGCTCAGGAACCCAGACTTTCTCCGCCCCTGGCGCTATCACCATTAACGATAATGCGCCTGCCGCACCCTATCCGGCGATCGTCAATGTCAGCGGTATGTCCGGTACCATCAGCAAAATGGTCGTGACGCTCAAAGGTTTGACGCATACTTATCCGGCCGATCTCGATGTTTTGCTGGTCGGTCCAGGAGGACAGAAGGTCATGCTAATGTCGGATGCGGGCGCTGGAGCGGATATCAGTAATGCCACTATTACCTTCGACGCCGCGGCCGCTGTAGCTGTACCCCAAAGCACGGTAATAACGACAGGTAGCTATCGGCCTACGGATTACGCCCTTGGGTCTACCGACAGTTTTCCGGCACCGGGGCCAGCAGCTCCTTATCCGGCTGACCTTGCGGTAGTCAATGGAACGTCGCCAAATGGAGACTGGAAGTTATTCGTCCTCGATGACGCAGGTGCCGATGCTGGTCAACTTGCGAACGGCTTTACGTTGACGATTACGGCTCAGTAAAGAAGCGTAGTAATAAACCTGAGAGTAGCAGGAAGTATGGGCCGTCGATTATCAAGGCGGCGGTCCTACAAACCGGCAAATGATGGCAAAGGGACGCTAGCAATTGTTGAAGTACATTACATACAGTATGCCGGAATCATTACTGCTGCGAACAGGGGGGTGCTTCATTAAGCAGAAGCATCCGCTGAAGCCGCGCAGCAGATTGATGGCGGTATCTTTCAAAGTCAGACTGGCCTGGGTGGATTCGAACTTCGAACATATCTTACGACTGCGTCTTCGACCCCGAATTCGCCCTTGTCTGTCTGGTTACGCCTGTTGAAAATTAATCAAGGTCGTTAATCTTCTGAAATAGATTGGTGCAATAACTCAATCTCAGCATAAAGAGTCTCATCATGACCAAAAGCCTCGTAAATTTGATATTTATTTTAAATTAAAAAAAGTTAAATAGTTAAAGACTAAGTGCTGCGCCCGCCACCTTTGTCAAGATATAAATACGAGATATAAATACCGGTGAAACATTTGTCAGGCGCTGTTTAAACAAGTAGAAGCTGAACCATCGGACTAAGCGGCATAGGTCATCCCCTGCCCGCAAATTAGAGCCTTATACGCGTAGCGGCCGGATACTATAAATCACAGGAACCGATTACATCCGTTTTTCGGGACCACATTAACTGAGAATATTCGGTAATCAGGAACCACATTAACTGAGAATGAGGCTATCGGAAAATTTCAAGCTGGCTGTCGCCTCAAAGTAAAAATTTTATGCGGCTATTCTGTCTGGATTAACGACCTTAACTATTTGGAGGCGAGTGGATCCCCTAGCTCATACATGCCAAAACGGTCGGGATGTCTCCGATAAGGGCTGAACGTGCCGCCTAATTCCGGCGTTAACTGGAAGCCTTCAGTCGCTGCGAGACAGGAGTCGAGTAGTCCCCAGAAGCGATAGGGCATGTGTTTTCACGGAGCGTTTTTTGCGTAGTGAAAATGCAGGCTTTACGAAATCGCGTCGAGTCATATA
>NZ_CADCXN010000075.1 GCF_902806695.1 Candidatus Methylobacter favarea | reverse complement strand
TTGTGTCTGAAAAACGGAAATCAGTCATTAATTTCCAGCTTTAGCCATCGATTTCTCAACATTTCCGGTTTTCCAAAATTTAGTTCGGATTTTGGAGCAGTTTTCTGGGGCTGATGAAATATCCGGGTTAATGGTCTGCGGAATAAACAAATTAGCCAGATGTTGAAAATGTGCTGTGACGTTTACAGAGTAAATATTAATGCTAAATTTGGTGGCATGGTGAACTTCGGCGAACAAATCCATTTCATTATGAAACTGAAAATGCGCCCGCAATCGCGGGTAAATAGCCGCCCGAAACAAGCCGCCTTTCGGATCGTCATAAATGCCTTCGGGATGTAAAAAACCCGCCACGCCTTTTGGATTGTTCGCCATCCACGCCTGCGGCAAAAAGCATTTGTACAAATTGGTCTGAATGCCCTTCAACAGCGGGTAATTGACCTGGGCATTGAGAAAATTCTGCGCGCCTTCGGATTGTTCAAACTCGGCAAAATAATCGGCTTGCAGTTTCGGATAGCCGCTAAAGCTTTGTTCCCTGAGTTTATTCAACTGACTGGCGGAAAAGTTGCGCAGCACAAACAACGGATTGGCATCGCCCATGATGCCCGCTTCCTGCCATTCCACTTTCAGCCAGGGCGGGTTACCCAGAATCAGATCGAAACCGCCGTTATCAGCAAAAATATCGGCCAGTTCAAGTTCCCAATGAAAAAAATGGTATTGCTCCGCCAGCCGATTGGCAAGGTTTAAACGCGGGTTGTCGCGCAGGATTTTTTCAATGTCCAGTTGCCCGAAGCGGTCATTAAAATCCATCGTCAGTTGCTGCGGCAGGGTATCGGGGAACAACTCCGCCGTTTGCCCCGGTTCGGTAATCGGCTCCAGCGTGCCGCCCATCAGCAGCCAGTTGAGATCAAAAAAATACTGGTTTCTGTCCGGCAACAGCTCCGCCTGATTGATCGGCCAGAACCATAACGCGCACCAGTAATCCATCACCAGTTTTAGGCGGCGATAGGGCGAGGAGTTTTTCAGGTCTTTGGACTCGCGTTCCTGGGCCAGAATGCGGTCCTTTTGCGACAACAGGCTGCGTTGGGGGCGTTGGTCTTCCGGTTGTCCCCAGATATTAAAGGGATCGGTGGTTTTATCACGGATTCTGGCCTGATCGCGGCTATGCGCCTGCCAGAGTTCGTCGATTTTTCCGGAAAAGGTTTGCAGCTGTTTGATGTGTTCGGCGCTAAAGGCTTTGCAACTTTCCTTGCGCCAGTCATTAATGGTTTTTATGGCCTCCGTTGCCAGCCCTTTAACGACCTTGTCCTGATAGTGCGCCATGCCGGGATCGGGCAGCAGAAAATGGTAAATGCGCTTGCCGCGTTCGCTGAGCAGCGGTTGGTTGTTGTGATCGGTGGACGAGGTTTCGGCAAATAAGGCAGAGTCGTCATTCCGGCATGGATTGCCGGAATCCAGGGTACATGGATGTATATCAAACTTGTCATTCATAGCTTCACATCCCTGTGACTGGATTCCGGCCTCCCTGCCGGAATGACGGTTTAAGGGAGTATTCGCTTCTCTTAAACCATAAGGATTCAAGCGGCTGGGCGTTTGGTTAAACCAGAGCTGTTCCTTTTTGCTTTTATTCAACACATCGGGCGAAAATACCTGCCGCCTTGCGCCGATCAGCGAGTTGCCGTTGAACAACTGCAAGCCGAACCAGGGTACGAAGCCGCTTTTATGGATGGAGTTAAGCCATAACGAGACCTCGGCCAGTTCCACAGCAACCGGGTTCAAGTCGATGCCGAAGACATTGTTGTCGGCCAGGTACAGTTTGACCTTTTGCAGTTCGTCGGCATAGTTCTCATGCGCCAGGCGTTCGCCGCTTTCCTTTTCCTTGCGCTGAATATAGGCGGCGGCCAGTTGGTTAATGGCTTCGTTCAGGAACGCCGCCGAACCCATCGCGGGCTCCAGCACCTTGAGCCTGAGGATGTCGTCGGCGCTTTTATCCTGGAGTAATTCTTTCAGGGCGTATTTGACCAGGGCCTGAGTCAATACTTCCGGCGTGTAATACGAAGCCGATTTTTCCCGCTCCCGGCCGCTCATGCGGTAAATAAACGTGCCTTTGGAATAGACTTTAAAGCCGCCTTTTTCGTTGAGCGCGCGTTCCGCTTCGGTGTAATGTTTGAGTTCCGGCTCCGGCACAAAATAAGCCGAATCCAGTTCGTTGGGCTGGCTGCCGGCTTTTTTGACTTCGTATAAATCATGCGGAGCGAAGAAACCTTTGTACGATAACAGCGCTTCGTACACGGCGCCGAGCTGGTTAATGCCCAGCTGCGCGTATGATATGCGGCCCCGGCGTTGATATCGCCCGGAACCGGGCCGGGTCAGCGACATCAATTGAATGATTTGTTGCATCACCTGATTTGGAAAGCGCACGCGGTTTAAAGTCGGGGTGCTTTTCGGGTCGAATAAATGGCTTTTAAGCGGCGCGATGCTAAAAGCTTCGGCATCACCGCAGTAGGCGTGTAAGTCCTTATTCGGATGCGCATGAAAGCCCTGGTCAATCAACTCAAACATGAGTTGAATGCTGTCGCTGATATAAGTGCCTTGTTGCGCTTCTTCGGTGTGCAGCGGAGTCATTTCCAGATTACGCAACGATTCCAGACTGTAGCCTTTCAGGTAGGCGCTTGAGCTTTTTATAGGCACATAGTCCAGTTCCGGCCTGGCTTCGATGTAGAACAGAAACAGCAGTCTGTACATATAGCGCAGGCATTCGCGGCTAAGGTGAGCCGCCATGACTTCGGTATAAACCTTTTCCTTGCTCTGTTCCCGCCAGTAACGCATGGCTTCGTTGCCGAGCAACTCCACGCATTCGCGCAGGGCGAATTTTAAATCTTCGGAGACGGCGAAGGCGTGTTTATGGGCGTTTTCATCCAGACTGTCCATCAAACACAAGCCTTGCTCGGGTGTTAAATGGTCTTTGACCAATAAGGCCGTCATGGCTTTAAACGTACTGTCTTCGCGGCGGCCAAAGATTTCCGCCAGGTCGAATCGCAACAGGCGTTTTTCATGCCATTTGCTGCGGTCTATCAACAGCAGTTGCGCATCGCTTAGCAGTAAAATCCAGCGCGGCGGACGGTCAAGCCCGAAAATGACTTTGTTGATAAGGTCTTCAAGTCCTGGATTCAATAGCGCGGCCTGCGGCTCATGCCCGTAAAGCCATTGTTCCTTTTTAAGGGTGAGATTAAGCGGGTCGTCCTTGTCTTCTGCTGTATTCAGTGCGCCCAATACCCACAAAGCGGGGTTTGAGCCGTGCGCCACTTCGGCCAGTACCGGAATGTCGCCGGCATCGCCGAGGTTAAGCATGGCCGGCTGCCAGTGATAACCTAAAGCTGTGGTGAGTTTGGCGAAAAAGGCGTTTTGCAGTTGTAATCGGGATTGCAGGTCGCGGTCTTTTTCGAGCTGATTCTGCAATCTGAAAAAGTCTTGCGATAACGAACGCAGTCTTATCCACGGAGCGCATTGTTCGGCAAAGGGATCGCTTTTTTGTGACTCGGCTTTGACGGCTTCCCGGTAATTGTCTTCCATCGTCTGCCATTGGCTGAACGTGTCTTTGAGGTCGCCTTCGAAAATCGACGACAGATAGTGATGGCTGTAATATTCGTTTTCGTTGGTGATGCCGGTGAGGTCGAGCGACATGGCTTGTCCCTGGTAGTTATGGATTATTCCAGCAAGGTTTTTTTATTATTAAGCCTGATATTTCATTACACAGCTTGCAAACCCAAATATTGTTGGAAGGGTTGAAAATTCTTGTCTGAATGCAATAATGGTAATTCGTTTTCAATGCAGTAGGTAGCAATCATCGTATCGATGGTTTTTCGAATCGTAATGCCTTGTTTGCGCAGCTTTCTGAAATTTTCGGCGCTTTTTAAACTGAAGGCCATACCCAACATGGCATGAACAGGCAGGGAGCAGAGCAAAGTTTTTGCGGCTTGATAATCTTCGTCCTGCCTGAACCCTTGCAGCACCTCCGCCAGAATTAAATCTCCGGTGCATACCGGTTGCACGCCCAGCAAACCGTCCAGTTTTTTGGTCGCCAGCGTTTCCGTGCCGTTGAAATAGTCGATCCAGACGCTGGAATCGACCAGAATCATTGATCATTCCTCATTTTCTCCAAATCGCCTTCCCATTTTAATTTGCCTTTAAAGGCTTTAATGCCCTCTTGCTGCTTTAACATCAATAAGATTTTTAAACCGAGCTCCACCGCTTCGCGCTTGGATTTTATCCCGGTTGCTTTTAAAACATCGGCCATCAATGTGTCATCAATGATGATATTGGTTCGCATCGAATTCTCCATGTGTAAAAAATTACAAAATAATACACATTAAAACATCACTACTATTCCGATTCAATCCTGAAATCACTCTTCCGGATTATGCCTGGACAATGGCCGCGACAATCTGAATATAGGGCTGTTCTTCAGTGTTCATGGTTTCCTGTATCCATTGCCGGTACTCTTCGAAGCGGCTGCGAATGGCTTTGCTTTCTTCCTGATAGCGCTTTTCTTTAATTGCAGCCAGTTGCTCGCTGGTTTCGATGAAGAGATCGAGCTGGGCAAAATGTTTGTGCTCCAAGGTTTGGAGCTTCTCCAGTTGCGCGTTTAATTTAGGCCGGTTTTCCTGTTCAAAGGCTTTGCGGTAAAGGCTCATTTGCTGTTTGGTTTGTTTCACCACTTCAGGAAGTTGCGCTTTAAGTTGATTTAAAGCATTTGAAGTTTCGCCGGAATTAGGCAATCCCTGGGTTAAACCGGTGCGCTTAAGCACACTTTCCAGGTCATCAATGGTATTGAATTGTCCATTAATAAAGCCAATACCTAACCAGCACTGAATCAGCGGCTGTCCCTTTTGATTGGCAATCAGGCTGTAGGTGATATAAATCGCTTCGCCTTCAACCAATTTATCAGCCGCGACAATGACGGGAGCCTGCTGCCGTTTTAAACCGCTGGCTACTTTGTTGTTAAGCCACTGGAATACCGGATGCTGTTCCCAGAGATAATGCACAACAGGCCAGCTTTGCTCGGATTGCCGGCTTTCCTTAATGGCCGCTTCTATTGCCGTTTTTTCTGAAGACAGAATAAATTGGCCATTAGTCGGCCAGATTTCTTTGCTTAAATGTTTGAAGCGTTGTTCCAGACTGGCCGGTGCGGTAAATTCAATGCGTTGTTGTTTGGCGTTGGCTGCAAATTGAGTGATACGATCGCGCCTCTCCTTTTCCGCCAGGCGCTGTATGCCTTTAGCCAGATAATCAAAGTCAGAACTGAACAGGCTGGGGACAGTGCCGGTTTCCCTGAGAGGATCATCGGCGGCTTGGGTTTCAGTCGCAAACCAGTCTTCTGCAAATAAATCGAATGCTTCGGCCTTGGACTCCAGCTGTTGATCAAAATCGTCTGCCGCAACGCCATTTTCAATGGCTTGCGCGGTTATCATTTCTTCAGCGATGCTATCGTAAACGCCCATGAACACGGAAGGATCACCGATGTTTTTAATGGCTTGTTCGTCTTTTTCTATCAACACTTCCAGAATGCGATTGTCGCCTTTGATAACGTCATTGGCGCAATCGGTCATTAAATAGATAATATGCGGCAAGTATTCCTGTCCATAACGATCAATCCGGCCATTGCGTTGCTGGAAAACCATCAGCGACCAGGGAATATCAAAATGAATCATGCGATGACTGAGAAAATGCAGGTTGATCCCCTCGGAAGCCACATCAGAACAAAGCAACAGGCGCACAGGCTTGTTTTCCTGGCCGAAGTCTTCAACGATTCGTTGTTGTTCGGTGTCGGATAAACTGCCGTAAAGCACTTCAATTTGATTTTCTTTAAGTTTGAGGTCCAGCAACAAGCATTGCTGCAGGAAGCGTAAGGTCTCTATGCGCTCGGTAAATATCACTATTCGATCTTTGCTATCGTTAGGCTTCCAAACCAGGCCGTTCTGTTGATGGGTGATCGTTTTAAGGAGACACTGGTATTTGGAAAAATTGTCTGCGTTAATCTTCGCTAATAAGTCATCCAGGCAGATGAGTTGATCGCGGTCATTTTGATAGGCGGCTTCGAGTTTTTGCTCCAGAGTCTTTAGCCGGTTTTTAATGGTTTGCCTGCACGCCATCGGACTGGAGAATAGCGCTTTGGTCAGAGTGGTTTTGAACAGTAGGCCGGCGGATCGGATTTGATCTAGTTTGGCAAACTGAATTTCGGTTAAATAAGCAAATGCCGCCTGTTCTGACGCCGACGCCTGAGCCTTGATTTGTTGCGTTTTACGTTCTTTAAATTCGCGTTTCAGCTGACCAATGATGTCTTTTTTAAAGCGTCGAATCACCAGGCCTTTTTCGGCATAATCATCTTTACTGTAATCTTCAGTATTGGCGATTGCGGTTGCATCCAGCATGTTTAAAAGACTGGCAAAACTTTTTGCCCGGCCATCGTGCGGGGTAGCAGACAGCATGATTAATGTATCAGAGCGTGTGGACAGTAATCTTGCCAGACGGGCGCGCTGACTGCTGGCCGATCTTTCCGCAACATTATGCGCTTCGTCAATAACAATAATGTCCCAGTACGCGTTTTCCAGGTAATTCCGGTATTCGATGCCTTGTTTGAGGGAGTCCATCGAAACAATGGCTTTATCAAAATAAAAAAACGGATTATGATTCGACGGAATCTGATTTCTGACCCGCTGAATGCCGACCGAATCCAATCGTGTCAGCGGAATGGTAAAGCGATTCCAGAATTCTTTCTGGAATTGGGTGAGCATGGATTTAACGGCAACCACTAAAAGGCGCTTGCCTTTGCCTCGCCGCATGAGTTCCGAAACAAGAATGCCGGCTTCCAGGGTTTTGCCCAGGCCCACGGCATCCGCAATTAATATTCGTTGTCTTGGCTGATTTAAGGCCTGCAGCGTTGGCTGCATCTGATAGGGCACAATATCCATCGCCGCACGATGACCGAGATAAAGCTTGTTGTCCGTCGGCGGCGATTCTCTCAACAGGGCTTCTAAATAAAGCCTGCTATCAATAAAGCCATCGGATTGATCCTGAACGAATTCGGTGTCTTCGGGCTTTAGCACATTGATGCGGGTGCGGAATGTCGAATTATTATCCAGCTCGGTGAGAAATATGGCTTCCTTATCCTTTACAAGCTCGCTCAAGCCGATACAAGTGAGTTGCTGCCCGCCGCTTATTGTCAAATCAACCCGACGGACCAGCCATTCTTCATCTCTTAATTCAATTCTTGTACCCGGAGCGATAGTGGAATGGGTCATGAATTCATCCTTGATAAGGTTTTAGACATTTTGCCCGGCAGGCAGAGTTTGAGATCAAATCATCATCATGAGTATAGTTAAGTTTAAGCCTGGCTATAACAAAGGTTACGGTTTTTAATGCCTTTCATAATAACCGGCCTAAAAAATCTGCCCTTACTCTTTTACCTCGGTTCAGGATAGTGGTATACATGCGCTGCATAACAAGGCAATCAGCTATCCTGTTTTGAATTGGAACAATGAAGACTGCCTGCAAAAATCAGCCGCTAATGGTTTCGCTTAATAAAGCCCGCCTTAAGGCATGCTTCTGTTTATCGGCTATAATACGCCCTTCAATCTTCCCCTTGACGCATACATTAAACAACCCGCAGGTAAGTTAATGAAAAAATTGCTATTTCAATTCGATACCGACCCTCAGCCCTCGGCTTTTGATACTATTGTGGCCTATGATGGCGGCGCAGATCATGTAATAGGCTACGGAGGCTTGAGCCCGGAAAACGTCACTGCTCTGGTGGAAGGTACTATTTTTACCCGCACCCCCAAGGAGAAGAAAAATACTGCAATTTTTGTTGGCGGCAGCGACATGGCGGCCGGCCAGAAATTATTTAAGGCCGTGCAAAAGCATTTTTTCCCGGGCTTTCAGGTTTCTGTCATGCTCGATAGCAACGGCAGCAATACTACAGCTGCCGCAGCTGTTGCAAAACTGGCGTCCAGCGGCCGATTAGCCGGCAAAAAAGCGGTGATATTGGCCGGCACAGGACCGGTAGGTCAACGTGCCGCCGCCATGCTTGTTAAAGAGGGCGCAGAGGTTTCGTTGACATCCCGATACATGGAGCGTGCCGTAACAGCTTGCGGTGAAATTAAATCGCGCTTTGGCGTTGACCTTACTCCCGTTGAAGCATTTGATAATAATGCCCGGGCCAAAGCCATCGAAAACGCCCAGATTGTTTTCGCAACCGGGGCCGCAGGAGTGGAACTGCTCACGGCAGACCAATGGCAGCATAATAAAACTATCGAAATGCTGGCTGATGCGAACGCTACTCCTCCTCTCGGCATCGGCGGCATAGAAGTAATGGACAAAGGTAATGAACGCGATGGCAAAATTATCTGGGGCGCCATCGGTTTTGGCGTCTTGAAGCTGGCCTTGCATCGCGCCTGCATTGCGAAATTATTTGAAGACAATAAACAGGTTTTTGATGCAGAAAATATCTTTGCCCTGGCCAAAGAAATGGCATAATCAACCACGGCTGTTACACAATCGGATATGAGCGCTTATGCAAGCTACAGATCCCGCATCAACCAATACAATAAAAAAAGATGCTCGCAGTATTTTGCAGGCAGGCATAGCCGCAGCCGATCCTTATAAAGCCGTTAAGCGATGCCTTATTGTCAATGAGGATCATATTGAAATTCTGTTAAATCTGGACAATCCTGAGCAAAAACGCCTGGGCCGGTGGTCAAATGTCCATCTTATCGCTTTTGGCAAAGCTGCCTGCGCCATGGCGCGGGCGGCCTCGGAAATCATTCCCGCGCATCTTCTGGCAGATAATAGTATTGCCGTTACCAATTATGAGAATGAATGCGTCATTGATAATATCGAGGTTATCGGAGCGGGTCATCCTTTGCCTGATCAAGCCGGTTTAAAGGCTGCAAAGAAATGCGCTGACATTGCCCGCCGCGCGCAAAAGGATGAACTGGTGCTGGTGCTGATCAGCGGCGGCGGTTCCGCATTGCTTCCCTACCCCGCTGACCGCATTACTCTTCAGGAAAAAATTGCCGCCACCGATTTGCTATTGGCTTCCGGCGCCAACATCAACCAGATCAACTGCGTACGCAAACATGTGTCCCGGATAAAAGGCGGCGGCCTGGCCGGAATCGCGCAACCCGCCGCTTTACATGCGCTGGTTTTATCAGATGTGCTGGGCAATGATGTAAGCGCTATCGCCAGCGGCCCTACCGTTCCTGACACTACCACTTACGCCGATGCCGTTGAGATTTTAAAATCCAGAGGCGTCTGGGACAGGGTAGCGGCTAACGTTCAGGATTATCTGGAACAGGGCAAACGAGGCAGTGTGCCGGAAACACCCAAACCCGGCGACGAGGCTTTTAAAAATTCCTCGTATACCTTAATAGGAAGCAATGCCCTCAGTGTTAAAGCCGTTATGAAGGCGGCAAGGAAGCACGGGTACGAGGCCAGGTTATACAGCGATAAGCTGGGCGGCGAAGCAAGAGAAGAAGCTGAAAAACTGGTAATATACGCTAAAGCACAGATTGAAAAAGGCCTACTAAAGCCTGTTGCCTTTTTAGCGGGCGGTGAAACGACCGTCACCCTGAAAGGCAAGGGCTTAGGCGGCCGTAATCAGGAGTTCGCGCTGGCTTTTGCCTGCGCCGCTCAAAAACATGGGCTAACAGGAAACTGGACATTTCTCAGCGGCGGCACTGACGGCCGTGACGGCCCAACAGATGCGGCAGGCGGAATGGTCGACAGGGGTACGCTGCACCGAATAACCGAAGCAGGCGTTAATCCCGCAGTAGCCCTTGAAAACAACGATTCCTATACCGCCTTGAAAAGTTCACAGGATTTATTGTTTACCGGACCTACCGGCACTAATGTAGCTGACTTGCAGATATTACTCATCCATCCGGACTTTTGAATACACTACAGAATCAATCCAAAGCAGGAGACACAATGTTTAAAAACTCAATGACCATCAAAAGCTTCGATGAGGAATTATTTCAGGCCCTGGAAGAAGAGCGTAACCGCCAGGAAGATCATATCGAACTGATTGCCTCTGAAAACTACGCCAGCCCGCGGGTTCTGGAAGCGCAGGGCACGCTCTTGACCAACAAGTACGCCGAAGGCTATCCCGGTAAACGCTATTACGGCGGCTGTGAATTTGTTGATAAAGTCGAACAACTGGCCATAGACCGCGCTAGGGAATTGTTTGGCGCCGATTACGCCAATGTGCAGCCGCATTCAGGCTCGCAAGCCAATATGGCCGTATTCATGGCGTTAATCCAGCCCGGTGATACCATACTGGGCTTAAGCCTTGCCGACGGCGGCCATTTAACCCACGGCGCCAAACCCAATTTCTCCGGTAAACTCTATCATGCTGTCCAGTATGGGTTAAACCCGGCAACGGGTTATATTGATTACGAGCAAGTCGAGGCGCTGGCGCTCGAACACAGACCCAAGATGATTGTTGCAGGCTTTTCCGCCTATTCGCGCATTATGGACTGGGCTCGCTTTAGAAGAATCGCCGATAAAGCAGGGGCCTACTTATTCGTTGATATCGCGCATGTGGCGGGTTTAATCTCGGCAGGGCTTTATCCAAACCCGATACCTTACGCTGACGTAGTTAC
This sequence comes from Candidatus Methylobacter favarea, assembly GCF_902806695.1. GTDB lineage: Bacteria > Pseudomonadota > Gammaproteobacteria > Methylococcales > Methylomonadaceae > Methylobacter_B > Methylobacter_B favarea. The sequence continues at coordinate 19,734 of NZ_CADCXN010000075.1, read as the reverse complement.
CAGCACCACGCATAAATCATTACGCGGTCCGCGCGGCGGCATCATTCTGTGCAAAAGCAATCCTGACCTGGAGAAAAAATTCGACTCCACTATTTTCCCCGGCATTCAGGGCGGGCCTTTAATGCATGTTATTGCCGCTAAAGCCGTTGCTTTCAAGGAAGCCTTGCAGCCGGAATTCCGCATTTACCAACAGCAGGTTGTCAAAAATGCTCAGGTAATGGCCGGGGTTTTCATGAAACGCGGCTTTGACGTGGTTTCAGGCGGCACCGACAATCATCTGATGCTGGTTTCCCTGGTTCCCAAAGGCATTACCGGCAAAGCAGCTGATGCTGCGCTAGGCAGAGCCCATATCACCGTCAACAAGAATGCGGTGCCCAATGATCCGCAATCTCCCTTTGTAACCAGCGGCATTCGCGTAGGCACGCCGGCGCCGACAACGCGGGGGCTCAAAGAAGATCAGATGTCGGAAATCGCTCACTTGATGTGTGACGTTATGGAAAACATGGAGGACGAAAGAGTGATTAGCGCAGTGCGCGAAAAAGTCAGCTTTCTGTGCTCGCGATTCCCTGTTTACCGTTAATGCAGCAAAGGCTTTATGCCTTGACGTGTTTTAATCTGAAATCCATTCGCCTCGCCGTTTTTAAACTCCGGCCTGAAGGCTGCAGAGCGCCTGCAGCCGGCGCCGCTTCGTTGCTGCCACTGGTAAAGATGGTGACGGGGTAGTGGCCTTGCCCTGATCCGTGGCTATTATCCCCAAGGCATGTTTGCTTATTGCTTCAACAATAACTGTTTGTTCAGCACTTTTAAATTACTCCCTAAAAATCAGGAGACCCTATGTCGGACATAGAAATTGCGCAAAAGGCCCATATGAAACCTATTATCGGGCTGGCTAAGGAACACTATGGCATTGACGCCATACACCTTGATCCCTATGGCCATTATAAAGCCAAATTGTCGCTGGAGTATGTCAATAGTCTGGCCGGTAAAAAAGACGGCAAACTGATTCTCGTGACAGCGATCAGCCCTACGCCTGCAGGCGAAGGCAAGACCACAACAACAGTAGGCCTGGGCGATGCCATGAATCGTATCGGCAAAAAAACCATACTGTGCCTGCGCGAGCCGTCCCTGGGCCCGTGTTTCGGTGTAAAGGGCGGAGCCGCAGGCGGCGGTTATTCCCAGGTGGTTCCCATGGAAGACATTAATCTGCATTTTACCGGCGACTTTCACGCTATCGGCGTCGCGCACAATCTTTTATCCGCGCTGATTGACAACCACATCAATCACGGCAATGCCCTGGACATAGACCCCAGGCGCATCCAGTGGAAACGCGTGGTTGATATGAACGACCGGGCTCTGCGCAACATAATAGTCGGCATGGGCGGCCCCGCTAACGGCTATTTGCGCGAGGACGGCTATGACATCGTGGTTGCTTCCGAAGTCATGGCTATACTTTGTCTGGCCACCAGCCGGGCCGATCTTAAAGAACGCCTTGGGCGCATCGTCATCGGTTATAAATCCGATAAGGTTACGCCTGTTTACGCCAGCGATCTGAAAGCTCAGGGCTCGATGGCGGCATTATTGAAAGATGCGATCAAGCCCAACCTTGTACAAACCCTGGAAAACAACATTGCCTTTATTCACGGCGGACCGTTCGCCAATATTGCCCACGGCTGCAACACAGTAACAGCAACCAGGACCGCATTAAAACTGGCTGATTATGTCATCACAGAAGCAGGTTTCGGCGCCGATCTTGGCGCTGAAAAATTCATTGACATCAAATGCCGCATGGCCGGATTAAAGCCCTCCGCCGTGGTTCTGGTCGCAACGGCAAGAGCGCTGAAATTTCACGGCGGTGTTGCCAAGGAGGATTTAAGCCGGGAAAATCTTGCCGCTCTGGAAAAAGGTTTTGAAAATCTTGAACGCCATCTAAACAACATAACCACTTACTACGGCCTGCCTTGCGTCATCTGTATCAACCACTTCACCTTTGATACCGAGGCCGAAATCGCTTTACTGAAGCAAAAATGCGCTGCGCTGGGGGCAAAATGCGTAGTTTCCAGGCACTGGGCGGAAGGCGGCGCAGGGGCCGAAGAACTGGCCAGAGAAGTCGTTAATATCGTCGACAACCGGGAACCCGGCTTCAAATATGTCTATGATGAGAACCTCGGTCTTTGGGATAAAATCGCAGCAATCGCCACTACGTTATACGGTGCAGGCGGCATTACTGCTAGCGCCAAGGTTAAAGCCCAGCTAGCGGCATGGGAGGCGGATTACGGCAAGTTCCCGATCTGCATAGCAAAAACCCAAATGTCATTCTCAACCAACCCGAATCTTAAAGGCGCGCCTTCGGGACACACGGTGGAAATTAGTGAGGTCAGGCTGGCGAACGGCGCAGGTTTTATAGTCGCCATCGCAGGCGATATGATGACTATGCCGGGCTTGCCCAAAGTGCCGGCGGCAGAAAGAATCGATATTGATGATGATGGCAAGGTAACCGGCTTGTTTTAATTGCTCTTCGGATTCAACCGGAAATTGTTAACGCCTCTTCTGCGTGATTTCGGCCAATCGTTTCAACCCTTGCGCAAAGAGGCTTAGCTGCTTTAATCACCATAACCACTGTTGTGCGCCAGTTTTACGCTTATCAAATCTATCAAAAAATCCGCGTTAGATGGTGGACTTTGCCTGCGCCGAAGCCAGGGTAAGGCGCAGTTCGGTTTCGCATTGCTCGAGTTGCGCGACCGCTTCCTTGCGCATTTTCTTGCCCTGATCGGCGATCTGCAGGCTTTCCTCTATCGTCGCGATCAGCGCGTCATTGGCTTTCTTGACCGTCTCGATATCGAACACGCCGCGTTCCAGCTGTTTGCGGGTTTCGGCATTGGCCAGCTTCAGGTTCTCGGCGTTTGCGGCCAGCAGCTCATTGGTCAGATCGGTCGCGGCCCTGACCGTTTCCGCTGCCTGCGAGGAGCGATAAATGGTCACTGCCGTCGCCAGTTGCTGACGCCACAGCGGCACTGTGTTGACAATGGTCGAATTGATCTTGTTGACCAGGCCTTTATCGTTTTCCTGCACAAGACGAATACCGGGCAGGCTTTGCATCGACACCTGCCGGGTCAGCCGCAAGTCATGTACGCGCCGCTCCAGGTCATCCCGGGCGGCGCGCAGATCGCGAAGGTTTTGCGCGGCGATGACTTCGGTGCCGGCTTCGGCTTGCCGGGCCTGCTCGGGAATGACAACATCATCGAGTTCGCGCAGTTTTTCTTCGCCGGCGGCGATATAATCCTCCAGCGTATGGAAGTAGTCCAGGTTGGCCTGATAAAGGCGGTCCAGCGAAATGATGTCGGTCAGCAAACCGGTTTTGTGCCGCTCCAGCTTGTCGGTAATGGTATCGATCTGTTTGCGCACTTCCTCGTATTGCTGCAGGAACTTGACAACCGGTTTGGCCCGGCCCAGCATCCGGTCGAAAATACCCTGTTTCTTGTTTGGATCGAGGTCGTCGACCTCGAAACCGCGTATCGTGGCCACCATTGCGCTCAAATCATCGCCGGCCGGCCCTATTTCCTTGTTTTTGACGCCATCCAGCATGCGGTCGGAAATCGTGGTCAACTGCGCCTGCGCCTTGCTGCCGAAAAAGAGGATCGATTGCGTGTTGCTGACATCGATTTCATTCAGCAACTGCTGCACACGCAGCTGTCTCTCCTTTGGCACTTCGGCCAGCGGGGCCATCTCGGCTTTTACGCCGGGGACTATTTCTTTGAACGCTAAACTATCGGCCGTGCTGGTCTTCGTTTGAGTCGTCGTGGACGCCTGCTGTTCACTCATGTTTAAATCCTCTATAGTGTAATGACATCAAAGGATGCCTTCCCGTTTGAGCTGCGTATTTAATACTTCGATTTTTACATCCAGATCGAAAAGATCTTCTTCCAGCAGTTTTTGATGCTGTTCCTGAAAGGTCGATTCAATGGTTTCCAGCACATTGCGGAAATTCTGTTCCAATTCGCCGGCCTGAGTTTGGGGGTGGGTTTTGGCGTAACCTTCAGTCACCTGCCGGGCGCCGTCCAGATAGACATTAAGAAACTTGCGCGCCCGGCGAAAATCGCGAGGATCGGCCTCAATCTCCGCCAGAATATTGTCGGCAATCTCGCAAATGCGTTCGATGCGCCGGTTTAACTCGCTATTGCGAATCCGGTCGTTCGCCTGTTCGATACTGCGGACGATGCGCGACGAATCCTCGAGAGCCTGCCGGATTTCATCTCCGGCATAGCCATGGACAGCGGGTATTTTCTTTTCCTCCTGCGGATCGAAGCCGTACCTCAGATACATGCCCAGAAAGGCCCCGCCGGCAAACATCAGCCCTACCGGCAGCGAATGTCCAGCGCCTAGCCAGGCGATCATGCCGGTCGACAGCGCTGTGATGATGGCCGCTATCATTTTAAGCGGCGGTCCAGGCGGGCGGGCAATACGGCTATTGGCGTAAACATACTCGGCCTGGAATCCCCTGCGCAAAAACCAGGCGGCCGCCATATATAAGGTAAAACCGGCGGCATTGACCAAAACGCCCAGCACATGGCCTTTTGCCAGGGCGATAAAGGTCGCCGGAATCAGCGCGATCGGCAGGAAATAAAGCAGCAGGCCCCGCGGGGAATAGCGTTGCCAGATATCGGCGAGAAACCGTCTGGTTTTCCTAAAATTGTTCATTATTCCGCCTGCGAGCCGCTGCTTAAAGAGGCCTTAGCAGAATAGCTTGAACTTGATGGCTCAGGCTCGGCCTTTACCATCGATTGGCAGGTCGCAAGAGCAATCGTTACAACCAAGACGATAAAACCGAGCAAGCTGCGTAATAATCCGTGCATCGTTTTCAACTCCCATCAGAATTAATTGAGTCTTCATTATCCACCACGCTCTTACATCTGTAAAACAATGCAGGAACCGTTCTGAGACCCAGTTAAGCAACCTGAGTTTCCAGCTATGAGGATATCGATTTCAAATTTTCAGCGTTGGTTCAACGACTGTATTTATAATGCCGCTTATCGACACTGTTGTTTATGCTATAAATGCTTCAAAACTGCCACTGGAGATTTTAATGAACTACTTGCAGATGCTATTTTTGTCTTTGATTTTTAGCCTAAGCGCCTGTTCCAGCATCTATTACAGCGGCCTGGAAAAAATAGGAATCCCTAAGCGGGAAGTGATGGTCTATCGGGTTGAAAAAGCACGGGACACCCAGGAAGAAACGAAAGAACAATTCAAATCCGCCCTGGATCAGTTTACAGCTGTCACTAATTTCAAAGGCGGCGATCTGGAAGCGACTTATAACAAGCTAAACCGTGAGTATGAGGCCAGTGTTAATAAAGCAGATGAAGTCAAGCAGCGCATCAGGGATATTGAAGATGTATCGGAAGCCTTATTCAGTGAATGGGAAAATGAACTAACGCAATACAGCAGCGCTACTCTCAAACGCAGCAGTCAAAATAAGCTCAATCAAACCAAAATTCAATATAAACAATTGATTACGGCCATGAAGCGTGCTGAATCAAAAATCAAACCTATTCTGGCGGTTTTTAAAGACCAAGTGATGTTTATGAAGCATAATCTCAATGCCCAAGCCATTGCTTCTCTGAAAACCGAATTGGGTTCAATAAAAACAGATGTTTCAAACCTGATTGCTGCTATGGAAAAGTCCATTAATGAAGCCAATGCCTTTATCAAAACGATGGAAAAGTAAAAATTACCCCATTTTTGATAATTTGACCGGGAACCGCACAAACCCAGCAAAGCCGTGAAAAAGGAAGGGCATTTTTTCGACCACTTCCGGGCTATTTACCGGAATTTTTAATTATTCCCGGAGTTTTAAATAAACCGGTGGCGGGCTTTGGGTTCTTTCAACGTCTCGCACCCTGCGTGGCTGTAATGTGAAAAAATCAGGCCAGTTCGAGGCCGATTATTTCCCCCGGCTCATTTATTTTCAACCGCAAACGGCCATAACAGGATTTCTGATCGCACTGACAACCGGAGCCTTCCATGATGCTTTCGAGAAAAGTCACATAGATCAATAGATTATCGGGTTGCCGCTCGATGATTTCATAGTGGATCGACTCGTTGATGATCCAGCCGTTCTGGCTGCAAAAGGCGCTCAGCTCCTTACAATTTTGCAGCAGATGGGTAATGGCCAGAGCTTCAAGCATGGACTTGTACCTCTTTTTGTGCGGGTTCATTGGCGCTGTGCGCGTGTTCGGGGGAAACATCGGTTGTCAAACCCTCATTTCCGCCTCCTTGGAATTATTCTGCTAATAAGGCCAAAAAGTTTTCCTCTCATACGCGGCCTGGCAGGATAATGTTGAGACTCGCCGATACGCATGCAGCGGCGGGCCTCAACATTATTACTTTCCTGAGGGTTTGCTTAACGTTAAGGGATACGTAAATGTTGACCGGGGGATATGCGATCCGGATTGTTTAAGAGGTCGCGATTCGCATCAAAAATGCGCGGCCATTGGTTGGCGTCGTGGTAAAACTGTTTGGCAATCCTGGAAAGCGTATCGCCGCTGACTACGGTGTAGGTTCGACCCGCCGGCGTCTCGGGCGCACCCGCACTGGCCGCAGCAGCGCCTGCAGCAGGGATGGATGGTTCGGGCTTGGCTGCCTGTTTCTCATCATCCTTATCGCCAAAATAGTCTACTGCCGCTTTTGCCGCTGCCGCAACCCCAATGCCGCCAAGACCGCCCAAAAGAACTTTGCTCAAAGTTGACAGATTGCTGGATTCGGGCGCCTTTCCCTCGGGCGTCAATTTATCGACCATAGCCGGTAAAACCTTCGAAAGCACAGAGGCGCTTTGAGATTCAGGGATTCCGGACTGTTGGGCCAGGCCTGTAATCCGGTCTTTGCCCAATACATCAGTCAATTGGTCAGGCTGTATGCTTTTATTTTCTTCAGTGCCCACCCATGACGCTGCAATATCGCCCATTCCTGATTGTTGAAATTTTTTAACTAAGCCGTTGATTCCGCCCATCGAGTCCAACATTCCCAATGCGCCAGTCACTAGATTCCGGGTTTTAGGTTCAGCTTCTTCCGAAGTATTGGCGCCGGTGGCGGATTTGACTATTTCTGTAAAAATACTCATAGCGATCTCCTCATGAAATTCCGATTGGTGAAAAAATTTTATACGACTATTTGCCAGAACACAAAAAAGACGGTACCGGCTCAGATTACTTTATTTAAAACACGTTCAGAGATTACATTAATTATCCATCAATACCAAGTTGACGAAATATTGGGAAGTTAATTTTTGTTATGGCGCTTTAATCGGAAATATAGAATTTGCAGTTTGCCCGGCATCACCCTGCTCTGATCGGCTTTTTTCATTCTTAAACACTATTAAATTTGATCAGAAGCCCTCTGTTAAACTGTTCATATTCACTGTTTTCCGCTATTTGACAAGATCACTCCCTTTGCTGACAATGATCGGTAACTTTCCAGATTCGTATAGATTTTGTCCGTTTTGATGTTTGCAGCCTGTCCGGTGTTAAAAATTCGCCCCCTCCCGTTCGCCATTGACGAAATAGAGTTTTCAGTATGGCTTAAAACCCTGACTGCTACTGATGCTCCCAAGTGTTGTAAAGAGCTTATGCAGGTATTGAAAGCCCTCAATAACCACCCCATGCCGGACAGTATCAGACTGTTTTTTCTGGAAAAACTGGAGCCGGTATTATTTCGGTTGACAGACCGGCTTATTCCCGGCTCAGTGCCTGAAAGCCCTTCCCTGCCGCTCCTGGCTGAACACCATGAAATTGAAATTGCAGTTTGGGCCTGCGCGGAATTAGCCAATGGCTATGCGCTATTAAGCAGAGAAGAAAGCTTTAGAGCCGGCGTTTATTCCGTGCCGCAAAAGTCTTTAATTATCAGTCATGGCCTTCAAGCGCTGGGAAAAGCCTTGTTGCATATCTCGCAGACTTATAAAAAGCCCTATGCCGGTTTCTGGTTAAACTGCTTTCAGTTTTACCGCCTGGCGCAACAAAATAATCTGACCACAGACGCGGCAGCTTCTGAAGCACAGGCAATCGATAAGGCTTTCAAGCACATCCTGGTATTTAGCCTGAGCAATTCTAATCAATTTTCTCCTTCGGAAATGCGGGCGATTTATGACTTGTTAAGTCGCTATTCGGAGCATGCGAAATTATTATCGGTAGTGCCGGAAAAAAAATTCAAAGGCATACCGTGTATTTATCTTGATAAAAATTTACCGCCTGCAATTCCTGATCCTGCTGTTCATAAAGAGGACGAGAATACGCTGTATATTGCAACAGTCGAGGTCGCCGGCAAAATCCTTGAAGCATCGTCCGATAAAAATCTGCATGCTTGTCCTGCTGATAAGGCCATGTTATTGCGGTTGGCAAAAACATTAACCCTGAACCCGCAAAGAAAATATCCCAGAAAAAAAACGGCAGACAAGCAATTCGGCATAATCGGCTTTAACGATGTCATCTTTTATTTACGCAAACAGGCATTAACAGCTGAAGATCCTTCCGGTAAAGGATTGATCAACTTACCGCGCCCTGGAGAATTACGCGAATTACATCTGGAAATAATAAATCCTGAACAAAAATCCCCGACTATGCGTCAATCTGAATACAGCTCAGAACAGGCAGTTGGTATTTTTACGTTTGATGAAGCGCCGCTAGAAGTCACAAGAATTGATCCTGAGGACATCTGGAATAGCCGTCAAAAAAAAGAAATCCAGGCCAATATAAAGCTTGTTGACGCCAGTGAAAAAGGCTTTGGCCTGATCTGGATAAGCCCGGATGTACAGCTGCGGATTGGGGATATTCTCGGCTTGCAGAATAAAGACTTTTCCCTTGCTATTGGAGTAATACGCAGGCTTGCACAATCCGAAGAATTCGGTTTATTTGCGGGCGTGGAAATGCTCGGCATTAATCCGCAGGCTATTGAATTTTCCAACCCCGGTTATCCTGATTCCGGTATGGAAGCTATTTATCTGCCTGGCGAAGAAACAGAGAGTATTATTCTGTCAACTAATAATTTCCGGCCTGCCGAATTTATTTTTATTTACAAGGCATTTAAAAAAATCCGCTATCGAATAACCAGACACCTAACTGCGACGGCATTAATTAATCAATTTGCAGTGGTAAAGTCTTAATAACCACTGGCCAGAACATAATCACTATAAATCCATAAGTTAAATTTGCCGCTTGCCTCAACTTGGCGTTCAACAAAGCATATGTTTGGCAGCCCTTATTGATTTCCAGAGGTTTTTTCTATTATTTTCTGATCGCGCTATACTGGCTATAAAAAATAACAGCATAATACCTATTCCGATGCGCGGAGATAACACTTAATATAAAGCCAATAATAATTCAACGAGATAGCAATGATTACGCGAAAATCCGCCCTTAACATACGCCTCCTATTGAGCAGCCTGGTAATTTCAGGCGCTTTTGGAGGTTGTGCCACAACCTCCACGCAGGTAAATCCAAATGATCCTTGGGTAGGCTGGAACCGTGGCGCGCAGTCGTTTAACGACGATGTTGACGACGCTATTTTAAAGCCGGTGGCCAAAGGTTATCTGGCGATAACCTCGGAAGCGGTTGATCAAGGAGTGACTAATTTCTTCAGCAACCTCAATGACATCGGGGTAACAGTTAACGATTTTCTCCAGCTAAAATTTTTACAGGGCGGTATGGATGCGAGCCGCTTTATAGTTAATACGACAGCGGGTATGGCCGGAATTTTCGATGTGGCAAAACATATTGATTTACCCAAACACAATGAAGACTTCGGACAGACGCTGGGTTTCTGGGGTGTTCCATCCGGGTCTTATCTGGTACTGCCGTTTTTTGGCGCAAGCTCCCCCAGAGATACGGTCGGACTGGTGGGCGATGCCTTATTGAATCCTTTAACCTATGCGTCCCTATTTGGCGGCGCCGCCATAAATGCCGTTACCACCGGCACCAAGGCAGTTGATGTCGCCGATACGCGGGCCGGTCTCATGTCGACTGAAAAAATGATCGACGAGGCCTCTGTTGATCGCTATGACTTTATTAAAAACGCTTATCAACAGCACCGCGAATACCTGATTCATGACGGCAATCCGCCGCAGGATGAAAATGACCTCCTGGAACCGGATGAGGATATCATGTCGGAAGGCACAGGCGACAACAAGGAGTCCGCCGCCTCCAGTTCAGCCAATCTGACCAAAGGCTCCACGGCAATTCCTGCACTTGGCAATCCCTATTCAGTGCCTGTTATTGATAATTCAAACTCAATGCCTGCGGCCCCCGCTTCCAGCTCTGCGCCTGTAATTGACAATTCCAGGTCAATTCCGGCTGCCAGTAATCCCAGCTCAGCTCCTGTTACCAACAATTCAAGGCATATGCTGGATTTATCCGCTCCCGACGATAAATAAGCGGTAATGAATCAAAAACCCGACCCTGATAGCTGGAACGATATAGATACAGCCCTCTATAACAGATCAGTCAAGGTCTTTAATACCCTGAAAAAAATGCTGAGTGTCAAAATGACACTGCATGCCGAGGACACGCAGGTACAGCAAGGGGATATTTTTTTATTCAACCATTTTTCCCGCTTTGAAACGTTTATTCCGCAATTTTTTATTTTTGAAGAAACCGGTGCTTATAGTTGTGCTATCGCTTCGGCCGAATTTTTTATTGAAGATAACGTCCTGTCAAGATACCTGAAAAACGTCGGGGTCTTTCCGCATAATCATGCCCGGCTGTTCCCTTTGCTTGCCGCTCAGGTCTTGCGTGGACGTAAAGTGATAATTTTCCCCGAAGGCGGCATGGTCAAAGACCACCATGTTATCGACAAATACGGACATTACAGCGTTTACTCACGATTAACCGGCGAAAGGCGCAAACATCATTCGGGCGCTGCCGTTTTGGCTCAAGGCATAGAAGTCTTCAAGGCCGCCATCCTGAATGCCTATGATACTAAAAATTATGCTCAACAATTACGCTGGAAGGAGGATCTGCAACTTGACAGTCTTGATCATTTACTGGTTTCAGCACTAAAACCGACCTTGATAATACCCTCAAATATTACTTTCTATCCCATCCGGTCCTCGGCAAATATATTGCTCAGCGGGGTAGAACTTTTCGGCAAGGGCTTAAGTTTGCGCCAAACTGAAGAGCTGCTGGTCGAAGGCAATATTCTGTTCAAAAATACCGATATGGATATTCGCATGGGCACCCCTATTATCCCCTTTAAATCGTGGAATTGGCGTATCCGCTTTTTGTTAAACAGGGTTATGTCTGAATTTAAAACCCTGGATGATATTTTTGCCCTGAACTCAGCCCCTAAAAACTGGAAACAAAAATTATTGGGATCCTATTTTAAAAATGCCGCTATTGCCACGCGTGATCAATACATGCAGGAGATTTATGCAAATGTCACTATTAATTTAAGTCATCTCGCCTCGACGCTGATCATGTATTGTATTGAAAATGACCAGCCGCAAATTAAGCGGCGATGCTTTTTCACTACCCTTTATATTGCTGTCAAACATCTACAAAACCATACCCATATCAATCTGCACAGGAGCCTGCTTAATCCCATTGATTATAGTGATCTGGCAACCGGCACCAGTAAACGCTTTGAACAGTTTGTCTCTGAAGCCAAAACCAGCGGCCTTATTACTGACCGGGGGGATTCCTATCAGTTTCTGCCCAAGCTTCTGCAAGAGCATGATTTGGATAAAATCAGACTCGAAAATATGATCGCAGTGTATGACAATGAAGCCGAACCCATAAAATTGGTGCGCGATACCCTGATTCAGGCTCTGGCTGAATGTGACGGAATTGATCAGCGAAAACTTGCAGTCTGGCATTTTGATGATGAATGCCGCGATTTAAGCTGGGAGCGCCACGCCTATTCAAAGCCCATCTATGACGATATTAATGAGCAGGAAACGGCTGCCGCCGATTCCTCGCCTTTCTTTCTCGAACCCAAACAAGGCAATGGCCTCGGCATATTACTGATTCATGGCCTGCTCGCCAGTCCTGCCGAATTAAGGGCTTATGGCGAGTACCTTGTCCAACTGGGCTATACGGTTATGGGCGTCAGACTAAAAGGCCACGGATCATCGCCCTATGCTTTACGTGATCAAAGCCGGGAAGACTGGTATGCCTCAGTGCTGAGAGGTTTCAATATCCTCAAAGCGCACTGTGAACGCATGTTCGTCACCGGATTTTCTACCGGCGGCGCCTTAGCGCTTAAACTGGCATCGGAGCAACATCCTGAAATAATAGGCGTAATCGCCGTGGCCGTGCCGCTAAAATTCATCAATTCTGCATTCATGCTGGTGCCGTTATTGCATGGAACCAATAAACTGGTGGATTGGGTTTCCTCTTATGAAGGCATTAAACCTTTCATTGAAAATATCTCGGAGCACCCCTGGGTTAATTATCGCAATACGCCGGTCAAATGTTTGTATGAATTAAGACTACTCATTCAACATATGGACGAATTTTTGCCAAAAATTGTAATCCCCGTATTAATTCTACACGGTGATCATGATCCCGTTGTCGCTTTCAAAAGCGCTTTGGAACTGATGAATAAATTAAAAACGCCAAATAAGCAGCTCAAGATTATAAACTCAAATCGGCACGGTATTTTAATGGAGAATATCGGGGGAACCTGGGATGCTATTAATGAGTTCATGGATAATTGCCTTAAGGAAACAAAGGCAGTAAAGCCGGGTAATGAAACGAACCATGCATATCCCGGTCTAATTAAAATTAATTGAGATTTTTTAACTACTTAAGCATGTGACATAGCTAAAAAATAATTACCAGGAGAAATAACATGAAAAATGTTGTGATTGCAGGCTACTGCAGATCCCCTTTTACTCCGGCGAATAAAGGAAAATTGGTCAAAGTCAGGCCTGATGACTTTGCAGCTCAGGTAATAAAAGGCTTAATCAGCAAAACCGGCGTCAACCCGAATGATATAGAAGACCTTATCCTGGGCTGTGCTTTTCCCGAAGGCGAGCAAGGACTCAATGTGGCGCGCCTTTTAGTTCCTTTAGCCGGGTTGCCCGTTAGCGTAGCCGGCAGCACCGTTAACCGCTTCTGCGGATCGTCGATGCAGGCCATACACATGGCGGCGGGGGCGATTCAGATGGATGCCGGCGAAGTATTTATCTGTGCCGGCGTTGAATCCATGACCCGCGTGCCCATGGGCGGATTCAACAATATGCCCAATCCGGTCCTTTACGAAGCTTTTCCACAGGCTTATATCAACATGGGGGATACTGCGGAAAACCTGGCGAAGCAATACCAGATAGAGCGAACCGATCAGGAAGCCTTCGCCGTGCTAAGTCAGCAAAAAACCCATGACGCCCAGCAGCATGGCCGATTCACTGATGAAATCATAGCGATAACAACAAAATCAGACGTGGTTGACCTGGACGGATGTCCCCGCCCTGACTCGACCCCTGAATCATTGGCGCAATTACCTCCGGCTTTCCAGGCCGCGGGCAGCGTGACGGCCGGAACTTCTTCACCGCTTACAGACGGCGCCGCGGCGGTACTGGTGTGCAGCGAAGACTACGCCGACGCCAACGGTCTGGAAAAATTAGCGCGCCTTAAAGCATTTGCCGTTTCCGCCTGTGCGCCCGAAATCATGGGTATCGGCCCGGTCGGTGCGACTCATAAAGCCTTAAAGCGGGCCGGGCTGGAATTGGATGATATCGATATCGTCGAGTTGAATGAAGCTTTTGCCGCGCAATCCCTCGCCGTCCTTAAAGAACTGCCCGTACCTTTGGCTAAACTTAATCTGGACGGCGGCGCTATCGCCTTAGGCCATCCGCTGGGCGCATCAGGCGCGAGAATTACCGGCAAAGCGGCCAGTTTGCTGAAACGCGAAAACAAGCGCTATGCACTAGCCACCATGTGCATAGGCGGAGGACAGGGTATTGCAACCATACTGGAGGCAATCTGATGAACATTCAAAAAGCTGCTGTAGTCGGCGCCGGCGTCATGGGCGCGAGCATCGCCGCTCATATCAGTAATGCCGGTATTCCTGTGTATCTTCTGGACATCGTTCCCAAAGCTGCAGGGAATCGCAATATCATCGCTGAAACCGCCATTCAAAAACTGCTCAAGGCTGAGCCTGCGCCTTTCATGCATAAAAATAATGCCCGGCTCGTGACGCCGGGCAATATTGAAGATCATCTGCACTGGCTGGCTGATGTAGACTGGGTCATTGAAGCCGTTATTGAAGACCTCCAAATAAAAAAATCGCTTTACCAAAAACTGGAAGGCATTTGCCGTAAAGATTGCCTGATATCTTCGAATACCTCTACGTTGCCCTTGAAATTATTAGTGCAGGACATGCCGGAAAATTTCAAACAGCGGTTCATGATCACCCATTTTTTTAATCCGCCCCGCTATATGCGCCTGCTGGAACTGATTTCGGGCCCGCAATCGCGTCCTGAACTGGTTTCTGCGATCCGCAGCTTTGCCGATATCCATTTAGGTAAAAACTGCGTTGACTGTAAAGACACGCCCGGCTTTATCGGCAATCGTATTGGCATCTACTGGCTGCAATGCGGCTTGCTGGAAGCGATCGATCTGGGGCTGACTGTTGAGCAGGCTGATGCGGTCATGTCAGCGCCTTTCGGCATTCCGAAAACCGGCATATTCGGTCTGCTGGATCTGGTTGGGCTGGATCTGATTCCGCATATTCTGGACAGTATGAGATCAGCCTTACCGCCGCAGGATGCCTTTCATCAAATCAACCGCCTTCCCGAGCTAGTCCGGAAAATGATAGCCGACGGCTATACGGGCAGAAAAGGCAAAGGCGGTTTTTACCGTTTAAATGAAATAAACGGCAAGCGGGTTAAAGAATCGATTAACCTTCAAACAGGCGAGTACAGCCGCAGCGAAAGACCCGGTCCGGAGGCTGTAAAGGCGATAAAAAAAGCCGGCTTGGAGGCATTCCTGTCTTCTGCCGACACATCCGCGATTTATGCCTGGCGAGTGCTGTCAAAAACCTTGGCTTATACAGCCGGCCTGGTTCCCGAAATATCGGACGACATAATTGCCATCGATGCCTCCCTGCGTGATGGCTATAACTGGAAATACGGTCCGTTCGAACTGCTGGATCAACTGGGCGTAGGCTGGTTTGTGGATAAACTTCAGGCAGAAAACCGGGACGTTCCGCCCTTATTGGCTGAAAAACGTCCGCTGTATAAAGTGAGCTCGGGCAAGCTTGCTTTTATCGATTTATCCGGCGCCTATCATCCCGTACAACGCGCCGAGGGCTTATTGCTGCTCTCGGATATTAAACTGCAAGGCCCGGCGGTGCTTGAAAATCCTTCCGCCAGTTTATGGGATATTGGCGACGGCGTTGCCTGTCTGGAATTTCACAGCAAGATGAATACGCTTGACATGGATAGCATGACGCTGATCAGGCAGAGCATCGCTAAAGTCAGCAGCGAATTCTCAGCGCTGGTCATCCATAATGAGGGCGAAAATTTCTCTGCCGGCGCTAACCTGGGCTTGCTGATACAAGCTATTCACAGCAGCGACTGGCCAGCCGTCGAGCAATTGGTTATACAGGGACAACAGACTTACAAGGCCCTGAAGTATGCGCCCTTCCCGGTCGTCGGCGCACCCTCGGGACTGGCTCTGGGCGGAGGCTGCGAGATATTATTGCATAGCGATGCCATTCAGGCGCATGCGGAACTTTATATGGGTCTTGTCGAAGTCGGCGTCGGTCTGATTCCCGCCTGGGGCGGCTGCAAGGAATACCTGCGCCGCTGGCTTGAATTGACCAAACGGCCGCGCGGCCCCATGCCGCCGGTCGTTAAAGCCTTTGAAACCATTAGCCTGGCCAAGGTTTCAAAGTCGGCTGCCGAAGCAAAAGAACTGTTGTTCCTGGCAGATTCAGATGGTATTACCATGAATAAAAACCGTCTGTTAGCTGATGCTAAGGCCAAAGCATTATCGCTGTCTGAAAATTACGCTGCGCCTGAACAACCCTGCGTTTATCCCATGCCCGGAAAAACTGCCGGGATTTTGCTCAGCATGGGCATAAAAGCCTTCCGCTTATTAGGCAAGGCCACAGCTTACGATGTAGAAGTTTCGGAAAAACTGGCCTATGTTCTCAGCGGCGGCGATAGCGATATTACCTCGCCCCTGACTGAAGATGACATGCTCGCGCTGGAACGCGAAGCCTTTATGTCGCTGGTAAAACAATCCGGCACGCTGGCCCGGCTTGAGCACATGCTGGAAACCGGCAAGCCCTTAAGAAATTAGCTGATTTTGCTGCCAGTGAATAATGACCGGATCTGAATAATCACACTCCGGAATGCCAATAAAATTAACAGGAGAACGGAATGTTCTGGTTATTAGCGCTATTAATACTATTGTGGGGCCTGCTCTATTACCGAAGCTCCCTGCGATGGACTGCATTGGCCACAGGTTTGCTTCTGGGCGGCTATCTCCTGGTCAATGGCGCGACGGCATTTAGCGAAATTTTATTAATCTTTTTTGCCTTGGTTTTTATACCGCTCAATATCCCTTTTATTCGGCGGCAACTGCTTAGCCGCCCGCTTTCCAAACTGATGAAAGCGGCGCTTCCCGTCATGTCGCAAACCGAACAGGAAGCGCTGGAAGCCGGCAATACCTGGTGGGAAGCAGAGCTATTCTCCGGCCGTCCCGACTGGAAAATATTACAGGACTTGCCCGCAGCGCAATTAACCGAAGAAGAACAGGCCTTTATTGACGGCCCCGTGGAAAGGCTCTGTGAAATGCTGAATGATTGGGATATTACCCATAACCGCAAAGACCTGCCAAAGGAAGTATGGGATTATATAAAACAGCAGAAATTTTGCGGCATGATCATTCCGAAACGCTATGGCGGACTGGATTTTTCCGACACGGCCCACTCCGAAATCGTCATGAAAATTTCCAGCCGCAGCAGCACCGCGGCCGTAACGGTAATGGTTCCCAATTCTCTGGGACCTGCGAAACTACTGCTGGCTTACGGCACAGAACAGCAAAAAAATTATTATCTGCCTCGTCTGGCAAGCGGCGAGGAAATTCCCGCGTTCGCCCTGACCGGCCCGCAGGCAGGCAGCGATGCTAGCGCCATGCCCGACACGGGCATTGTCTGCTATGGCGCGTTTGAAGGACAGGACAATGTGCTGGGCATACGTCTTAACTGGGAAAAACGCTACATCACCCTGGGGCCGGTGGCGACGGTGCTGGGGCTTGCATTCAAGCTCTACGATCCGGATGGACTGATCGGCGGCAAGAAAAATATCGGCATTACCGTTGCGCTTATTCCTACCAATACCCCTGGCGTTTCCATAGGCAGACGCCATTTTCCCCTGGATTCGGCCTTTCAAAACGGACCCAACTGGGGTAAAGACGTATTTATTCCTATGGACTGGATAATCGGCGGCGTCGCCCAAGCCGGCAATGGCTGGAAAATGCTCATGCAAAGCCTGGCTACCGGCAGAGCCATTTCATTGCCTGCTCTCAGTGTCGGCGCGGCCAAGTTTACCTGCCGCAACACCGGCGCTTATGCCCGCGTACGCAAGCAATTCAAGCTGCCGATTGGAGAACTGGAAGGCATAGAAGAGCCGCTGTCACGCATGGCCGGTGAAACTTATATCCTTGACGCCGCGCGCAAAGTCACTACAGCCGCATTAGACAACGGCGAAAAACCGGCGGTTATTTCCGCCATCCTCAAATACGAACTGACTGAAAGAATGCGCCGCATCGTCAACGACGGCATGGATATTCAGGGCGGGGCCGGTATTTGCCTGGGGCCTAAAAATTATCTGGGCCGTTTGTATCAGGTTATCCCCGTCAGTATTACCGTTGAAGGCGCTAATATTCTGACCCGCACGATGATGATTTTCGGCCAGGGCGCGATCCGCTGCCATCCTTATCTTCAAAAAGAAATGGCGGCGCTGCAACAAAACAATTTACCGGAATTCGATAACCTCCTGTTCCAACATCTTGGCTTTTTTATGCACAACATGGCTGCCAGTCTCTGGCTGGGATTAACCAATGCCCGTTTTCACAGCGTCCCAGGCGATAAAGATACCCAGCGTTATTACCGACAAATTGCCAGGCTCAGCGTCAATTTTGCCCTGCTTGCCGATTTTGCCTTGTTAACCTTGGGCGGCACACTTAAACGCAAAGAGAGAATTTCCGGCCGTTTTGCCGATGCCTTAAGCAATCTGTACCTGTGCTCATGCGTGCTTAAACATTATCAGGATCAAGGCTGCCCTAAAGACGACTCGCCCCTGCTGCACTGGGCTTGCCGGCAGACCATTTACCGCGCGCAACAGTCCGTGCGGGCTATTTTCTGGAAACTTCCTTTGCGGCCTCTGATCTGGCTATTGCGCATTATTATTTTCCCTACCGGCAAACCCTATTCTCCTCCAGGCGACCGGCTGATTCACGAAACCGCATCCCTGCTGCTTGCCGATGCGCCAGTTCGCGAGCGCCTGACCCACGGCATTTACATTAACAATAAAGCCGGTGATGCTACTGGCAGAATCGAAGTGGCTTTTAAAGCCGTATTGGCCGCCGCGCCGATGGAAACCAAAATTCGCCTTGCTCAAAAACAAAAGCTGCTGGCCAAAGCTGATCAATCCGCAACTATTGCGGACGCATTAGCCCAAAACATAATCACTCAACAGGAAGCCGATTTAATTGAAGCCGCTGAACGGGCAAGACTGGCGGCCATTACGGTCGATGATTTCAGCCCGGAAGAGCTTGCAGGTAACCGTCAGCAGGCATCTTAGTTCGATTTTTATCTCATAAGCGATCTCATAAGCGATCTCATAAGCGGCCATATTTTCAGCAGGCTCAACAGTGATAGGTGCCAGGGAAGTGCTGGGCGGATAGCGCGTGCAATCACAACGTTTTTCTGTAATCGCCTACGGATCAAATTAACGCGACGTGTCTGCTTCCAAATGCTCAACTTTAGTTGAATAGCTAGAGCTTCCCAGCCGTCATGGCTTCCTTCCAACCAGTTTTTACAATGCGGCTGAACAATCAACTTCTTGATGTTCAATGATTTTTGGAGCTTGAACACATAGTCGACGCCGCGCTGTTCGGCTTCAGTCATGAGCACTCGCTTCCTCAGCCCCAATCCCCATAAATAAAGCGTAGGGGCCAGCTCGCATGCAGAATATGCTCCAGTAATGCCCATCCCCGACGGCTGCAAAAGTCGAGGATTTGGTTATTAGCCTGAACTTGAATCTTCCAAATAAAGTGAGGTTAGTAATCATAAAGATGGGAAGCTTAAGCAACGGTCGCCCGGGCTTATCAGTATTACACATCCCAACCAGCTTAAGTGTGGCTTCGGCATAGTTGGCTGCGTAAAAGATTGTAACAACGGTACAAAAGCTCTTGTAGCCAGCAGACTCCAGTCCTTCTCATTAAAGAAAAATGGCAATTGATCCTATGAAGTAACTTGTGCTTGCAAGTCCCATTCAATATGAATTTCCTCATCGAAGGCATCGGCAGTCATAGCGCTGACTTCGCGTTTTTTAAACTTGATTCCTTGTTCACTAATTCGGTAAATAACTCCGGATGACAATGCCATAACTCAGAAGCTGTTTGGAAATTCATCTTTTCGCCCATAAGGTATCAATTTTGATTATGAAATAAATAGTATGAGCACAAAAAACGGAAAAAACGTTACCCGAGTAATTTGAGTGAGGGGGCATGGCGGTAT
>NZ_CADCXN010000074.1 GCF_902806695.1 Candidatus Methylobacter favarea | reverse complement strand
TGTGCTGGCCGCCAATAAAATGGATTTGGCCGACCCAGCAGCGGCTGATTTGTTTGCGCGTTGGCCGATGGCAGCTGTCCCCGTAAAGCGGTTATCGCTCAAGTCGTTCAAGGGCAACTGGATGTTGGCTGGCTGGAGTTAACCAGAAATCCGGAAAGGCATGCCTCTTTTCCCGATGCCCATCCAGCTGAATCGATCCAAATTGATGCAGATAATGGGCGAATGCCCTGTAAGAACACATTAGCGAATTCGCCTCTACAAAATGCGGCAGACGGTTACCGGAGTTATGGCGCTGTATTTCCGGAACACAGTTGCTTCGATTATGAACGCATAACACGGTTATTAAAGCAACTGAAGGCAGAAAGGATAAAAGCCGTTTTCGCGACCAACAAAGGCTGGTTTATTTTTAATGCAGCAGACGGGGTAATGACTATAGTTCCGTGCAATCCTTCAGCAAACAGCCGGATTGAAATAGTGACGACACAAAATAATGGGCAGCATATTCCATCAATATTAAATCAATGTGTTGCAAACACTGTTCGGACGCGGATTAACAACTCCTTTCTATCGGAAAGCCAGCCAGGAATAGATTCCGTCTGACAAGTTTGAGATCAGTATCGAAAACTTCAGGTCTATTAACTTTCCGCTTGACTCTGGTCTAGGGTACGGCATTTATGATTCCAACGGAGCTTTGACTTTTTTCATAGTGGCCAGTCGATTGTTTTTTCCTGAAAAGGGGGCAGTCATAGAATTCGGAAAAAATAGTACGCCAAGATTTTTTCTAACCAGCATTCACGCAAACCAACTCCCTCCAATCCGTCGTATAGCGCGGTGAAATCCGCTCCGCCTTCGCCTTCCAGGTTTTATCAAAACCGGTAGCCACCCCAGAAATAGCCTTTGGAAAACGCCGGTTGATCTGATCGACAGCCTTCATTAACGGGCGATTCTCCATAGACAGGCCATTGTCGGCAAACTCGAACAATTCAAGCTGGCCAGGCAATGATTCCTGCTGAATATGGCTCAGCTGCACACCGCACTTCTGATAGTTGTAGCGTGGCCTAAATATCTCCTTTAGCATTCGGCTTGCGGTAGCAATGATAGTTCGGGTGTCCTGGGTTGCAGACGCAAGCCTGAAGCTGGCTGTACGCTGGTATTGCGGCTCGTTGGGGTTAAACGGGCTGTTCGGATAAAAATCGAGATGCAGCTGGTCACCGAATGCTGATATCTGAGCTTTTCGGCCGCCCGGCTGCAATATTCGGCCAAGGCTTCTGAGACTTCACTAAACGCTGTTAATCGGCGGCTGAAGCTGCGCGAGCAGACAATCTGCTGCTTGTCCGGCACGATCTCTTCCAGTTCCAGGCAGCCAATGCCGTTCAGCTCCAGAACGGTTCTGGCGACCACCCCATTGAACCGGGCCTGGATTCTATCGGCCGGCTGCCTGGCCAGATCCCAGACGGTATTGATGCCGAGCTGGTTCAGCTTGGTACGGGTGCGCGAGCCGATGCCCCAGACTTCGCCGACCGGCACGATGCGCATCAGCTTGTCCCGACGCACGGGCTCGGATAAATCCACGACGCCCCCGCTCTGTTGCCATTTCTTGGCGGCAAAATTCGCCAGTTTAGCGAGGGTTTTGGTGGGTCCAAGACCTACGCAAACCGGAATGCCGGTTGCACGCCACACCGTTTTCCTGATGCGCTGGCCGTAAGCCATCGGGGCTTTATCGCAAACGCCGGTCAGGTCGAGAAACGCCTCATCAATGGAATACACTTCCAGGCTGGGGGCGAATTCTTCCAAGGTCGACATGACCCTTGCCGATATATCGGCATACAGCGTGTAATTGGAGGAAAACAATTGTATCTGGTGCTGATTGACCAATTGTTGAATCTGAAAAAGAGGAACGCCCATTTTGATGCCCAGGTCTTTAACTTCCCGGCTACGGGCCACAATGCAGCTATCGTTGTTACTGAGCACGGCCACGGGCTTTCCGATCAGGTCGGGCCGGAAGACACGCTCACAGCTGACATAAAAGTTATTGCAGTCGACCAGGGCGATGAGCGGTTGCATTAGACGGCATGAATGACCGTGGTGACCACGCCCCAGATCACCAGCTCAAAGGCTTCGTGAAGGGCAATATCGGCATAAGCCGGATTGTCCGCCTTCAGTTGCCACTGCCCGTTTTCACGCGCCAGGCGCTTGACCGTCAGTTCGCCGTTCAGGGCGCAAATGACGATCTTGCCCGCTACCGGCTCGAGTGAGCGGTCCACGACCAGAATATCGTTGGGATGGATGCCGGCGCCGAGCATGGATTCGCCCTGGGCGCGGACAAAGAAGGTCGCGGCAGGCTTTTTGATCAGCAGCTCGTTCAGATCCAGGGTTTTCTGGATGTCATCATCAGCCGGCGACGGGAACCCGGCCGCCACTTTGCCCAAAAACAGCGGCAGCGGCAACCGCCAATGAGTGCGGGCTGGAAGCCAGCGGTCGGTCAGGCCTGCGTATGTAAGCAATTGATCCATAATGCGCTCGGGAAAGGGTTATTATTGTTGTTCTCTTTTTGTTCTCTTTTTCTGGTATTCTAGCCGGGTTTTGATAAACTGACAAAAAATAACAATAGGAGCGGCCATGAAGACACTGACCCGGCGACAGCGGCACATCTTCGATTTTCTGCGCACTCACTATGACCGGTTTCCGACGCCGCCGACGCTGGACGAGCTGTGCGCGGCGCTGGGCATGGCCTCGCGGGGATCCCTGCACAAGCATATCTCGGCCTTGATCGAGGCGGGCCTGGTTGAGCCTTCGGGCGGCCACAAGCAGACCGGCATCCGCCTGACCCGACACGATAAGGCCGTTACTGATCAGGACTTGCCGTTTATCGGCAAGATCGCCGCCGGCAAACCGATTGAAGCGCTGGAAAATATCCACTACATGGCTGTGCCCGATATGCTGAAGAGCGACAAGCCCTGCTATGTGTTGCAGGTGCAGGGTGATTCGATGGTCGAGGCCGGGATATTCGATGGCGACTGGGCCATTATCGAGCAGCGCAGTTACGCCGACAACGGCGAGATTGTCGTGGCCCTGATCGAGCACTACGAAGCAACTTTGAAATATATCGAGCAGACGCCGGACAAGGTGCTGCTGATCCCGGCCAATGCCGGCTTTGCCACGATGGCCTACCGGCCTGAACAGATCGAGATCCAGGGCGTGCTGATCGGGCAGATGCGCAGTTACCGCACGTTACTGTCGAAATAAAGAGGGGAACTATTATGTCAAGAAAAATTCACATGCAGGACCAGGTCGGAGTCAACAAGGTTGAAGAGATAATGCGCCACTACGGTCAGTGCCCGCTGGACCTGTGGGCAGTGAAGTTTGCCGTGGCGGGGCTGTTTTTGTTGCTGGGGGTGTATGGGTGATGAGTCAGTTCCGGAGCTCTTATGTGCGGCCGATTCGCATTATACAGTGACCCTTTTGCCCTGGCCCGGCGATTTAAGGCCGAAGCGCTGCCGGAGCTGCGCCCGCGCTATAACGTCGCGCCCTCGCAAACCATTCCGATCGTGCGAAAGGAAGGCGAAAAACGGCGCTTTGCGCTGCCCCGCTGGGGCCTGATTCCGCATTGGGCCAAAGATGCCAGGATCGGCTACAAGATGATCAATGCCAGAGCCGAAACGGTGGCCGAAAAACCGGCATTCCGGACCGCTTTCAGGCACCGGCGCTGCCTGATTCCGGCGGACGGATTTTATGAATGGCAGGCGGTAGCGGGTTCCAAGGTCAAGCAACCCTGGTTTATGGCGCTCAAGGACAGGGAGCCGATGGCCTTGGCCGGCTTATGGGAAAAATGGCACAGCCCGGAAGGCGAAGACTTGGCGAGCTGTTCCATTATCGTCACGGCAGCGAACGAAATTATGCAGCCGATCCATGACCGCATGCCGGTTATTCTTGCGCCGGAGGTTTGGGATGCCTGGCTTGAAACGGATGCCAAGGATGCGCAAGCTCTACAAGATCTACTTAAACCTTATCCTGCGGGGGATATGGCGGCTTGGCCGGTCACTACGAAGGTCAATAGTCCGAGAAATGATTCGGCAGAGTGTTTAGAAGCTATAAAGTAAATAAGTCATCGCAACACTAGACAGAAGGAATTATTTTGTTCCATGTCCTGAAAAGCGGTACCTGATTTGCACCAGTTTAAGCCTTGCAAAGATTTCCAAACATGAGACAAAACGATAAAGAACCCATTATAGGAAAAAATGAGGCAAAATATGCATCACATTTGCACTAGACTTTACTGAGAACTCCCTCTAGGAGTTAAATCATGGCCAATCGGAAAAAGGAAAAGAAACTTGTTCGGGTGACGGTTAGCGTTGATCCGGACGATTATGCCAGCATAAACCATCTATCCAGAAGCAGCGGTTTTTCAGCGTTATGGCTGATCCGGCGGGCAATGCAGGAGTTTCTGGAGCGGCGACAAGAGGAAAAAAATATCAATATCGATTTGAGGCACTGAGTCCAGAATATGTTTCAGGGAACTGCATGAATATGCTTTTAGATAATAAGAAAAATGGCAGAGTTGGGGAGGCTCTAAGAGATAGTTTGCAAAGCGGCTCGCGCTTGTCGCTCATTTCCGGTCTGTTCTCGATTTATGGATTTGATGCCCTTAAAAAGGAGTTGAGCCGCATCAACAAGGTCCGCCTGCTGTTTTCGAAAGTGGAAGCTGCAAATGATGGCAGGCTTCATTTTCAGGCATTGAACGGCGATGAATTCGAGCGCCGGTTTAAAAACCAGCTCCATCAAACTCAGATTGCCAGGGAATGCGCCGAATGGCTGGCCAAGAAAGCGGATATTAAGGTCGTCAATAATCCGCATATTCTCAATCAGAATTTGTTCCATATCCAAAAAGGAACTGGCGAGGCCATAGCCATTCAGGGCAGCTCCCATTTTACGACAGCCGGTTTGGGATTTTCGGAATCGAATAAATACGACATGAATATGTGTTTGACGGACGCAACAAGTACGGCGGCGCTGCTGGAATGGTTCAATGCGATCTGGGACAACCCGGTAGCCGTCAACGATATAAAGGAATTCATTCTGGCTGAGCTGGGACGGCTTTTCGAAGATCAGTCGCCGGAGTTTATCTATTTTCTGACGCTGTTTAATATTTTCAAGGATTTCATCGAAGAGCTCGATGAAGAGCGCATCATCAAGACTAAAACCGGGTTCAAGGAAACTTTGGTCTGGAATAAGCTTTACAAATTTCAGCGTGATGGCGTCTTGGGGGCGATTGATAAGCTGGAAAAATACAATGGCTGCATCATTGCCGACAGCGTGGGATTGGGAAAAACATTCGAAGCCTTAGCGATCATTAAATATTATGAATTAAGGAATGACCGGGTTCTGGTGCTCTGCCCGAAAAAACTCAGGGAAAACTGGACCATTTACACCGTCAACGACAAGCGGAACATTCTTTCCGGAGACCGTTTTAATTATGACGTTCTCAATCATACAGACCTGACCCGCTTGTCCGGAAAGTCCGGCGAGATCAATCTGGAAACCCTGAATTGGGGCAATTACGACCTGATTGTTATCGATGAATCACACAACTTCCGCAATAACAACCCGCGCAAGGACGGCGTGACCCGCTATTCTCGCATGATGGATGAAATCATCCGGGCCGGGGTTAAAACCAAAGTGCTGATGCTGTCGGCCACGCCGGTCAATAACCGGATGAACGACCTGAAAAATCAGGTCGCTTTCATTACGGAAGGCATTGACGATGCGTTTTTGGATTTGGGGATCGTCAGTATTGAGCAGACCCTCAAAAAAGCCCAGACCCGTTTTAATCAGTGGCTCGAACTGGACGGACGAGAGCACAAAGTCGAAATTCTTCTGGAGAGAATGAACTTCGACTATTTCAAACTGCTGGACTTGCTGACGATTGCCCGCTCCCGCAAGCATATCGAAAAATACTACAACATCGCCGAAATAGGGGCGTTTCCGGAACGGTTGAAGCCGCTCAATATCAAGGCGGACATTGACCGGGATAGCCAGTTCCCGCCCCTGAGGGAGATTAACCGGACCATCAGGCGGCTGCATTTGAGCGCCTATGCGCCATTGAAATATGTGCGCATGGAAAAGCGCGAAGAATACAATCGTAAATACGATATGAAGGTTAAAGATGGAGCCTCGGTTTTCAAACAAGTGGACCGTGAGCAGAGCCTGATCCATTTGATGCGGGTTAATTTGCTCAAGCGCATGGAAAGCTCGATCAATTCCTTTGCCATGACTTTGGAAAAACTCCTGAACAACATAGATTTCCTGCTCGATAAGATCGAGACGCATGAAGGCGGCGACATTGAGGAACTCAGCATTGAAGATGTGGAGATCGAAGCCGAAGAATTTGACGCCTTCCTGATTGGCCGCAAGGTCAAGGTACTCATTCAGGATATTGACGCGGTCCGATGGAAACAGGATTTGGAGGAAGATCGCGGGCGCTTGACCACGTTGCTCCATGAAGCCCGTATGATCGAGGCGCAGCGTGACGCCAAGCTGCACCGCATTAAAGAGATCATTACGCACAAATGCCATCATCCCGTTAACCAGGGCAATCAAAAGGTGATTGTGTTCACCGCCTTTGCTGATACGGCGAACTATCTCTATGAGCATTTAGCGGATTGGGCCAAGGAAACCCTTGGCATTCATGCCGCATTGGTAACCGGAACCGGGACGAACAAAACCACCCTGTCTGGTATCAACAAAGACCTGAACAGCATATTGACTACGTTCTCTCCGGTTTCCAAAGAACGTCATATGATCGATGCTACCGTCACCCATGAAATTGATTTATTGATCGCCACGGACTGTATTTCCGAAGGACAGAACCTTCAGGACTGCGATTTTTTGATTAACTACGATATTCACTGGAATCCGGTACGGATTATTCAGCGGTTTGGCCGGGTGGATCGGTTGGGCTCCAAAAACAGCGCTATCCAACTGGTCAATTTCTGGCCCAACATGGAACTGGATGAGTATATCAATTTAGAAGCACGGGTCAGCGGGCGCATGGTGCTGCTGGATATTTCGGCCACCGGCGAAGAAAACGTCATTGAATATGACGATAAAAAGCGCATGAACGATCTGGAATACCGGCGTAAACAGCTTCAGCAGCTTCAGGATAACGTGGTCGATCTGGAGGATATGACGGGCGGGGTTTCCATTACCGATCTGACCCTGAACGACTTCAGGATGGATTTATCGGCCTTCATGAAAGAACATATGTGCGCTTTGGAATCCGCTCCGACCGGGCTTTACGCCGTGACCTCCATTGATCAATCCCTGCGTGATCCGGATATAGAACCCGGCGTGATTTTCTGCCTGAAAAATATTTCCGGCAAAACGGCTCATGATGACTCATATGCCCTGGCGCCCTACTACCTGGTCTATATAACCGACGCCGGAAATATTAAATACAACTTTATTCAGGCCAAAAAGATACTCGATATCCTGAAAAAACAGGGCTTGGGCTGGCCTCACCCCGATCCGGCAGCGGTTGCCCGTTTTCATCAGGATACCCATAACGCCAAAGATATGAGCCAATACCGTTCCCTACTGGAAGTGGCCATTAACAGCATCATCGGCAAGGCCGAGGAAAAAGGCGTCGAGAGCCTGTTCAGCCGGGGCGGAACCGTGTTGACCAAGGACAGTTTCAAAGGCATCGAGGACTTTGAAGTGATCAGCTATCTTCTGATTAGAGAGTCCGCGTGATCGAGGATTTCTACAAACGCTTGGCGATACCGGACACATGCCTTCTGGGGAAGCGGGTTTATAAAAAGCTTTTCTATGACAATGCGCCGTTGAATGCAGCCGATAAAAAAGCCTTTGCCGATGATATTGAAGATATTCTGTGGCGTTACACTTTAAAGCCTGAAACGATAAACATAGCCCGTTACGAAGATGAGGAGCGGGAATATCATGAAGTGGCCGTTCTGCAGGTCAACCTAAAAAGCCCCAAGCACTATAAACGCATCGCCCAAATCATACAGCGGGCCATCCCCTACCCTTTGCTGATCGTTTTCATCGACGG
This sequence comes from Candidatus Methylobacter favarea, assembly GCF_902806695.1. Classification (GTDB taxonomy): domain Bacteria; phylum Pseudomonadota; class Gammaproteobacteria; order Methylococcales; family Methylomonadaceae; genus Methylobacter_B; species Methylobacter_B favarea. Next base: position 23,254 of record NZ_CADCXN010000074.1, on the reverse strand, counting down.
CTCGCGCATCGCGCTGAGCATCGCCGACAAACGGGTGAACCGGGCAGATCGTGAGAAAATTAGGGTAGAAGCGTTCTATGAGACCGACTGGTTGGATTTGTTGAGCCTGTCGGAACCGGAGCGGGCTTTTTTGGAAAGCTGCGTTATCACGCAGTTTTTCTACCATAATTTTTACGCGTTCTATGGGGATTTGACGGCCCGGATCATTGCCCTCAATTGCGCAAGACTGAGCGGGACGTATTCGCAAGATAACGCCCTACCGCGGGAAGAGCGGGTTGATCTGCTCAATCACATCCGGCAGAAGCAACTCAAATTGGCAGAATTGCTGGCCGCGCTGAAGAAAGAAAGCCAGTTTAACCGGCAACTGGAATTGAACATGCAGATCAAAAAACTGGTTCACGAACTGGATCAACACAAAGAGAAGATTTAGACGATGGAAAACAGCATGGAAAAACTGGATCGGGACACTGACGGCAGCAGCCTGAATATCGTTCAGGACAATATCGAAAAACTCAAAGCCCTGTTTCCCGATATTTTCAGCGAAGACAAAATCGATTTTGACAAGCTCAGGGAAACCCTTGGTGATCGTCTGGAAACTGATGAGGAACGTTACAATTTTACCTGGCACGGCAAAACCCAAGCCCGCCGGATTGCGCAAACGCCATCGACCGGCACCTTGCGCCCCTGCAAGGAAGAAAGCAAGCATTGGGACATGTCCAAAAACCTGTTTATCGAAGGCGACAATCTGGAAGTCCTGAAGCTGCTGCAAAAGTCTTATCATAAACAAGTGAAGATGATTTACATCGACCCGCCTTATAACACCGGTAAGGAATTCATCTATCCCGACAATTATCAGGACAATCTCGATACCTATCTGAAATACACTGGCCAGAAAGACAGCGAAGGCCGCAAGTTCGGCACCAATGCTGAAACATCAGGCCGCTATCACACCAACTGGCTGAATATGATGTATCCGCGCTTGAAACTGGCGAGAAACCTGCTGCGTGATGACGGGGTGATTTTTATCTCGATTGATGACAATGAAGAAGCGAATTTACGGAAATTATGTGATGAGATTTTTGGAGAGGAGAATTTTGTTTCTTTGGTCACAGTACAAAGCAACCCACGAGGAAGGCAATCGGATACTCATGTAGCGTCAGTGCATGACTACTTACTTATTTATGCTAAGAAAATTTCATGCGCTTGTATTGCGGGCGCACCACTAACAGCAGAACAAAAAGCTGAGTTTAACATGACGGACGATGAAGGTAACGCCTATAGACTCCTTGGTTTACGCCAAAGAGGAGCCGCATCTCGCCGTGAGGATAGACCAGATATGTACTTCCCTATTTATGTTAATCCAATGAATCAAGAAATTTCAATTGATAAAGTGGATGGATGGATTGCGGTATACCCAAGAAAATCAGATGGTTCTGATGGTCGATGGATGTGGGGTAAAGACAAATGTAAACGAGACAAAAACTTACTAGTAACTCGGTTAATTGAGCGTCGTAATGAGTATGACATATTCGTAATAGATTTGCTGGTAAGAAGCGGAGGTGAAAGAACTCGGAAAGTAAAAAGTATATGGGACAGTAAGTCATACAATAATCAAGCAGGAACACAAGAAGTCAAATTTTTGCTCAAATGCGATGCTATGTCGTTTCCGAAACCAGTAAGTTTATTATCAGATATTTGTCGAATGGGATTAACTGGTAATGAAATGATCCTTGATTTTTTCTCCGGCTCCTGTACTACCGCCCATGCTGTCATGGACTTAAATGCCCAAGACAATGGCAATCACAAATTTATCATGGTGCAGCTTCCAGAGCCTTGCGATGAAAAGTCTGAAGCCTACAAAGCCGGTTATAAAACCATCGCCGACATCGGCAAGGAACGCATTCGCCGGGCTGGAGAAAAAATCCTGCAAGACAATGCTGGTAAGGAGGGTATTAAAAATCTCAACATTGGCTTCAAGGTCTTCAAACTCAATTCCTCCAACATTAAGCCCTGGGATGCCGACTTTGACAACCTGGAAAGCGCCCTGTTTGACACGGTGGATAATATCAAGGCGGAGCGCTCGGAAGACGATGTGCTCTATGAAATCCTGCTCAAATACGGCCTTGATCTGACGGTTCCGATTGAGGAGCGCCAGATCAAGGCAAGACAGTTTATGCCATCGGTTTTGGCGCTCTGGTGATCTGTCTGGATAATGCCATTACCCTCGATGTGGTGGAAGGCATCGGCGGTCTGAAAGAGGAGCTGGCGCCGGAGGTTATGCGTGTCGTGTTCAAGGATAGCGGTTTTGCGGACGACGTGGTGAAAACCAATGCGATCCAAATCCTGAAAAAGCACGGCATTGACGACGTGAAGAGCCTATAGGAATAAGCCATGAAACCTTATATCGCTCATGAATTGCCTTTGCAAAATCTCGATTATCGCCGCTTATTGGAGTTAGTCGGCGAAGCGAATGCGGCACTGGCCAAATACGACGGGCTATTGCAGGGCATTGTGAATCCTGCGGTCTTACTGTCGCCCATTACTACACAAGAAGCGGTACTTTCTTCTAAAATCGAGGGCACCCAAGCGACCTTGGACGAGGTTTTGGAGCACGACGCCGGTATTCAGATGGATGTCTTTAAAACCCAGGATATTCTTGAAATTGTCAATTATCGCCGTGCGTTGATGCTTGCTTCGGATTATCTGCGCGACCGGCCTATCTCATTGTCGCTAATCAGACAAATGCACAAGCTTCTACTCGATAGTGTGCGCGGCAAGGATAAAGAACCCGGCGAATTCAGACGCGACCAAAACTGGATAGGGGCCAAAGGTTGCACGATTGATCAGGCGACATTCGTGCCGGTATCGCCGTTACAGTTGCAATCGGCCTTGGACGATTGGGCTCAATACATACAAGACAATGATATCGATGCATTGTTGCAATTGGCGGTTGTTCATGCCCAATTTGAATTGATCCATCCCTTTAAAGACGGCAACGGGCGCATCGGACGCCTGCTTATTCCATTATTTCTCTATCAAAAGAAAAAGTTGGCCTCGCCGATGTTTTACTTGAGCGCCTACTTGGAAGAAAACCGCGATGCCTATTACGAAGGGCTGGCGAGAATATCACAAGCCGATGACTGGGACGGCTGGATCGCTTTTTTTCTCAAGGCCATCTCGGTGCAGGCGACTGAAAATGCGAAGAAAGTTCACGAAATCCTGGCATTGTATGAAGCGATGAAACAACGCATTGTCTCTATCACCCATTCACAATATTCAATCCAGATACTCGACGCATTGTTTGATCGGCCGATTTTTCAAACGACCGAGTTGGTCAAACGCACCGATATTCCCAAACAGACGCTGTTGCCTTTAATACGGCAAATCCGGGAATCCGGGCATTTGAAAGTCATTCAAGAGGCAAGCGGTAGTCGGCCAGCGACTTTGGCGTTTTCAGAGTTGTTAAACATTGCCGAAGGCAGAAAAATACTCTGAGCTTTTGTGTCCGACAGTTGAGACGCAAAAAGATTCGTGTCCGGCCAAACTAAAAATATCGGACACAAAATGTTTTGTAGATGATTTGTTGGACACAAAATACATGAAAAGCTTCAAGCCACGGTTTACCTGGCTTTGTAGGCAAAAAGGAATCAATAATGAAATTACAATTCAACGCGGATCTGGACTTTCAACGCGATGCAATCAACGCCGTGACCGATATTTTCGAAGGCCAGGATACGCTTCAGACCAATTTTAGGTGACGACCCTCAGGCAAGGCCCGCAAATCGATATTTTTGCCAGTCAGTCGGAGCTGGGTATCGGCAATAAGCTTGATCTGCTCGATGACGAATTGCTGGAGAACATTCGCAGCATCCAGCTTAAGAATGGCCTGAAACAAACCGGCGAACTCGCATCCAGAGACTTCACCATTGAAATGGAAACTGGGACCGGTAAGACCTATGTCTATCTGCGCACGATCTTTGAATTGAATCAACGCTTCGGATTTACCAAGTTCATTATCGTGGTGCCGGGTGTAGCTATTAAGGAAGGCGTCTATAAAACATTGCAAATCACCGAGCAGCATTTCAAGGAGCATTACGACAATACGCCGTATGACTACTTTGTCTACGACTCATCGAAACTGGGCGAAGTCCGTAGCTTTGCCACCAATGACGCCATCCAGATCATGGTGATCAACATCGACGCCTTCCGCAAAAGTTTTACCGATCCGGACAAAGAGACCTCAGCCAATATCATTCACCGGCCCAATGACCGCATGAGCGGCATGAAGCCGATTGAGTTTATCCGCGACACCAAGCCGATTGTCATTATCGACGAGCCGCAAAGCGTGGATACGACGGCCAAATCCAAGGAAGCGGTTGCCTCGCTCAATCCGCTCTGCACGATCCGCTATTCGGCGACGCATAAAGAAAAATACAATCTGATGTATAAGCTCGATTCCATCGATGCTTATGAGCGCAAGTTGGTCAAGCAGATCGAGGTGGCGTCAATCCAGGTGAAGGACGGCCACAACAAAGCCTATATAAAGCTGCTGAGCGTCGATCATAAGAAAAGCCCGATTACCGCGAAGATCGAATTCGACAAGATGCAAAACGGCGAGGTAAAGCGCGTCGTTCAGACAGTGAAAAGCGGTACTGACCTGCTGGAGTTGTCCGTTGGCCGGGATGTGTATGACGGCTATGTGGTCAATGATATTTATTGCGAACCCGGTAACGAATATATCGATTTCACCAGCAAGCCCGAGATTATCCGCTTGGGCGCTTTGGTCGGCGACGTGAATCCGGATGAATACAAACGGCTGCAAATCCGTAAAACCATTGAAGAGCATCTGGACAAGGAACTGAAACTCACGCCCAAAGGCATTAAGGTTTTGAGCCTGTTCTTTATCGATAAGGTAGCCAACTACCGTTTTTACGATGAAGACGGGAACCCGCAGAAGGGCAAATATGCGCTGATGTTTGAGGAAGAATATCGCCAGTTGATCAAAAAGCCGAAATACAATTCCCTGTTTAAAGAAGTTGATACCGAAAGCCTGGTCGAGGCGGTGCATGACGGCTATTTCTCGATCGATAAATCCGGCAAAAGCAAAGGCCAGTATAAAGATACAAGCGGTGTCACCCAGCTGGACGAGGATACTTATCAGCTTATCATGCGTGATAAGGAAAAACTGCTCAGCTTCGAATCCAAATTGAAGTTCATTTTCTCCCATTCCGTGCTGAAAGAAGGCTGGGATAATCCGAATGTGTTCCAGATTTGCACGCTCAATGAAACCGCGTCGGTAATCAAAAAACGGCAGGAAATTGGACGCGGCCTGCGGATCGCGGTCAATCAGGACGGGGAACGGGTGCATGGCTTCGAGGTGAATACCTTGACCGTCATGGCTAATGAATCCTATGAGGATTTTGTCAGCCAGCTACAGCGGGAGATCGAAGAGGAAGAAGGCATTAAATTCGGCGTGGTCGAAAAGCACCTGTTCGCCAATATCGTGATCGAAACCGAAGACCAAAAACAAGCCTTTTTGGGAGCGGAAACTTCTGAAAAGATATGGGGCTACCTGTTTGACGCCCACTATATCGACAAGAACGGCAAGGTTCAGGACAAGCTGCGCACCGACATCAAGGAAAACAAGATGGACCTGCCTGAAGATCTCCAAAGTTATGCCGCCCTGATTACAGCGGCGCTCAAAAAAGTATCAGGCAACCTGAACATCAAAAATGCCGGCGACAAAAAGCTGGTGGCTCTCAATAAAGCGGTTTATCTCGGCGAAGAATTTAAGCAGCTCTGGGATCGTATCAAATACAAGACGACGTTCAGGGTGGAGTTTGATATTGATGACCTCGTCAACAAATGTGCCGAGCAGATTAAAAACGATCTGGTCGTCGGCAAAGCCAAGTTTGTTTATGGAAAAGGTACCGCCAAAATTGAGCGCGGTGGCATAACGATGGATAAAATCCATGAATCCCGGCATGTTTACGATGCGAAAGATTATGCGTTGCCGGATATTGTCAGTTACCTTCAGAATGAAACCAATCTGACACGGAGAACCCTGGTTGAAATTCTCACGCAATGCGGGCGCTTACAGGACTTCAAAAACAATCCGCAGAAATTCGTGGATGAGGTCAGCGCCATTATCAAGAGCCAAATGCATCATTTCATTGTCGATGGCATAAAATATGAAAAAATCGGGGATGAGCACTTCTACGCTCAGGAGCTTTTTCAGGATAAAGAGCTGGTCGGCTACCTCAACAAAAACATGCTGGAAGCCCAAAAATCGGTCTATGACCATGTAGTCTACGATTCCGAAGTGGAAGCGGAATTCGCCAGATCGTTCGAGCAGAGCAAGGATGTCAAGGTTTATGCGAAATTGCCTGGTTGGTTCAAGATTGAAACTCCGTTAGGCAATTACAACCCGGATTGGGCGGTCCTGGTCGATCATGAGGACGGCGAAAAGCTTTACTTTGTCGTTGAAACCAAGGGCAGCATCCTGGGCAAATTCCTCCGCCCCGTAGAGAAAGCCAAAATCGATTGTGGCCGGGAGCACTTCAAAGTGTTGGGAGAAACAGTCGGGTTTACCGTGGCGGATAGTTTCGGTACGTTTATGGATAAGGTCTCAGGGTAAAGTAATATCTGTAATAACCTACAAACGGACATTTGTAGGTTATTCCTTAATCCTTTGCAAAATAGATGTTCCAGAGCAGGTGATCATCGTTTTTTCCAGAACACTCAGAACACCACGATTATCTTCCCCAAGCTTGATGTGAAGACCCTCGGACTCGTATGAATAAGGTAACCGTCGGCACAAGAGATTGGCTAGAGCAGGGTCTTATACAGCACAAATTATCTGACGCCCTGCTTTATGCAGCGACGCTAATATCTCAGCTAAGTGAACTGCGCGAAAGTCATCTATGTGTTGTACTGGATCATCAAGAATCAAAGTCCTGAAATGACTCCAGGATGTAGCTAAATAAACCGAAAGCAAAAAAGCAAGTCCAGTAGCACGCCGTTGGCCACTGCTGAATATGAATTGCGGATTAAGCCCATCTCCGACTTCCAAACTTAGAAATCTTTTCACGTCTCCGCGAATGCGATAGTCGATATCACGCCACGACGTGTGAGGCCGAAGCCTCCGATACAGATCGCCAAGAAGGACTAACGGGAGCATCTGTGCAGAAAATTACGGTTATGGTTTAATTTTAAGTACAATCAATAAGATACCACTACACGACTCGGGCAATAGTCAGACAAGCTATTGCTGATCATGGGAATCTTAGCTGATTGTTTTTTATTACAATATAATTTTCTGTTTTCTGAAACCGTAAGTTTCTGTTCAAATGCTCCCGCTAGTCCATTAAGCCCGCTGTTTGATAAGCTCCTGGCAGACTTCAAAGCGAAATGATGTTGCCTGATAACAACCGCATCCGTTTTTTGGCTAAAAATGAAAAATGTTATTACAATTTTTTCAATATTTATTAAGCTACATAGCACCGGCATAGCACCGAGATATTATTACTTATTACGAAAATACGTAACTCCTTGATGTTATTGGTGGGGCGTCAGGGACTCGAACCCTGGACCGATGGATTAAGAGTCCACTGCTCTACCAACTGAGCTAACACCCCGAGAAATTCGTTACCTAACAATTATAAAGGGATTCATCCGGCAAATCCAAGAATAAACTGATTCTGGATAGTGTTAATATTCTATTCAAAGAAAAAAAGACTGAGTAATGAGATTCCTGTATTACAGAAATTCGCTATTCGATTCGAGTTTTATGCAGGAATATTGGGCGTGTATCTCTTCAAGGAGACAAAAAATGCGCCCGCAGGCGCATTTTTTAGAGGGCAGGTTTCGTCGTTCGACGATTAAAAATTAATATTCATATCGGTCGAGAACAGAAATTGGTCTCTTTTATTTTCACCGAATGGCCCGGTACCTGCTAAGGTGCCTGCATCAACCCAATCATAACGAACATTCGGCCGAATATTCAGCCATTTTACCGGCTTCCAGTTCACGCCAGCAGTGACTGCGTAATAACTGGCGGCACCACAATTGGCGGTGAAATTACCGCTGGAAGCATAACTAATTCCTTGATTATCGGTAGCTGCAGATACACGGCCAGGAGCACAGACGCGGAAACCGTTTTGATCGCGGAACCACTCGCCGCGGATGCCTGCCGCCAAATTATCGAGAATATCATAGTACCAATGCGTATTGACCCCATACCATTGTGCGTCAGTGGGCACTCCGCCCAACAAGACCTTATTGGCGTAGCCGTGGTCATGTTGTAAAACCATGTGAAACTTATCGGTGATATTATGCTTCACCACTATGCTGTAAAGCCCCCAGGACTGACTGCTATGCTCGGATGTGCCGCCATAGGTGCCGCTGATATTGGCCGAGGTTCCTTTGTCGTCGCTGGTCCAGGTGACGCCGGCGATACCATCCCAGTTGCCTAACTGCTTATTAAAATTGCCATCCCAGCCGCCCGTGGCGCTGCCGGTAACGGCACCCCCCATAACAGCCCAGTTACTGTCGACCGCATAGTTACCCAATAAGCCGGTATGAGTGAACGGTTCGCCATATTGCATGGTGTAAGCATGGGTGTAAAAAAAGTTGTCCGGGGCAGGAACCGTTTCATAACCAATCGGCGTATAAAAATGGCCGGCCTTAAGATTCAGACCCTTGCCTACAGGCACGTAGGCCTCCAGGTAAGCCTGGGGTATTGCAAGATCATAAAAACGACTGTTATGATTAAGAAGATTAAGGTCATAGTTGCCCCTGTTTAAGGGCTGCCCGGTATTTACATCAAATGCCGGAACGCCGTAGGCTTGCGTAAAAATAGAGTCAGTACCGAACATGACATCGAAGCGGCCTCCGATATCCCATGAATCTCCTTCTGTGGCTACCGCTCTCTGTATATACAAATTCAACTGGTTTAGTTGCAGTTCGGCCGAACGATCTCCAAAAGTGACCGGACCATTAAATTTATTGGCTGGATCATTGCCATTATAAGTCACGCCTGTATTAAGCCAGGCGCCCACTTTAACTCCCATGTTTTTCATTAGCGAGCTTTCATTAGGATCGCCCATAGCTTCGAGTAAACTGTCAGCTTCCGTTAAACTTTTTGCATGCGCCGCGCCAAAAGCTGAAATTAATGCGAAGCCTAGCGCCAATGGCTTAAGTTTAAAACGATCATGGTTGGGACGGTTTTTCATGTAATTATCCTCGTTGATTAATCAGTTAAGGCAAGGTGCCTATGAATAATAATAGCAGCAAATAAAATGCCAGTTGTATTTTAGCTAATAATCATAGGTTTAATGCAACAAAATAAAAGTGAACGCACATATTCCGGGCAATTCCGGTTGGAAGTGCACTAAAAATGTGCGATAGATGGCTCATAAATATGTTCAGATAGGAAAATTATTTAACTATATTATTCTTAGGATTAGGCCCATAACAGGAGTCTTTCTGCACCGTTTTTTTTAGTGGCTAATGCATTAAAAAAAGTGTTATGTTATGAGCCTAGGCATAAAAAACTGATTTTATAACCCCCAGGAGACTTAAATGTCTGTAGAAAACGTACTTAAAATGATTAAGGACAATGACGTAAAATTCGTTGATTTTCGTTTTTGTGATACTCGCGGTAAAGAACAGCATGTGACATTTCCCGCTTATACCATTGATGAGGATACTTTTGAAGAAGGCAATATGTTTGACGGCTCTTCAATTTCAGGCTGGAAGCATATTAATGAATCCGATATGATTTTAATGCCTGATCCGACTACAGCTGTTATGGATCCTTTCTATGATGATAATACGTTAAATTTGCGCTGCGATATTATTGAACCCAAAAACATGCAAGGTTATGAGCGCGACCCTCGTTCTCTGGCCAAGCGTGCGGAAAACTATTTACAATCGACTGGCATTGCCGACACAGCCTTCTTTGGACCTGAAAATGAATTCTTCATATTTGATGATATTCGTTGGGGTAACGATATGAGCGGCTCTTTCTACAAAATCGATTCAGAGGAAGCAGGCTGGAACTCGCAAAAAGTCTACGAAGACGGCAATATTGGTCACCGTCCCGGCATTAAAGGCGGATACTTCCCCGTTCCCCCTGTGGATTCACTTCAGGATATGCGTTCTGCGATGTGCCTGACTCTGCAGGAAATGGGTCTAGTCACGGAAGTTCACCATCACGAAGTCGCCACCGCAGGTCAATGTGAAATCGGGGTAAAATTCAATACTCTGGTTAAAAAGGCCGATGAAGTATTAATTTTAAAATATGTGGTGGCCAATATTGCACATGCATATGGTAAAACCGCGACATTTATGCCTAAACCCATGGTCGGAGATAATGGCAACGGCATGCATGTTCACCAGTCTTTAGCCAAAGGCGGCGTCAATCTGTTCACGGGTGATCTTTACGGCGGTCTATCTGAAACCGCATTATATTATATTGGCGGGATCATTAAACATGCCAAGACCCTCAATGCTTTTACCAATGCCTCAACCAACAGCTACAAACGCCTGGTTCCCGGCTTTGAAGCACCTGTTATGCTGGCGTATTCTGCACGTAACCGCTCGGCTTCCATTCGTATTCCCTTTGTAAACAATCCCAAAGGCCGCCGCATTGAAATACGTTTTCCGGATTCAACTGCCAACCCCTACCTGGCATTTTCAGCCATGCTGATGGCGGGTCTGGATGGCATCCAGAACAAAATTCATCCTGGCGATTCGATGGATAAGGATCTGTATGATCTGCCGCCGGAAGAAGAGAAAAACATACCGCAAGTCTGCCATGCCTTCGATCAGGCATTAGATGCGCTTGATAACGATCGTGAATTTTTAATTCGCAGCGGTGTTTTTACGAATGATGTAATTGACGGTTATATTAAATTGAAAATGGAAGAAGTTACCCGGATCCGCATGAGTACTCATCCTGTGGAATACGACATGTACTATAGTCTTTGACAGAGAAGCTGTTAAGAATAGCTTCCAGGCTCCTAAAAAAACGCCCCAGTTTGGGGCGTTTTTATTTATATAGAATATATATTATTATGCTTTAGCAGGTTCAATAGTCAACTATCATCATTGCTCGGGATTCTTCTGTATTAGCTTTGGTTGGCTCTATAAATTACCCATGACTTTCTAAATAGAGATAAAATACATATTGGCCTATAAATTGCTGATAAATGCATCAATGGCATTTAAAATTACCAGCAAGCCAAGAATACAGTGTATAAACGCATACTCGACCATATCAATGAAGCGATCTTGTTATTTGATCGTGACTTAATTCTCACTTATATCAATACTGCCGGAGAAATTCTGCTTGCAGGCAGCGCCCGCCATTTAACAGGGCTTAGGGCCTATGATTTATTCAAGGCTTCCGACCCGGCATTAATGATAAATCTGGAACAATGCCTGACTATGGAAGAGCCGTTGTTAGGCCGTGAACTTACTTTGGACCGTTTATTGTCAAATATTACGGTTAACTTTAGCGTGACGCCATTGTTCCGCAATGAGAAAGTCAGTGAAATCCTGGTAGAACTTCAACAAGTGGATAATCACCTGCGTATATCCAAAGAAGAGCAGCTATTAACTCAGCAAAATACCGCCCGATTGCTGGTAAGAGGTCTGGCTCATGAAATCAAAAACCCCTTAGGCGGCTTGCGCGGCGCAGCCCAGTTGCTGGATCTGGAATTACACGACCCGGAACTTAAAGAGTATACCCGCATTATTATTGCTGAATCTGACCGTTTGCAAGGTTTGATGGATAAAATGCTTGGACCTAATAAACTCCCAAAAAAGCAAGCTTTGAATATTCATGAAGTAGTGGAAAGAGTAAGACAATTGGTTCAAGCCGAATCCAGCGGTAACCTATTGATTAAAACTGATTACGATCCCAGTATCCCTGACTTGCAGGCCGACAAGGACCAATTAATCCAGGCCATCCTGAATATCGCCAGAAATGCGGTTCAGGCTGTCGACGGCAAAGGAAATATTACCATCAAAACCCGGATTCACCGGCAAATGAACATAGGCCGTAAACGCTATAAATTAACTGCAAAAATTGACATTATCGATAACGGGCCCGGCATAGATGGGGACATGATGAATCAAATATTTTATCCCATGATTACAGGACGCGCAGAAGGCACCGGGCTGGGCTTATCGATTGCGCAATCCCTTATTAACCAGCATAACGGATTAATAGAATGCAATAGCGAACCTGGTAATACTGTTTTTTCAATTTTTTTACCCGTAGAGGCTGATAATGAATAATGCCGAAACAGTCTGGATCATTGATGACGATAAGTCCATACGCTGGGTTCTGGAGAAAGCACTACAAAAAGCCTCCATACACACGCGCAGTTTTTCCAGCGCCAAAGATTTACTGCATGCCTTACATGGCGATCTGCCGGATGCCTTGTTAACAGATATTCGCATGCCCGGCATGGACGGCCTGGAGCTTTTAGACAAAGTTCAAATCAATCATCCCGATTTACCGGTGATTGTTATGACGGCCCACTCTGATTTGGAAAGCGCTGTTTCTGCATTCCACGGTGGTGCATTTGAATATTTACCCAAGCCCTTTGACATTAAAGAAGTCGTTGATCTTGCCCATCGAGCCTGTATTCATGGACGACAACAACTGGAAACTCAAAAAGAAATTGCCCCGGTAGAAAACACGCCCGAAATTATCGGCGCGGCCCCCGCGATGCAGGAGGTTTTTCGCGCCATTGGCCGGCTTGCCCGCTCACATATTACCGTGCTTATTAATGGCGAATCGGGAACGGGAAAGGAGCTGGTTGCCAAAGCCTTACATCGTCATAGTCCCAGGGCTGAAAATCCCTTTATTGCCTTAAACATGGCTGCTATCCCCAAGGACCTTATGGAATCCGAACTTTTCGGGCATGAAAAAGGCGCTTTTACGGGGGCTCAATCGCGGCGTTCAGGCCGCTTTGAGCAGGCCAATGGCGGCACTCTGTTTCTTGATGAGATAGGCGACATGCCGGCAGAATTACAAACCCGTCTATTAAGAGTGCTTGCGGATGGCGAATTTTATCCGGTGGGGGCGCATGCTTCCGTTAAAGTAGATGTACGAATTATTGCCGCTACCCACCAAAATCTTGAAGTATTAGTTAACCAGGGACGTTTTCGGGAAGATTTATTCCATCGGCTAAATGTCATTCGCATACATATTCCTCCCTTACGCGAGCGCAAACAGGATATACCTCTGCTGTTACGCCACTTTCTGAATCAAGCGGCTATTGAGCTTAATTCTGAAATTAAAATACTGAACCCCGCTGCCGAGGCTTTTTTAAGCACGCTGGAATGGCCTGGAAATGTAAGGCAACTGGAAAATAGTTGCCGCTGGCTGACAGTTATGGCATCGGGGCGGGAAATCCATTTACACGATCTGCCCGCTGAATTGATCAAAACACCCTCCGACAAAAAAGATACAGAAGGTACTGATTGGGAATCGTTGCTGAGAGTATGGATAGAACAGCAATTAATGACCAAAGCATCGGAAGTAGCCAAGCAAACCATCCCCGCAGTAGAGACAATTTTAATTAAAAGCGCATTAAATTATACGCATGGCAAACGTCATGAAGCTGCTATTTTACTCGGCTACGGCAGAAACACCCTTACCCGTAAAATAAAAGAACTGGGCATAGAGGAATGAGGCTGCCTGGTGTTTAATTGCGTAAATCAGCTATTGTATTGCTGATTTGGCTGCCTTACCGAATCCGCTTTGGTTTAGCCAGCTTGCCGAGGTCGGCGTAAAGTGAAACTGCAGGCGGCCATCCTGCTTTTTCAATAAGTCATAATTTTTCTTGTGAGGCAGTACTCCCTATGGTATTGATAATAATCGTCGAGTCAGTTTGACGGCTCGCCATGACGTCGAGATGCCTCTGGATAATGGGCGCTGAGCCGATTATGGTCTGTTCTTGCTACTCGCATCGGCCCTCAGCAGGTGACGAGCTTCGAGCTCGGGCGCGAGCGGAAGCCCGGTGACCTCGAGGATCTTCTGCTCGCCAAGGGTCTCTTACGCTGCCTGGTTAGCGGAAGAACGCGAGGTCTTATTGGCCTTCGCATGAAGCTGATCGTTGATATGAACCTGTTTCCGCGCTGAATCGTGTTGTTGGCCGGTGTTGGCATTGAGGCAAAGCACTGGCAGCACTGGGTGCCAACAACGCGCCGGACTCCGAAATCATGGCCTACGCCAGTGCAAATGATTATGTTGTCCTCACCCACGATTTGGACTTCAGCGCAATCCTTGCCGCTACCCATGGCGAGAAGCCCTGCGTCGTGCAAATTCGCGCGGAAGATGTCAGTCCTGACGTGATAGGATTGCAGGTCATCGCCGCTGTGCGGCAAATGGCATCCGAATTGGAGAATAGCGACTTGCTGAACGTTGATCCGAATCGCACCCGAATGCGATTACTGCCTTTAAACTGGTCTCTGGATTAGACAAATATTTATTGGCTATGCCCGCGTCTCGACGCAAGATCAAAACCTTGAACTTCAAGTGGATGCCTTGATTGAGGCTGGCTGCAAGAATATTTTCGACGGCAAAATCAGCGGTAGCCGTGCTGAGCGCCCCGGTTTGATCAAGGCACGGGAACTGTTACGCGAAGACGATATGCTCGTTATCTGGAAACTGGATAGGCTAGGTCGGAGTGTCAAAAATCTGGTTAATCTGGTTGGCGAGTTGCACAAGCAAGGCGTTCAATTCAAAAGCCTCACCGACGCCTTTGATACGGGCGCCCCATCCGGGCGATTTTTTTCCACGTCATGGCGAGCCTGGCGGAAATGGAGAGAGAACGGGCCGTTGAACGAACCCGAACGGGACTTGAAGTTGCACGGCAAATGGGCCGAGCAGGGGGCCGTAAGCGGCAGATGACCGACAGTAAGATTGAGTTTACCCAGAAATTGCTGGCTAACGGTGTGCCGCCCCGGGACGTGGCAAAGAATCTTGGCGTTTCGGTGCCGACTCTGTATCGATGGTCCTGCATCCGCGAACCCATAAGTTGCGGGAGTCCGATTTTAACTGGGCGAAATATCATTATCGACCCGCAAAAGCTTTCCGCTTGCGACACGTGCAGTCGTACGTCCTGCTACACTGAAATTCAAAAATTTGGCCACTACTCTTCCACTGTATACACAAATTTCGGACATTCTCAGCCGACGTTGACGTCATCAATCACTCCTGGTCTGGAAAGATTTAGCCAGTCGCCCCAGGAATTTCGAAAGGATGTTTCGCAGGGCAGTGAAGCGCAGTCAGTTTTCCTGCTGGACGAATGCCAGCTCGAAATCCTGTATATTTCCATGCGCGGCAAAGCCCAGGAATGTGAAAGCCGGTGCTTATTGTCGAAAACCACAGGGCTTCAAATATTTTGCTTATGTTGGCAGGAGCCCATATAGACAGCGATTAGTTCCCCGCATATACTCACAAGTTTAATCGGAGCTTATTCCCGTTTTACCCGAGGTCACCCGGGCGGCACAATGAAAAATTTGACAATGAGGCGAAGACACGATAACCACCATGAAAAATAACCCAGGATCAACAACGACCGGCAGGATCTTACCCGTCACCTCCATGACCAGGTTACTCGGGCAAAGCGAGCATGTAAAAGACCTGGTGGAAGAGTGTGCCGAAGAGTTGTCGTCGGTCAATACCGTGCTCAAGGAGGAAGCCGCTGGTCACAATCAACAGTCAGGGATTGATTATGCCCTTGAAAAGAGCGAGGCGATTGAAGGTAAGGTGCAGGAAGCGGCTGACAAGCTGACCGTCGTGAACCAGGCCCTGCAGGTAGAGGTCGAGGTGCGCCACATGCTGGATCAACGGCTGACTATGGTCACGCAAGAGGAGGCAGTAGCGCGTCATGCCGCCTTTCATGATCCTTTGACCGGTTTGCCAAACCGCGCACTCTTCGATAATCGGGTGGAGCACGGCCTGGCCCAGGCCAAACGCTACGGTTGGACTTTGGCGGTGATGTTCATGGATCTTGATGACTTCAAGCAAATCAATGACGTGTATGGACATGATGTTGGTGACGCCGTGCTGAAAACTGTTGCCGAACGATTGAAACACAATACTCGAGAAGCCGACACAGTCAGTCGTCATGGCGGTGACGAGTTTTTGTGCCTGATGATGAAGTTCGGAGACGTTCGTGATATCAATTTTATTGCCGAAAAGATCGCCAATGCAATTCAAGTGCCTTGTCAGCTCAGCACAGGCGAACTTATTATCAAGCCGAGCATAGGCATTTCAATTTTCCCGAAAGACGGAATTACCGGATTTGATTTGGTCAAGAGCGCCGACCAGGCAATGTACGAGGCCAAACGAAACAAATCTGGCTATGCATTTGCACAGTGATCCTGGCTTTCCAGGCGCTCGCTCGCCATTCAGCAACAGTGACTGCTCATTAGTTGAGCGGCAAGGAACGAAAGAGCATTTTATAAAGAAGAAAAGCACCGCTTAACCCTCTCTTGGCTCCCCCAAAAAAGGGGAATGCGCAGCAAAGTATTCAAGCAAGAATTTGTCCAGTAAAATTCAATATGTTGCTACTTCTATTAAATTCTGATATTAAATTCTGAAAAAGCCTAGCCTTTCTAATTAAAAATATTAATATTGAACAATTTGCAAACTCAAAAAAATGCTCAACAAGCCATTGGTATAATAACTGAAACGCATGGGCCTGTGGTGATTATCGATTGCACCCGGCTTCCGCCCTTGCGACAGGCTTTATATACGCGTTTTGACCACACCACTTATCTATTTGAGGTGCATCAACATATTGATGAATGCAGTATCCGGGCGATAACTTTACACGGGACTGCCGGATTAAGCCGAGGCATGATGGTTTACGATACCGGAGCGCCATTGCAGGTACCGGTGACTAAGGAATGCCTAGGCCGCTTATTGAATATATTCGGAGAGCCGCTGGACGGTCAAGCACCTTTACTTCACGACGAATTCCGGAATATTCACTCGAAACCATTGCCCTTGTCAGAAGCGATCGGGATAAGCGGCATCCTTGAAACAGGCATCAAAGTAGTCGACCTCTTATGTCCTTTTGTAAAGGGCGGAAAAACCGGCTTATTCGGCGGCGCGGGCGTTGGGAAAACCGTCTTGATTATGGAATTCATCCATTCAGTTTCCGCCATCCATAAAGGTGTTTCAGTTTTTGCCGGCGTTGGCGAACGGATTCGTGAAGCTCATGAGCTGTGGCGTGAAATGCAACAAGCGGGCGTCATGTCCGATACATTGATGGTGTTTGGACAAATGGATGAATCGCCGGGAGTACGTTTCCGCGTCGGTTTATCCGCATTAACTTATGCGGAATACCTGAGAGATACTTTGCATAAGGAAGTGCTGTTTGTTATGGACAATGTGTTTCGCTTTGTCCAGGCTGGCAGTGAAATATCCAGCCTGCTCGGGCGTATGCCTGCAACAGTGGGTTATCAGCCGACACTGACTTCTGAAGTTGCAGAGCTGGAAGACCGAATACTATCTACCCGGCAAGGCGCAATCACCTCTGTTCAGGCCGTGTATGTACCCGCCGATGACATGACGGATCCGGCTGTCAGCGCCATCCTCAGCCATCTGGATACAACAGTAATTCTTTCCAGGAACCAAGCTAGTAAAGGCATCTATCCGGCTGTCGATCCGCTCCGTTCCAGCAGCAAGCTTATGGACAGGAAGACATTGGGCGACCGGCATTATTCAGTCGCTCAAGCAGTGCGCGAACATTTGGCCCGCTACGACGAGCTGGAAGATATTATCGCCATGTTAGGTGTAGAAGAGTTGTCCGAGGATGACCGAAAAATAATCATGCGAGCGCGAAAGCTGCAGCGCTATCTAACCCAGCCGTTTTCAGTTTTAGCCCAGCACAGCAAGCAATCAGGCGTATCTGTTCCGCTTGAAAAAGTGTTGGCGGATTGCGAGTCACTTTTAGTGGGACAATACGATAATCTCAGTGAAGAGCAATGCTATATGCGCGGTTCGCTGCAGGATTGATCATGAATTCGTTTGTAATGAATTTGTACGATGCCGCCAATGAGCTTACCATCGAGGAAGTAAGCAGTTTTATGGCTATGGATGCATCGGGAAGTTTCGGTATTCAAGCCAATCATGATCGGTTTATAACCACCTTGGTAGTGGGATTGGCCCGGTTTCGGCAGCGTTCGGAAAATTGGCAATATCTGGCGCTGCTCGGAGGGGTGTTGTATTTTAAGAATAATGTGTTAACACTGAGCACCCGGCATTTTTTTATTGACCCTGACTTTGACCGGATCAGCACTTTATTGGATCAGCAGTTAATAACCGAAGAAGACAACTTACGGGAAACCCGTCTTTGCCTGCAGAGAATGGAACAGGCCCTGCTAAAACGCATGGTGTCCTGGCAACGTAAACCGGATGGGCAGCAATGAAAGATCTGCAAAATTTGAAAATAAAAATCAAAAGCCAAATTACCCGGATAAAAAAAGCTGAGCATGACCGGCCTAATTTGTTATCGCAGACGATTTATATCGGTACGTTAGGGTTGGTCATGGTTCTGCCGATTATTGCCGGCGCTTATCTGGGAAGCTGGCTGGATGGGATGATGGCCGGATATTCAATGCATTGGACTCTCAGCTTATTGCTCACCGGCGTAGTCATCGGGATTTTAAACGTGTATTTTCTGATTAAAGATTAGCAGGAAAAGTCATGGAAAATGCTTATTCTTTTGCCCTTGGCGCCGTTGTTATTAGTCTCTCCGTTATCACAACCTGGGGCATCATGTTGGTATTAACGTTAATTGCCTGGCTTTCGACCCGAAGTTTAAAGTTATTTCCGGGCGCCAGGCAAACGGTTTTCGAAAGCATAGTCACCGCAATCGACGAAGCAATCCTGGCTGTGGCGCCTGAACATGGCCGACAGATTATGCCATTCATAGCTTCCTTGTGGATATTCCTCACTATCGCCAATCTGATTGGCTTAATACCGGGATTACACTCCCCGACACGCGACCTATCGGTGACTGCGGCACTGGCAGTGTTGGTATTTTTTTCGGTTCACTGGTTCGGCATTAAAACGCAAGGCTTAAAAAGATATCTCCATCATTATTTGACGCCGAGTCCTATTCTATTGCCCTTCCATATCATTAGCGAATTTACACGCACCTTGGCGCTGGCAATTCGTTTATTCGGAAACATGATGAGCTTGGAAATGGCGGCCATGTTAATTTTACTGGTGGCTGGCTTTCTGGCGCCCATTCCGATCCTGATGCTGCATATTATCGAGGCATTGGTGCAGGCTTATATTTTCGGTATGCTGGCGCTGATCTACTTGGCAGGCGCGATACAATCCCAGCAACTTAATCCACAGGAGTAAGCATGTCCGATATTTCCATGATCGTTTTAGGATCGAGCATCGCCGCCATTTTCGGGATTGCCCTCGGCATTATGCTGCCGGCATTGGCGATGGGCAAGGCCATCAGCAGCGCACTGGAGGCCCTCTCCCGGCAACCAGAATCAGAAAAGTCAATTATGCGCACCTTGTTTATCGGTCTGGCAATGATCGAATCGTTGGCCATTTATAGCCTGGTTATTATCTTGATTGTGTTATTCCGCAATCCCTTGCTTGAGTACATCGTGAAATAAGCGTAAGAAATCAGAATGGAATTTAGCACCACAACATTTATTTTAGAGATCATCAATTTCCTGGTACTGATCTGGATTTTGCAGCGGCTTTTCTATAAGCCGCTGCTGGAGATGATCGCCAAGCGTAAGCAACATATAGACCAATCGCTTGAAAAGGCTAAAAAACTTCATGATGAAGCCGAAGAACAACGCAGGCTCTATGAAAATCGTCAACAACTTTGGGAACAAGAAAAAAAGGCAGCGCAATCCGAACTGCACCAGCAATTTGAAGTTGAAAAAAGCGCGCAATTGGAAAAGCTCCGAAGGGAGCTTGAACAGGAACGTCAAAAAGCCAACGTAACACTCACCCGCCAGCAAGAAGAATTTCAACAACACGTTGAAAAACAGGCCCTAGAAAACGGTGCGCGCTTTGCGGGTTTGATATTGCAGCAAACAGCTGGTCCGGAAGTGGAAAATCGGTTATTTGACTTGTTAATCGACCAACTTGCCTTCTTACCCGAAGCCGCTAAAAGCAGTCTTCAGCTAGCGGATTCAAAAAAATCATTAATCGTTAAAGTAAGCAGTGCATATCTGCTTTCTAATGATCAAAGGCAGCAATTAGAGCAAAAATTAGGTTTATTAATCAGCCCTTTAATGAATTTTCAGTATCAACAGGATACTGCATTAATAGCGGGTGTTCGCATAGATATTGGCGCTTGGGTTTTGCAAGCCAATGTAAGACAGGAATTAGCCGGATTTGCTGAAATTGCTTATGAGTCTGAATAGCTTAAAAGGCGCCCTGGAAAAACAAACTAATTGGCTTTTCAGCTATCGGCTTAATTTACAAATTACCGAGCAAGGAACTGTCGTTTCCGTTGGCGATGGCATTGCCTGGATTAAGGGTTTACCTTCAGCCGCCATTGAGGATATTTTAATATTTGCCGATGGCAGCCGTGCTATGGTATTCGATCTGAACCGCGACAGCATCGGCGCTATATTATTATATGAAACCGAAAGCCTTACCGCTGGCACTTTCGTCCGTCATGCTCGTCATCCGCTGAGTATTCCGGTGGGCGACGATTTTTTAGGCCGGATAGTCGATCCGCTCGGGGCCCCGCTTGATGGAAAGGCTCAGCCGACTCATATCGGCAGAGGTAATCTGGAACAGAATTCACCGCCTATTATCGCCAGGGATTTTGTTAATAAACCTTTATACACCGGCATCAAAATTATTGATACCTTGATTCCCATCGGTAAAGGGCAGCGGCAATTGCTGGTAGGCGATGAAGGGCTGGGCAGGTCATCGATTGCTATTGACACGGTCGTAAACCAAAAAGACAAGAATGTGATTTGCATTTATGTCCTTATCGGCCAAAAACGTTCGGCCGTTGTCAATACAATAGAAACACTAAGATCGCAGGGCGCGCTCGATTACACGGTATGTGTGGTTGCCGAAGCGAGCGCGCTGCCTGGGCTGCAATACATCGCCCCTTTTGCCGGTTGCGCATTGGCTGAGTACTGGATGGCTCAGGGGCGTGATACCTTGATTATTTACGACGACCTTTCCACCCATGCCAGAACCTATCGAGAGTTATCGTTATTATTACGCCGGCCGCCTGGAAGGGAGGCTTTTCCCGGCGACATTTTCTTTGTGCATTCTCGTCTATTAGAGCGTTCAACCAGATTGAATGCCGAAAACGGCGGTGGCAGCATGACTGCCTTTCCTATCGTTGAAACCAAGCAGGGTGAAATTGCCGCTTATATTCCCACCAATTTGATTTCGATCACTGACGGCCAAATCTATCTGGATATCAGCTTGTTTAATGTTGGTTTTCGACCGGCCATCAACATCGCCAAATCGGTGTCGCGAATAGGCGGAAAGGCCCAACATCCGAGTATTCGGGATCAAGCCGGGCAAATGAAGCTCGATTATCTCCAGTTTTTGGAGTTGGAAGCCTTTACCCGTTTCGGGCAGCGTCTGGAAGCGTCAATGGAAGCGCGTATCAAACGCGGACGGTTGCTACGCGAAATACTCAAGCAGGATAGGCTAAAACCGAACAGTAGTTTATTCGAGTTGGCCTGGCTGACCGCATTTAATGCAGGTCTTTTCAATACACTGGAATTTAATGAATTGTTCCGGTGTTTAGTAAAATTAGAAAATGAAGCTGATGCCACAACCTTGTCATTGGACAGCAGTCCGGCTCAATGGAAGCAAGCTGTAGCCGACTGGCTTGCGGTCGATAAGCCGCCGTCATGAGCCAAAGTCATGAACTACGTTTTCATATTACGCAATTGGAGGAAATTCGCTCTATATTAAATGCAATGAAAAATCTGGCATTTATGGAGATTCATAAGCTTTCCCGTTTTCAAACCATGCAAGGAAAAGCAGTGGCTAATATAGAAAATGCAGCGCTGGATTTTTTAAGTTTTAATCCGGAATTGGCTATTGAGGAGGATTATCACAAACACATAGCTATTTTAGTGGGAACTGAACGCGGTTTTTGCGGCGATTTTAATAAAAGTCTTGTCGAAGCCCTTAATAAAGATAAATATTCTGGAGTTATAGCAGTTGGTTCCCGACTTGCAAATAAGCTTTCTGAGAATCCGCTGCCCATAATTTCGGAAATTGCCGGCGCCAATGTGGCAGAAGAAGTACCCTCGATTATTAATCAACTCATCAATACGCTTAGCGCAAGCGAGGAAACAGGTAAACTACTTGGCTTAAGTCAGTTGGCAATTCGGCTGACCGTTATTTACCATGATTATGCAGTCGGGTTTATTACCCAAAGGCAATTATTTCCGCCCTTTCCAACACAACAAAAAAAAGCGGTTCAATTCGCTTATCCGCCGATCCTCAACCTTGAAGCTGCGGAATTTTACACTGACCTTATAAGCTATTACTTGTTTGCTGCACTTCATGAAGTTTTTTATATTTCATTAATGGCTGAAAATAACAACCGTTTGCGGCATTTGGAAGGCGCCATAATGCATCTGGATGATGAAACCGTTAACCTTCATAGAAAATTGCAAATCTATCGGCAGGAAGAAATTACCGAAGAAATAGAAGTAATCCTGTTAAATTCCCCAAGCACTTAAATTCCCTACCATGATTGTCAGTCTTGCGATCAACCTCATTAACATCCAAAATCAGCATGCCGGTCAACTACACCTGCGTCAACCTATTGTCCGAGCATTGACTTAGCATTTACCACTGAGCGGGATGACTCCTGAGCGCACAGTTCGTTCAAGAGTCGAATGAGGCGGGCTGGCAGGTCGAAGAATTTAACCGCGAACTCAAACAGTTGAGCGACGCCGAAAAATGCCAATACCCCGCAAAGCCGCTCGCAAAGCAATCATATCGCTTGCTGTTATCACATCCGGATCGCATTAAAAGTCAAAGCAACCGAGTTGAAAAAGACCGTTACTGTTACTCATGTTTTGACTAGGCTTATAGCGCATTTATCAGTAAAATAAGGCATTGCTAAATAAATATAGACAATGTATAAGTTTTGGAACATTCAGATGCCTTGGGAGGGCGTGATGGATTGTCCAAAATGCGGCAAGCAAGCGAACTGCAAAGACGGCCGAGCGAATGGCC
>NZ_CADCXN010000073.1 GCF_902806695.1 Candidatus Methylobacter favarea | reverse complement strand
GTCGCGCCCCGCGCGGGCGCGTGGATTGAAACACAGATGCCATTTATGTATGAAATGGGCAAGAGTTAAATAAATGAAATCAGGAAGCAACACCCTTATTCTTCATGAGAGAATAAGGGTGTTGGATTTTAATTAAACATTCCCTTGTTGGGGATGTCTGCGTTGAACACAGCTATGCAGTTTATTTACTGCATTAATATAGGCTTTCGCCGAGGCAATGACAATATCGGTATCAGCCCCCAAACCGTTAACTATCCGGCCGTCTTTTTCAAGGCGGACAGTTACTTCGCCTTGTGAATCCGTGCCGTTCGTTATATTGTTGACTGAATACAATTCCAGCGTGGCTTTGGTCATTACCAGTTTTTCAATGGCTTTTAAACTGGCATCCACAGCACCGCCGCCATCAGAACTACCCATGACTTCCTTGTTATCCACTCGCAAGGTAACTGCTGCGTTGGGTATTTCACCGGTTTCCGAGTTGACCTTCAGGTATATCAATTTGACATACTCGTCTTCCGCTTCAAAACCGGCTTCCGAAATGAGCGCCTGCAAGTCCTCATCAAAAATTTCGTGTTTTTTATCGGCCAATTGTTTAAAACGGGAAAAAGCTTCATTTAAATCTTTCTCTGAGGAGAACTCAAATCCCAATCCATTTATCCGGCTTTTAAAGGCATTTCTGCCTGAATGTTTACCGATTACCATACGGTTAGCCGACCAGCCCACGTCTTCGGCGCGCATGATTTCGTATGTTTCCCGGCTTTTTAATATGCCATCCTGATGAATACCGGCCTCATGAGCAAAGGCATTGGCCCCGACTATGGCTTTATTGGGCTGTACAGGAAAGCCGGTAATAGAGGATACCAATTTTGAGCAATTCAGAATTTCCCGTGTATCCACACCCGTCTGACAGCTAAAAACATCCTTACGGGTACGAACCCCCATAACGACTTCTTCCAGTGAAGCATTACCGGCACGCTCGCCCAGGCCATTGATAGTGCACTCGATCTGGCGTGCGCCATTCATGACGGCCGACAAGGAGTTTGCCACGGCCAGGCCCAGATCATTATGGCAATGCACTGAAAAAACGGCTTTATCGGAATTGGGTACGCGTTTAATCAGATTGGCAATAGTCGCGCCGAACTGCTGCGGAATGCTGTAACCGACGGTATCAGGGATATTGACTGTCGTTGCCCCGGCATTAATAACTGCCTCAAGAATCCGGCACAAAAAATCTTCGTCCGAACGTCCCGCATCTTCAGGCGAAAATTCAACATCATCAGTGTACTGGGTGGCGCGTTTGACAGCCCTGACCGCGTGCGCAATCACCTCATCCGGCTGCATGTGCAGTTTCATTTGCATATGAATCGGCGAGGTGGCGATGAAAGTGTGAATCCGCGTTCTGTTGGCGTCTTTAAGCGCTGCGCCTGCGCGGTCTATATCCTGATCCAGCGCTCTGGCCAAACCGCATACGGTACTGTCTTTTATAATCCTGGCTACCGCCTGAACAGCTTCAAAATCTCCCGGACTGGCGGCGGGAAAACCGGCTTCGATCACATCAACCTTTAAACGTTCCAGCGCTTTGGCAATTCGCACTTTCTCTTCGCGTGTCATTGAGGCGCCAGGGCTTTGCTCGCCATCGCGCAAGGTTGTGTCAAATATAATTAACTTGTCTTTCATAAAAACTCCATTCATGGAGAACTATCAACTTTCGTTGATACATAAATAAGGGGAAAATTAATGATTAATGAAAAAAGATGGATGCCCGTCAGGGCAGGAGTCTTAAAGACAGACACAACCATGCCTGCAGCCGTGCTTCGGCTAATAATGCGCAAGCAAAAGTGTTTTTGAAAAGCATGGGGTTTTGAATCGACATGGCCGCAACTATACGCTGATGACAGCAGACCCTCAATCAGATTTTTACAATTTACGCCTTTGCCACTTGCGTCTGCGCATGACCAAAGTAACAATCGGTCCGGAAATGGCATAACCTAAAGATAACAAGAACAGCATGGTTTGCGGCTGGGCCATAATAAAGCCGATGCCCAGCATGACTGCAATAACTACAATAAAAGGCACTTTACCTTTTAAATCAATTTCCTTGAAGCTGGAATAACGGAAATTGCTGACCATGAGCAAACCCGAAGCCACCGTTAATACCAGGGCGACATATTTGAGTATTTCAGCATTATAGCCATGCTCCAGGCAAAACCAGATAAAACCTGCGATAATGGCCGCCGCCGCAGGACTTGGCAAGCCCTGAAAATAACGCTTGTCGGCAGATACCACTTGCGTATTAAAGCGGGCAAGTCTCAAGGCGCCGCCCGCCATATGAACAAAGGCCGCGAACAGGCCCAGTTTTCCCAAACCTGAAAAGGCCCATAAATACATGACCAGAGCCGGCGCCGCCCCAAATGAAATCATATCGGACAAACTGTCATACTGAACCCCGAATTCGCTCTGCGTGTTGGTCATACGCGCCACCCGGCCATCCAGCCCGTCCAGGATCATGGCCACAAAAATCGCCACAACAGCGGTCTCGTAACGTCCTCCCATTGCCGATGTAATGGCATAGAAACCGGAAAACAGCGCTCCCGTAGTAAACAGATTAGGTAATAAATAAATTCCGCGCCGGCGAATGGAAGGTTTTTCTGGTGTCATACTGGGTCAGCCCCTGGTTTTAAAATTTAATAATTAAATTATACAATGAGGCTATAAACCCTACCTAGCTCAATGGCATATTCGTATGACTTTTAGCTTCAGCATGGTTTCATTGATCAGGCGGCAAGGTGTGAAGATGAACTTTAAAAAGGAGGTTGCTTTATTTTACCGAAGTGAATGAGTTGCCTGCGTCTAGAGAAATCAAATCCAGCAAGCTGTTTATTAGTCAATAGCCGGCACAATGATTGTTTTTATTTATAGGGGAGGAAATCAAGGATTGTCGCTATTTAAAAATTATCCCTTTAACAACACCGCTTCACCCCTTCCCACTTATCATCCTGCCACTGCCTGAAAAACATCTCCTTGCTTAAAGGAGCATGGCAGCTGCTATTATCAGAATGGGCTTGATGATGCGCGTCAAAGTGCTTCAGGTATTGCTCGTAGGCATCGTCGCCGGACAAGCGGCGCACAATTTGCCATAATGATTTGAGTTTTCGCAGCATTAATCTCTCACCCACTTTTCAACAAACCGGCTTGCGGTATAGGGTGATTCTGTAGCCGGGGGCACTGTCTTTCCCACTTTATAATAAAAACACATCCGCAGCATATCGAATACGATCAGCCACAGCAGCATCACAAAAAATAGCGTCAACCCGGCATCCAGATGCAGGTTAAAAATCAATTGCGGTGCAATATCTGCTTTTTCTGACGGCATTGTTCCAGCCGCCAGCTTGTCACTCAGATCATTCGCCGCTGCAAAGAAGCCGATGCGGATATCGTTACTGGCAATTTTTTCCCATGCCGCGGTACTGGTAATAATGATTAGCCACAACAAGGGTAGAGCGGTCACCAGGGCGTATTTGGATTTGCCTGATTTGAACAGGATACCCGTGCCCACACACAGTGCAATCGCCGCTAGCATTTGATTGGCGATACCAAATAACGGCCAGAGAATATTGACGCCGCCGTTCGGATCTATGACGCCGATGTAAAGAAAATAGCCCCAGCCCGCCACTACCAGCGCACTGGAAAGAATGACTGATGGCAGCCATGAGGTCTGCGCCATTTTCGGCCAGATATTGCCGAGCATATCCTGCAGCATGAACCGGCCCACCCGCGTTCCGGCATCCAGCGTAGTGAGAATAAAGATGGCTTCAAACATGATGGCAAAGTGATACCACAGCGCCAGCAGGCTCTGGCCAAAAGCGTTGCCGAAAATGCTCGCCATGCCCACCGCCAAGGAAGGCGCGCCGCCGGTACGGGCAAACAGAGTCGCTTCGCCCATTTGCCTGGCCAGCATGTGCATCTGTTCTACTGTTACCGGGAAGCCCCACGATGAGATTTTTGCAACAGCGGCTACAGCCTCTTTACCGACTACGCCGGACGGGCTATTGATGGCAAAAAACACGCCGGGATCCAGCACGGCAGCAGCTATTATCGCCATGATCGCTACAAATGATTCCAGCACCATGCCGCCATAGCCGATCATGCGGATATCGCGCTCGCTGGTCAGAAGCTTTGGCGTAGTGCCGGAAGCGATCAGCGCATGAAAGCCTGAAATTGCGCCGCAAGCGATGGTAATGAAGACAAACGGAAACAGTTTGCCGCCGAAAATAGGCCCGGTTCCGTCGATGAACTGCGTCAGCGCCGGCATTTTAACATCCGGCTGCAGCATGATGATTGCTATTGCCAGCAAGGTAATGGTGCCCAGCTTTATAAAGGTCGATAAGTAATCGCGGGGCGCCAACAATAGCCATACCGGAAAAATAGCAGCGACCAGGCCATACGCCATCACCCACCACGCCAGGGTTAAGCCTTCGTGATCAAACAGGCTGCGCAAGGTCTGGTTATGATCGATCCAGCCGCCGCCCGCCACGGCAAGCAGTAACAAGATTACCCCCAATGCCGATGCCTCCAATATTTGCCCGGGACGAAAATGGCGCATATAAAAGCCAACAATCATTGCAATCGGAATGGTCGCCGTCACTGTAGAAGCCGCCCACGGGCTATGTTTCATTGCATTGACGACAATCAGGCCAAGCACGGCAATCAGGATGATCATGATGGCAAAAGTGGCTATCAGCGCCGCCGTGCCGCCTACCGGTCCTATTTCCTCACGCGCCATTTGCCCCAGGCTTTTCGCGTTGCGCCGGGTGGAAATAAACAATATCACCATATCCTGAACACAACCTCCCAGTACGGCGCCGAACAAAATCCATAAAGTGCCGGGAAGATAGCCGAATTGTGCAGCCAGGGTCGGGCCTACCAAAGGACCGGGACCGGCAATGGCGGCAAAATGGTGACCGAATACAATCCATTTATCAGTTGGCACGAAATCGCGGCCGTTGTCCAGGCGTTCGGCCGGCGTCGCCCGGGTTTCATCAATTGCCAGCACTCTCGCAGCAATCCATGCCGAATAAAAGCGATAGGCGATTGTATATATGCATAATGCAGCGGCAATGAACCACAAGGCGTTGATGCTCTCGCCGCGATTCATTGCGATGACGCCGACTGCCGACGCTCCGAAAATAGAAATCAGTATCCAGATGAAGTTTTTAGACAGGTTATTCATGATTAATCAATTCCGAAATATGTGCGGATAGTAGAGCTGATACCGGCTGCATAAATAATCCGGATGGCATTAAAAAATATGAGCTTATTTTAAGTCTTTAATCAAGATATACCAATTTCGATAGCAGCAAAAAACAGAGCATAGATATCATTTTTGCCGGCTAACAGTTGTGTAATCAAAGCGGCTTGGGGCTTATTGAAATGAGTACCTGCTCTCATTCTGGATTTTTAGAAAAATAAAAATAAAGCGAGCCATGGTGTTTATAGCCTTGATTGGAGCAGTCAAATTTGCCCGCTCAAGCTTTATCCTCCATTGTAACGGCATTCAATTCAGACTCAAGTTGCCGGACCTCCAATTCATTTTCCCACTTGGCCGCAACTATAGTAGCAACGCCGTTGCCAATAAGATTGGTCAGGGCACGAGCTTCTGACATGAAGCGGTCGATGCCGAGAATAAGAGCAAGTCCTGCGACGGGTATGGCTGGAATCGCCGAGAGAGTTGCGGCAAGGGTAATGAAACCGCTGCCGGTTACGCCCGCCGCGCCTTTCGAGGTGAGCAGCAGCACCCCGATAATGGTTAATTCCTGCATTAAAGTCAGCGAGGTATTGGTGGCTTGGGCAACGAAGATCGCCGCCATGACAAGATAAATTGCCGTGCCGTCGAGATTGAACGAGTAACCGGTTGGAATGACCAGGCCTACCACCGATTTGGAGCAGCCCAGTTTTTCAAGTTTAACCATCATGCGCGGTAATACGGATTCGGAGGATGAAGTGGCCAGCACAATAAACAGCTCCTCCTTGATATAGACGATAAATTTGATAATGCTGAAACCTGCAAAGCGGCTGATGAGTCCGAGCACCATGAAAATAAATACTAAACAGGTGAGATAAAAACTGCCCATCAGTTTTGCCAGCGGCGCAAGCGATACAATACCGTACTTGCCGATCGTAAACGCCATGGCGCCAAAAGCCCCCATGGGCGCCAGCTTCATAAGGGTCTCTACGATTCCGAACAAGGCATGGGATACTTTATTGATGAATACAATGACTTCGTTACCGGTTTCTTTCATGGCGGCAAGAGAGAAGCCGAACAATAATGAAAATAGTAATACCTGCAGTATATCGCCCTTGGCAAACGCATCGACTACGCTGGCCGGAATAATATTCAGAAGAAAATCTGCTGTATTTTTGGAGTTCGCCACAGTGGTATATGGAGATAAACTTTGGCTATCCAGTTTACTTGCGTCAACATTCATATCCGCACCGGGTTGAATGATATGGACGACAATTAGCCCGATAGCCAGCGCCAGCGTGCTCACGGCTTCGAAATAAATCAGCGCCTTAATGCCGACGCGGCCGATCTTGTCCATATCCTGCATACCCGCGATACCGCTTACCACCGTGCAGAAAATGATCGGCGCGATAATCATTTTAATCAGTTTGATAAAGCCGTCGCCTAGTGGCTTCATCGCTATACCGGTTTCAGGAAAGAAATGACCCAGCAGAATGGCAACGGCGATGGCGGTCAGGACTTGGGCATAAAGACGCTGGTGAAGTTTTTTCGGCGCTGAAACAGTTTGCCCAGGGGATATTTTCATTGTTGAATTATAGAATTTATCGAATTAATTTTGATAGGTGGTCATTATCACAGCGATACACCTTACTGCTTTATTCAAAAACCTGAATCTGGGCAAGTATTAAGTTTAGGTTGTTTTTAAGAATTGATCTGCAGAATCAACGCTTAAAGTGGAATACCCCCGGGTGCTAAACTAAACTACTAATAAAGTTGATAGAGCATTAAAATTATAACTGCCGCTTATTTCAGAATTTACTATACTTTTTATCAATTCTGATCTGAATAATTTGTAATTCTTCAAGTAAAATTACGCTACCTCTTTTAATCAATGCCTTATATTCTTTCTTTATTTCTTTGTATTTTCTTATTAAGCGGAACGTTTGGAGGCGACCCGCATGGAACTCCGGCAACGGAAAATAAAGCTGACCGGACAGTGCAATTGACGGCTAAGGAACAGGCATGGCTGGCGTCTCATAAAAATATTCGGATCGCTTTTGACGGCTCTTTGCCGCCCTACAGTTTTATCAATGACTCGGGGCACCTGGAAGGTATTGCCATTGAAACGGTTAACGCTCTGAGCCGACTGCTGGGCGTTAAATTTGAAATTTATCAGAATACCTCGTGGAATGAATTATATAAAATAGCCGCGGCGCGTAAAGTTGATATAGTCGCAACCATGGTTAATCGCCCCGAACGCAGACTCTGGTTTAATTTTACCCAACCCTATTTGACCAAATCCCTGGTGATTATGACCAAAAAGGGTAATGATACGATCAAGGAACGTACCGATCTTGCGGGTAAAAAAATCGCCATCGTTAAAGGTTATCAGTATGGAGACAGCGTTATCGAAGAGTTTCCTTCTGTCAAGCCCTATTTTGTGGATACCATGCTTGAAGGGCTTAATGCCGTCAGTGCAGGGAAGGCTGATGCTACCATTACTTTTATGGCTACGGCTAATTATCTGCAAACAAAATTTTTTCTGGACGATCTGAAATTCGCCGCCTTTTATGACCGCAACAGCGCCAATGAGAGTATGGCCGTACGCAAGGATTGGCCCATACTGGTGGCCATTTTACAAAAAGGGCTGGATTCGTTAAGCGAAGGAGAAATACAGAATGTCTTCGCCAAATGGGTTCCTAAATCCGAGCCTTCAATTGATTATTTGTTGCTGGGGAAAATACTGGGAGGTTTTTTTATTGTGCTGGTTTTTTTACTGTTATGGATTTTTCAGGTTCGGCGGCAAAATCAAAAAATTAACCAGTCAAAGAATGAAGTTCAAATTGCTAATAATAATCTCAAGGCATTGCAAAGCGAACTTGAGCATTTGGTATTAAAACGTACAGCCGAGCTTAACTCCAGCGAAAATAGGTTCGGTAGCCTGGTAGAGAATCTTCGTAACGAATACTTTTTTTATCAGCATGACAGTAATGGCATATTTACTTATGTCAGCCCTTCAATTACTAATATCCTGGGTTACACTCCAGAAGAATTCATGACCAATTTCCGTAACTATTTGACTGATAATCCCGTGAATTTGAAAATAGACGCTTGTACTGAACTCTGTGCTAAAGGCGTACCTAATCCTCCTTATGAGCTGGAAATCTATGATATAAGGCATGTACCGCACTGGTTGGAAGTAACAGATTCACCTGTATACAATGAATATGGCAACTGTATTGGCGTCGACGGGATTGTGCATGATATTACTATTCGTAAGCAGGCAGATGAGCGCTTGATCTGGCTGTCTTATTACGATGAATTGACCCGGTTGGCTAATCGCCGACTATTTACCGATCGTCTTCAGCAAACCCTCAATATGGCCAACCGTACAAAGTTGTCCTTTTCGCTTTTTTACCTGGATTTGGACCGCTTTAAATTTATCAATGACAGCCTGGGTCATGCTGCCGGTGACGAAATTCTTAAAGAATTAGCCCGAAGACTTCTCTCTACCGTGCGTGATTCCGACATAGCAGCACGACTCGGGGGCGATGAATTTGCCCTGATATTACCGGAGACTGATGCGGATGCAGCTGTGCTGGTCGCGGAAAAAATCCAGAAAATATTAAGAATGCCCTATTCCTTGAAGGGTGATGAAATTACTTTGGGTACAAGTATCGGCATTGCAATTTATCCTAAAAATGGCACCGACAGTGAAACCCTGCTTCATCATGCTGATAATGCAATGTATTTTGCCAAGAAGGAAAAACTCGGATTTTCTTTCCATTCCGAAAGTCCGCAACAAACAGCAAATTATTATATCCATCAAGCTTGACAGTAAACAAGTCCCTTAAAATTCTCGCCTCAACAATAAAGAGCCAGGAGTAAATATCGATGGAAATATGAATAAAGGGCATCCTCAGCCTGCCGCACACAGGGGAGGGGCTCTTTAGTGATAGTTTTAATCCCGACTGGAAATGCGCCGGTTATCTATTAGGTAGCTAATCTGTTAGCTATATATATAACCGGCGCCCCGCCAATTTGCAGTTCAACGAATATTTTCCCTACCCCGGCTAGCCCTGGCTCATATTGAAGCACTCAGCCCCATCAGCATCCTGCTGTAAATTCAGCAAATTGAAGGCTTTAAGTCCCGCGAAGCTGTTAGCAGACGAAATAAAGATTGCCGCCGCTTATTATTCGGTTGCTTGCCAGGGGCATTGATGGATTGGTCAACAGCGGCATTGCCCAAAGCACGGCCTGATAGCCTACGGTTTTATAGCACTTTATGAGACAAGAAGATCTTCAAAAGTCCTCCCAAAATATGCATTTTTTGCGTGAGCATAACAGCGCGGTTCTTGATAGCATGCTATACCCCGCTTGCGCGGCTTTATTCAGTCATTAAGCGGCAACGATATTTTTGAGTTCGTTTGTCGGCAACTGATACGGCTGTGTGCTTCGGCTGGGGATGAAGGCGTCGCGCACTGGAAACTGCCTAAATGCAGCCGGTTAGTCTCCCATGGAGACTTGGGGCAACTCTTCGACATGAGGCTAATCAAATTCTGCATGAGCTTCCTGCCTGGTGGCAGAATATCGGTGTATTACCTGACGATGCGACAGACGCCTTAACCAGCCGTGCGGGATCCGAACGCCATAATCGGGCCTGCTGACAACAGCTTGCCGATCGGATTCATCCCTGGCAACTCAGCCCCATGGCAGATAATAAACCCGGATGCGCAATAAGCAACAGCGGCTGGCGGCTGTTTCGCTTATGCCCGCACTTGGGGCTAAGCGCGGGCTGTGTGCAAAATCTGCACAACCAGGATTTGCAGCCCATGCTGAGGATAGTGGATGAATTTGATGTCACGTAAAACAGTAAAATCTGGTTAACCGCTTGAGATTATCATTGCCGAGAAAGCTTCTTTCAGGTTTTAGGCACCAATCATAACTGCGGTTGCTGAGCTAAAAGCACTAATCTGATGTATCAGGGCTGGCGCCGTAATCTTTTATTAGCACATTTTATTATTGACGCGCTAGCGCCCGTTGCTTTAGCCAGTTTATTGGCTAAATCCCTGCTGCCGAAATTTCAATATATTAAAACCCGGCTGTTGTTTAATTCAATCTATAACGCAGCGGCTGCGTTATAAGCGGTATGACTACCTTGAATAGGCAGGGTATCTAAGGCGCTATTGTCAATTATGCGATTTCACGCGAGTCGCGGGCTCAATCCTGTTGATCGTCCGATTTATTCACCAGCGCCTGGGCAGTAACTAAGTGGTGCATCTGGCCGGTCTGGCCCAAGTAGGGCCGCGGTTAACCTGTTTTTATTTTTTATTTGCGCTGCCCGGCATAGTCATGCTGGGCACTAATGGTTTCCCTGCTGAACTATTATTGCTTATCAGGGACTTAATGGCTCATCCGGGTCTAGGTATCGCAGCACTGGCAGGGACGATTTTAGGTACAGCTTACATGTTGTCTTTTAGGCTCCGTGTTTTTTTCGGCTCTATCAAACACGTTCGTGTTAAACAGATACAGGATTTGCGCTCACGCGAACTGACGCTGCTGTGTGCCGGCATTGTTAATTTTACTGTTCGGCTTCTTTCCCATAGCGTGCTTAAGTTAAATCATAAACCCGCATAAGTGTGGTTATCCCGCTTACTGGAACAGCCGATAGTGGAAAGCGAAAAAGACACTACCCTAAATCATAGCGCCTAAATTCTATCTCAACCTATCTTTGCGTATAAAACGGGCTTTGTTTGTTACTCTATATGATTCAGTTTAAGTGATTACGACAACAACTATTAGGGGTTCGACAGCATTGGGTAAACCTAATAGCCGATTTTTTGTCTAATTGATCAGGTGTTATGAAGTGTCTTGATACCATGAGGGAGAGTTTATTGACAATAGCTCTATGAGCTGATATTTTTTTTTAATTAGCGCTCGTAATAGTAGAGTGTAATTTAGTATTTTAGAGGTTTGTGTGAGTAATAATGCTCAGGTTTTAAACAGGAGGTCCTTAAAGTTATTGAAAGCGCTGGTTGAGCGTTATATCAGTGATGGACAGCCAGTAGGCTCCCGGGTGCTTTCGAAGGATTCGGATTTGCAATTGAGTCCTGCAACTATTCGTAATGTCATGGCGGATCTGGAAGATTTAGGCCTGATCCATTCACCCCATACTTCAGCGGGAAGAGTGCCCACGGTAAGCGGATACCGCTTGTTTGTTGATACCTTGTTGACTGTCAAGCCCTTGGACTCGAAAGATTTAACGCGCTTGTATGAAGGATTATCAGCGCGGGATGACACCAGCGATATCCTGGGTGTTGCTTCGCGATTGCTGGCGGAATTAACCCAGATGGCCGGGGTAGTCACCCTGCCAAAAAGGGAAATAGTCTTTTTTCGTCACATTGAATTTTTACCTTTATCAAATACCCGCGTATTGGTCATATTTGTCACCAATGAACAGGAAGTTCATAACAAGATTATTCATACAGACCGGGCCTTCAGCGCGGCGGAATTACAGCAAGCTGCCAATTACCTGAATTCCATCTATCAGGGGCGCAGTCTGGCTGCCGTGCGGGAAGCCGTCGTGAAAGAATTGCAGGAAGATCAGGAACGCATGAATCAGGACATGCTCGATGCCATAAAAATGGCTCAGCTGGCTTTTGAGCCGGGGCATAAAAAAGAAGATTATGTACTGACAGGCGAAACCAATTTAATGAGTTTTTCTGAACTGGCCGATAGAGAGCATTTAAAAAAACTGTTCGATGCGTTTAGCCAGAAACAGGGCGTTATTCATTTGCTGGATCAATGCATGAAAGCAGCGGGTGTGCAGATATTTATTGGCGAAGAATCGGGTTACCATGCCTTTGATCATTGCAGTCTGGTAACTTCACCCTATGCGGTAGATGATGAAGTAGTGGGCGTACTGGGAGTAATCGGCCCGACGCGTATGGCTTATGAAAAAATCATTCCGTTTGTCAATATCACTGCAAAATTGCTAGGGGCAGCCTTGAATCCGAAATCAATGTCCCCATCATAAATCATTATCTTTATTTTATGCAGTCAAGCATGTTGATTAACTACTATTCTTATGGGGGCTTAAATAATGAATACTGATCAGGAAATGCCTGAATCTCAGGTTGAAACTGAAAATGAAGAAAGTGCCGGTAATACGGTTGTTGAAAAGAAACCGCATACCGAATTAATGGAGCATGAGGCGACCATTGAAGAGTTAACAAACAAATTAGCCGAGTCTGAACAAAAAGTTCATGACAACTGGGATAAAGCGGTTCGCATTCAGGCGGAAATGGAAAACCTGAAAAAACGAACCCAAAAGGATTTGGAAAATGCCCATAAATTTGCCCTGGAAGGTTTTGCCAAAGAGCTGCTGGTGGTGTTGGACAGCCTGGTGCTGGGTTTGCAGGCGGCAATAGGCGAGAGCCCTGAAGTGCAAAAATTCCGGGAAGGCAGCGAATTGGCGATCAAACAGTTTGAATCAGCACTTGCAAAATTTAACATTGTTGCAATTGACCCGCTTGGCCAGACGTTTAATCCCGAGTTGCATCAGGCGATGGCAACCTATGTTGTAGATAGCGCCGAGCCCAATACGGTAGTTAACGTTTTTCAAAAAGGTTATATGCTGAATGGACGCTTGTTGCGCCCCGCCATGGTTGCGGTTGCAAAAGCAGCCGAGAAGCCGGAAGCGGATATTCCGAACATTGATGAACAGGCTTGAACCTGGAAAATCAGGCCCCATATAGATAATAACTTTTTACATTTTAAACATATTCAAGTCTGGAGTAGTCAATGGCTAAAATAATTGGGATTGATTTAGGAACTACAAACTCTTGCGTGGCAGTTCTGGAAAATGGAGTAGCAAGAGTTATTGAAAATAGCGAAGGTGCTCGTACGACGCCTTCCATTATCGCTTTTACCAGCGATGACGAAGTATTAGTGGGTCAGTCGGCCAAAAGGCAGGCGATTACCAACCCGAAAAATACAGTTTTTGCAATCAAACGATTAATTGGCCGCCGTTTCAAGGATGATGTCGTACAAAAAGACATAAAAATGGTGCCTTACAAAATCGTTGAAGCTGAAAACGGCGATGCCTGGGTTGAAGTGCATGGAAAAAAAATGGCGGCTCCGGAAGTGTCCGCCAGGGTTTTGATGAAGCTGAAAAAAGATGCTGAAGCTTATTTGGGCGAAGAAGTTAAAGAAGCCGTTATTACCGTGCCCGCTTATTTTAATGATTCCCAGCGTCAGGCCACCAAGGATGCAGGGCGCATTGCCGGGCTCGAAGTTAAACGGATCATCAATGAACCGACAGCCTCGGCGCTGGCATTCGGTATGGACAAGCCAAAAGGCGATACCAAAATTGCAGTCTATGACCTGGGCGGCGGCACCTTTGATATTTCGATTATTGAAATAGCCGAAATAGAAGGCGAGCATCAATTCGAAGTATTATCGACTAACGGCGATACTTTTCTCGGCGGGGAAGACTTCGACTCCCGAATCATTGAATATCTTGCCGCAGAATTTAAAAAGGAAAGCGGCGTAGATGTCCATAATGATCCATTGGCATTGCAACGCTTGAAGGAAGCGGCAGAGAAAGCCAAAATAGAACTGTCTTCAAGCCAGCAAACCGATGTCAATTTGCCTTATATTACTGCCGATGCCTCAGGTCCCAAGCATTTAAATGTCAAACTGACTCGCGCCAAACTGGAGTCCCTAGTTGAAGAATTGATTAACCGCACCAAAGGCCCTTGCGAAATGGCGCTTAAAGATGCAGGATTATCGGCTTCGCAGATTAATGATGTTATTCTGGTGGGTGGTCAAACCCGCATGCCGAAAGTCCAGGAAATGGTGAAAAACATTTTCGGCAAAGAACCGCGCAAGGACGTCAATCCGGATGAAGCGGTAGCGTTAGGCGCTGCGATTCAGGCCGGCGTTCTGGGTGGTGAAGTTAAAGATGTGCTGCTGCTTGATGTCATTCCCTTATCGTTGGGTATTGAGACGATGGGCGGCGTCATGACCAAGCTGATTGAGAAAAATACCACGATTCCAACGAATGCCTCACAGGTCTTTTCCACGGCGGACGACAATCAAACCGCGGTAACCGTCCATGTATTGCAGGGCGAGCGTGAAGTTGCGGCCGCCAATAAATCGTTGGGACGTTTTGATTTGGCTGAAATTCCACCGGCTCCGCGCGGCATTCCGCAAATTGAAGTGGCCTTTGATATTGATGCGAATGGCATTTTAAATGTATCGGCGAAAGACAAGGCGACCGGTAGAAAACAGTCCATTGTTATCAAGGCGTCAAGCGGCTTATCAGACGAGGAAGTTAATCGTATGATCAAGGATGCAGAAGCCCATGCTGATGAAGACCGTAAACTGACCCAATTGGTATCGGCGCGAAATCATGCCGACGGCATGATTCACGCCACTGAAAAATCCCTGAAGGAATTGGGCGAGCAGGTTAGCGCCGATGAAAAAAGTAATATAGAACAGGCGATTGAAGCATTGAAGCAGGCAATAAAAGGCGACGATAAAGCCGATATTGAAACTAAAACCAATGCCTTGACCGAGTTGTCGGGTAAATTGGCTGAGCGTGTTTATGCGCAAAAAAATGCAGCTGAAAGTGGCGAGTCCGGAGCCGGTGGAAGTTCTGAATCCCATACCTCAGAGGAAGGTGTTGTTGATGCCGAATTTGAAGAAGTTAAAAACGACGATACCAAATAATTAGCTTGAAGTCATGCCGCGCCTTAGCTTTATTACTTAGCGGGCGCGGTTTTTGTTTAACTACCGCAGAGATTGCTGGATATCCTGAGTTAATTTTCAGGAGCGGATTGAAATATGGCAAAAGAAGATTTTTACAAGCTTCTTGGTGTAAATAAAAACGCCAGTGATGCAGAGATTAAGAAAAGCTATCGCAGGTTGGCGATGAAGTTTCACCCGGACAGGAATAGTGATAATCCTCAGGAAGCCGAAGTGAAATTCAAACAGATTAAGGAAGCTTACGAGGTATTATCAGATCCTAAAAAGCGTTCTGCCTATGATCAGTTCGGCCATGCCGGAGTCGATGCATCGATGGGCGGCCGCGGCGGCTTCGGCGGCGAAAGTTTCAGTGATGTGTTCGGTGACGTATTCGGCGATATTTTCGGGGGCGGCAGACAGCGCAGCAGCGTTCAACGCGGCTCGGATCTGCGCTATAACCTGGAGTTGACTCTGGAAGAAGCGGTTGCCGGAACCGAAGCCAAAATCCGCGTGCCGGTGCTGGTTGCCTGCGGTGAATGTCAGGGTTCCGGCGCGAAAAAAGGCTCCAGCCCCGTTATTTGTTCAACCTGTCATGGCCATGGCCAGGTCAGAATGCAGCAAGGTTTCTTTTCTGTGCAGCAAACCTGTCCCACCTGTCGGGGTTCGGGCAAACAGATCAAGGATCCCTGTGCCAAATGTCATGGACAGGGGCGTATTGAAGAAACCAAAACCTTGTCCGTTAAAGTTCCCGCCGGTGTCGATACCGGCGATCGTATTCGCCTCGCCGGAGAAGGAGAAGCCGGTGAACAGGGCGGGCCCGCCGGCGATCTCTATGTACAGATTCAGGTAAAAGATCATGCTATTTTTACCCGTGATGGCGCTAACTTGTATTGCGAAGTTCCTATCAGTTTTCCTACCGCTTGCCTGGGCGGCGAGTTGCAAGTGCCTACGCTCGAGGGCAAAGTGATGCTGAAAATCCCGGCTGAAACCCAAACCGGAAAATTATTCAGGCTGCGCGGCAAAGGCGTCAAGCCGGTCAGAGGCGGTGCGGTCGGGGATTTGTTGTGCCGGGTGCACATTGAAACCCCCGTGCATCTGACCAAAGAACAGAAAGCGCTGATAGAAAAGCTGGGCGAGTCGCTGTCGGGTGGCGGCAAATATCACAGCCCCCAGGAACATTCCTGGACTGATGGCGTAAAAACATTTTTTGACAAAATAACCGGCTAAACCATGACGCGTATTGCGGTAACAGGCGCATCAGGACGAATGGGCGCGGCGCTGATTAAAGCGGCTGCGTTTTCCGAGAAGGCCGCATTGACAGTTGCAGCTTCTCGCCCGGGAAGCACGGCAATGGGCAAGGATGCCGGTGAATTGGCCGGTATTGGAGTTCTAGGCGTAAAAGTGGTCGATGATTTGGCAGCGGCTGCCGATCAATTTGATGTGTTGATTGATTTCACCCGGCCGGATGCTTCAATGGCAGTTATCGAAATTTGCCGGCGCGCCGGTAAAAAAATAGTCATTGGCACTACCGGTTACAGTGCCGGGCAAAAAGCTTTAATCAGCGATGCGGCAAAAGACGTGCCGATTGTGATGGCTCCCAATATGAGCATCGGCGTGAATCTGTCGCTTAAATTGCTGGAAATGGCTGCAAAAGTCATGGGTGAGTATGCCGATATTGAAATTATAGAAGCTCACCACCGGCATAAAGTCGATGCGCCTTCAGGTACGGCGCTGCGCATGGGCGAAGTTATTGCTGAAGCGCTGGGGCGAAATTTAAAAGAATGCGCTGTTTACGGACGGAAAGGCAATACTGGCGAACGTGACAGAAAAACCATCGGTTTTTCAACAATTCGGGCCGGCGACATAGTCGGCGAGCATACTGTCATGTTTGCAGCTGACGGTGAGCGCCTCGAAATTACTCACAAAGCCACGAGCCGCATGACTTTTGCCAATGGCGCGGTCAGAGCGGCTGTCTGGCTGCATCATAAACAGAACGGCCTCTATGATATGCAGGATGTATTGGAGTTTTCCTAAAATTCGTAACAATAATAGTGAGTTTATAGTTCTGTAGTCCTTATGTTATTGTTTGGTAAGACGTAAGTCTAAAGAAAGGGACAAGAACATGACCGACAATATAGAAAACCGTGTGCCAGAGCAGTTACACGCTATCAGAGCTGATATAGTGTTCGTAGAAGAGGATGCGCAGGAGATTAAATCACCTTTAATAATTATAGAAAGTGGTATTGCCACTGTGCGAAGAGATGGCGGTGATTTTGCGGTCAGTATTGTAGATCAACTTCTACTGTATGAGCGGATCTCCCGTATTGAAAAGCCTTTAGAACTGTCGTAAAAATGTCTGATCTTAAAAAGATGAGGTCAGGTTCTGTGTGAGACTCTGACTGCGCGGCTGACGGTTTTGTGGTGCACACCGAATTGATCAGCACTGGCCTTCCTCCCGAGTGCCCCGTTCAAATAAGCAAACTTCATACCCAGGTGCAGCTTATCCCCCTTCTCCGCCCGATAACTGGTCAAGCTCAAAACTTATCCTTTTCCGTCATACCACAGCCTTGGTCATTAAATAAGAGGGGGGTGATATACTTGTTTGCAGTAAAATGGCGAGCGCCTCCCCCAAGTGGGGCGGCCGAAATAGTAGCCTTGGCCCTTGTCGCAATGTTGGGCCCGAAGACAGGCGTACTGCTCCAGCGTTTCCACCCCCTCCGCAATTATCTATAGCTTGAGGCATTTAGCCACCGTAATCATGACGCTGACCAGCGTAGCACGGTTCGCGTTGCTGCTTATTCGTTTCACGAACGACTGGTCGATTTTCAGTGTATCGATCAGAAGCTGCCGCAGATAATTGAGGCTGGAATAACCGGTGCCGTAATCATTGATCGCCAGCTTTACGCCTAATTCGGCCAGCCCCTGCAGTACGGAATCGGTAGATTCGTCATCCTGCATGAGAAGGCTCTCGGTCAGTTCGAGTTCTGGATAGCGCGGCTCCAGGTCGGTATCTTACCGGGTCGCCTTATATTTTTGGAAAAATCCAGGGCGAGGAACTCAAGCGCGGAGGTATTGACTGGGAGGGAAATCGGCGTCAAGCCAGCGCTCAATCGGCAGGATCAGACCATTGTCTTCGGCGATGAGCACGAACTGCCCTCCTAAGGTCACTAGAGTATTTTCAGATTATATTAATGGAAACTTCACGCGCCTGGATTCGTCCGCCCGGATTCGTCGAAGGGTTCTTTGCTGAAGGAGATATCTCAATGCCTAAAGCCTATTCGATGGATTTACGGAAGCGAGTGACCGGGGGCCTGCGACCAGGGATAGCCCATCGCCCAGATTGCGAAGCGACTCACGGTGAGCGAATCTTTCGTCGAAAATTTGCAGCAACGGCGGCGAGAGCGCGATACGCTAGAACCCAAACCCCACGCCAGCAGCGCTATCCCACGCCCCTGACAAATGCTGTGCATACTGTTGAGGGCGCCCCATCTCACGCTGGAAGGGTTGCGGGAGAAGCTGGGGGTGAAGGTTCACCTCTCCACACTTGGGTATCGCCTGGAACGTCTCGGCCTGACGTTCAAAAAAAACACCAAGAGCAGCCAGCAAGCGCGCGAGGACCTGCGCGTCCGGAGCTACGCCTGGCGGGAGACGCAACCGATGCTGGATCCAGCCCGGCTCGTGTTTATTGATGAAACAGGTCGTGGTACCGCGAGGGTGCGCCGCTAAGGTTGGAGCAACCGTGGAACGCGCGTCAGTGTCGCTTAACCGCTCTGATGGTGAGCAGGGGGCCGATGGACGGGGCTTTATTCAAGGCTTATGTGCATGAGTTTCTCTGTCCCACCCTATCTCCCGGTGACATCGTGGTCAGGGACAATCTGTCTTCGCATCAGGTGGCGGGCATCCGCGAGGCCATCAGGGCGGTAGCAGGATCTTCAAGCCACTGCCGCCTTACAGCCGGGATTTCAATCCCATCGAACAGGTGTTTGCCAGGCTGAAAGCCTTGCCTAGAAAGGCCGGTGAGCGCATGGTCGAGATGCTGTGGGACACCCTCGCCAAATTACTGGATTAGTTCACCCCCGGCGGAATGCGAGAAATATCTATGCAACGCCGAATATGCCTTATAGACAAAATGAAAATGCTCTCATGTTAAAAACAGGCTTTGACTCAGATTCCATCGTCAAATATTCAGCGATTAAAAAGAGGGTGGCCTGCGTGCTCATCATTTGCATGCACAGTTGCTGCACGAATCGTTGCAGTTCGGTCGTTACCTGTTCTTCCTGCATCGCTGACCGTGCGACTGATCGAAATGAATCAACAAAAACAAAGGGGGGGCATAGTCTTTCACTTCATCGCGAAAGCGTGACAATAGACGATCAAGATTTCCTTCCTGAAGGTCTGCAGTCAGGTTGAAGAAGCGGATCGAGTCAGTGACTTTCGTGATAACAAAAAATAGAAATTGCTGTTGATAACGGAGCATCTTCAAGGCCGGCTCCCCGGGTACAGTGAAGAATGGCGTTCGATTATCCGGGGTTGCCAGCGAGACCATGATCTGCTGAGCGAGCGTTGTTTTTCTGCTTCCCTGCGTGCCAGCAATCAGGTTGAATGAGAATTCAGGCAGACCTTCTCCCAACAGGTGTCCAGACCAGTTACGCCGGTTACCAGACGACGTTTGCATGCCTTTTTACTCATTTTTTGAACTCCTTGGCGGGCTTATCGAAAACATCATCGCCCCAAGCCGAGTGAAAAATTCGGGTCACTAACTCCTCACCAATTAACGAGGCCAGGATGTCGGTAAGTGATCAGTAGCAGACTGTTTGCTGCGTTGGCTTGCGCAGATGGTTGCCCTTCAAAGCTCATTTTCAATCCCGCCAAGCGGTGATCAGTCTGTGTTGAATGAGCCGGCCACGAGTTAGGGAAGGTTGATGGGGTAAGGAATACATTTCTTACCTAAAGTGAATTGAAACCATCTTCACCGACGATCGAAATTATTTTGGCCGCCAGATGCTTCTATAAGTTAATAGCGGTATCCGCAGCTTTTTCAGCGGACTGTGCAAAAAGAGTTGGGAGTATCGGGTCTCGCAGCACTGCGCCGGTTTCCACAATAAAAATATCATTAATTTGATCTAGATAACGGCGGTAATGGATAGTAGTCGCTATTTCAACCACACATCACTACAGCACTGGTATGGTTTATTTGCTAAACGGAAGGTACAAACCCGATTCAGGTTCTGGTTTCTTCAAGCGGTTTTTTTCTTATGGCCTGTATGCTTGATCCTGGTAAAAGTTTGGGTATGTAAAATCAGCTTAAGACGTTGATAATAAAGGTTTCCTTATGGAGAAGGAGGCGCTATGTTTAATTGTCACTGACAAGTTCATGGGGTCGGGTGTATATTTTAAACAATGGGAATATACTACCAATAGAAAGAAATTTCCTCATTGCGTAATAATCAAAGCCAATAATATACATTCCTGGTTATGCTTTCCAAATCAGGTGTAATGAAAGTTGCAATGCAAACTTGCGCTCAGCTCTGGAGAGCAGTTATGCGCAAAACAATTGATAATGCACAAAATAAATTTCGGGCGAAACTTGAGAAATTTGAAGGTACTGATGTTGTCTTTAACGGCAATAATCCCTGGGATATCCGGGTTTATAATTCGAACCTGTATGAGAGAATGCTGGCTCAAGGGTCTTTGGGATTGGGTGAGGCCTATATGGACGGTTGGTGGGACTGTGAGCAGCTTGATGAATTATTCAATAAAATCTGTTCTACCGAGTTCGTAGCTCAAGGGAAATGTTCTCAAACCCTGATGAATAAGCTTTGGGCGTATTGCCTGAACCGGCAAAGCAAGCATTTTGTTTCCCCTATTGTGAAACAGCATTATGACATGGGAAATGACTTATACCGTGCAATGCTGGAGTCACGCATGACTTATAGCTGCG
This sequence comes from Candidatus Methylobacter favarea, assembly GCF_902806695.1. Taxonomy (GTDB): domain Bacteria; phylum Pseudomonadota; class Gammaproteobacteria; order Methylococcales; family Methylomonadaceae; genus Methylobacter_B; species Methylobacter_B favarea. Next base: position 12,816 of record NZ_CADCXN010000073.1, on the reverse strand, counting down.
GCTACTGGAAAACTGCTCGCACGCTTGAGCAGGCGCAAGCGCATAAATTCGAGCTCATATGCAGAAAACTGAATGTGCAAGCCGGTCAAAAAATTCTTGATATCGGCTGCGGCGGGGGAAGTTTTATGAAATACGCGGCTGAAAATTATGGCGTTTCCTGTGTTGGGATAACCCTGGCGGAGAAACAGCTCGCGCTGGCTAAAGAGTTATGTGCGGATTTGCCCATAGACATACGTTTGGCAGATTACCGGGAGCTTGACGAGCGGTTTGATCATATTGTCTCTATTGGCATGTTTGAGCATGTCGGCTATAAGAATTATAGTAAATATATGCAGGTTGTTCGAAATTGCCTTAAGGATAACGGCTTATTTCTGCTGCATACGATTGGAGGAAATACTTCAGTAATAACCACTGATGCCTGGATAGATAAATACATATTCCCGGACGGTATGCTGCCTTCGCTCAAGCAAATTGCAAAAGCCCCGGAAGGAAAGTTTGTTATGGAAGATTGGCACAATTTTGGCGCCGATTATGACAGGACGCTTATGTGCTGGTTTGAAAATTTTTCCAGGAACTGGGGAACCTTGATAAAGACCAACCGTTATGATGAACGATTCTTCCGGATGTGGAAATACTATTTACTGTCGTGCGCCGGTGCTTTCCGGTCCCGCGTCAATCAGCTCTGGCAAATTGTGTTGTCCACAAAAGGCGTGCCGGGCGGATATGTTTCAGTCCGCTAAGCTGTAGGAACAGGTCTGAAACATACCGAATCCTGATCATTTTTGCATCAGGAAAGAAACCTGTCCACGCATGATCAAATAACCTGTAAAGTTACAGGTCACCTTGACGCCCAAGATGACCTGGGCATTTCCGTATGACGGTAGCGATAGGAAAACAGTGAGACCGGTTGATTCCGGATTATAGGCTTTCAACCTATGCAAACTCACCTGATGCCGGTTTCTCAATCGAAGAAAAAGCAAAGAATAGGCGCTGATCAAGAAATCTCTAGGATTACGGGCGGTAAAGGCAGCCAGCGTTCCTCCTTGAGCTTTCATCGATTTCCCTGAAGTAAAAATTATTAATGACCAAAACAGCATAATCTCGTAAAATTAATCGGATTTTGTTTTTTATAACGGGATGAGCTCTTGGCAACTCATCCCGTTTTGCACATTTGAGGTGTCGTATTTGACCAGGTCTGCATTATTGGTATTGGAAGATGGAACGGTATTTCACGGGGTAGCTATAGGCGCAGATGGCTGTTCCGTGGGTGAAGTCGTTTTTAATACGGCCATGACCGGGTATCAGGAAATTCTCAGTGATCCCTCTTATGCCCGGCAAATTGTAACCTTAACCTGTCCGCATATTGGTAATGTAGGCACAAATAGCGAAGATGATGAGTCGCCTCGTGTTTTTGCCAGCGGCCTCGTGATTAGAGATCTGCCGTTATTGGCAAGTAACTGGCGTAGCAAAAAAACCCTGCAACAGTATTTGCTTGATAATAAAGTCGTAGCCATTGCCGACATTGATACCCGTAGGTTAACCCGGCTGTTGCGTGACAAAGGTGTGCAGCGCGGCTGTATTATGGCTGGCGAGTCGGTTAATGTGGAAGTTGCCAAAATTGCGATCGAAAGCTTCCCCGGCTTGATGGGAATGGATCTAGCCAAAGTGGTTTCAGTCACAGAGCCGTATGAGTGGACTGAAAATATCTGGCATCTGCAAAACGGACATACGCAAGCGGAGAATCTGACCAAACATGTCGTAGCCTATGATTTTGGCATTAAACGCAACATCCTGAGATTATTGGCCAATCGCGGCTGTCGCATTACTGTTGTACCTGCAACAACATCAGCGGAATCTGTGATAGCCATGAATCCCGATGGCGTGTTTTTATCCAATGGCCCGGGTGACCCTGAGCCATGCACCTATGCAATCAAGGCTATTCAAATATTCCTGGAAAAGAAAATCCCGGTGTTGGGAATTTGTCTCGGCCACCAATTACTGGCGTTGGCCAGCGGCGCAAAAACTGAAAAAATGAAATTCGGGCACCACGGCGCCAATCATCCGGTTCAGGAAATAGCGACCGGGCGCGTGGTAATCAGCAGTCAAAACCACGGATTTGCCGTCAATGAAGACAGCCTGCCGAAGAATTTAATAGCGACTTATCGTTCCCTGTTCGATGGCAGCCTGCAAGGCATTGAACGCACAGATTGCCCGGCCATGAGCTTTCAGGGACACCCTGAAGCAAGTCCTGGGCCACATGATGTTCAATTTTTGTTTGACTGGTTCATCGAGAAAATGGATCAAGTGGCTCTGAAAAAAGCCGGCCAGTTAACAATTACTAGAGTACAGCTACAAAATGCCGAAAAGAACGGATATTAAATCGATTTTATTACTGGGTGCAGGACCCATCGTGATCGGTCAGGCCTGCGAATTTGATTATTCAGGCACGCAAGCATGCAAAGCTCTGCGGGAAGAGGGCTACCGCGTTGTTCTGGTGAATTCCAATCCTGCAACCATTATGACCGACCCTGATATGGCGGATGCGATTTACATCGAACCCATTGACTGGCAGACGGTGGAAAAGATTATTGAAAAAGAACGCCCCGATGCCATATTGCCGACAATGGGTGGTCAGACCGCTTTGAACTGCGCCCTGGCGCTCGATGCCAACGGCGTGCTGGAAAAATATGGCGTCGAAATGATCGGCGCCACAAAAGAAGCGATTAATAAAGCCGAAGACCGTGAACTATTCAATCAGGCGATGAGAAAAATCGGTTATGAAGTGGCAAAATCAAAGACAGCTCATTCCATGGAGGAAGCCTTGGCCGCCCAGAAAGAAGTGGGTTATCCCACTGTCATCCGTCCATCGTTTACCATGGGCGGCAGCGGCGGCGGTATCGCCTATAACAAGGAAGAGTTTGTGGAGATTTGTGAGCGCGGGCTTTATTTATCACCCGCCAATGAATTGTTGATTGAAGAATCGGTACTGGGCTGGAAAGAATACGAAATGGAGGTCGTGCGCGATTCAAAAGATAACTGCATTATTATCTGTTCCATTGAAAATTTTGACCCTATGGGTGTGCATACCGGGGATTCAATTACGGTAGCGCCCGCCCAAACCCTGACCGATAAAGAATACCAGATTCTACGCAATGTCTCGGTGGCGGTATTGCGTGAGATTGGCGTCGATACCGGCGGCTCTAATGTGCAGGTGGCGATTAATCCTGAAGACGGTCGTATGATAGTTATCGAGATGAATCCGAGGGTTTCGCGTTCCTCTGCTCTGGCGTCCAAAGCAACCGGTTTTCCTATCGCCAAGGTGGCGGCGAAACTGGCGGTAGGTTATACGCTGGACGAATTGAAAAACGAAATTACCGGCGGCACGACCCCAGCATCGTTTGAGCCGACAATTGATTATGTGGTAACCAAGGTGCCGCGATTTACCTTTGAAAAATTTCCTCAAGCCGATGATCGTTTGACCACACAGATGAAATCGGTAGGCGAAGTAATGGCAATTGGCCGTACTTTCCAGGAATCCCTGCAAAAAGCCTTGCGCGGCCTGGAAATCGGTATTAGCGGTCTCGATGAAATTACCGATTTGAGCCAAGATGACGCGCCTGAAAAGGTCCAGCGTGAAATGCGCCATCCCGGGCCTGACCGCTTGCTGTATGTCGCTGATGCTTTTCGCAGCGGCATGACGCTGGAAGACATTCATGAGGCGAGCAAAATTGACCCCTGGTTTCTGGCGCAAATTGAAGATCTTGTCATTACAGAAAAATCATTAGCGAGTAAAACCCTGTCGACATTGAAGGAAGGCGAACTTTTTAAATTAAAGCGCAAAGGCTTTTCGGATATAAGAATAGCCAGACTGCTCGATACTTCGGAAACGGAAGTCCGCAGTGTCCGCCATAAACTCGGTATCCGGCCGGTCTATAAGCGCATAGATTCCTGCGCGGCTGAATTTTCATCCGATACGGCTTATTTATATTCAACCTATGAAGAGGAATGCGAGGCGCGGATTTCGGACAGGAAAAAGATCATCATTCTGGGCGGCGGCCCTAACCGCATCGGTCAAGGGATCGAGTTTGATTATTGTTGTGTACATGCGGCTTTGGCGTTACGCGAAGACGGTTATGAGATGATCATGATTAATTGCAACCCTGAGACAGTATCAACCGACTTCGATACCTCGGATCGGTTGTATTTTGAATCCTTAACCCTGGAAGATGTGCTGGAAATCGTGCATCTGGAAAAACCTGAAGGTGTGATTGTTCAATACGGGGGGCAGACGCCCCTGAAGCTTGCGCGCGCGCTGGAAGCGGCCGGGGTGCCGATTATCGGCACCCCGCCGGACTCGATTGATTTAGCCGAAGACCGTGAACGTTTCCAGAAATTACTGGAACGGCTGAATTTAAAGCAGCCTCCGAATGCTACGGCACGTTCAGTTGAACAGGCCATTAATGCGGCAAAGGAACTGGGTTATCCTTTGGTTGTCCGACCTTCTTATGTACTGGGCGGACGAGCTATGGAAATCGTTTTCAATGAAGAAGGCCTGCAGCGTTATATGAAAGAGGCTGTCAGCGTATCCAATGATTCGCCGGTTCTGCTGGATCGTTTTCTTGATGATGCGGTTGAAATGGATGTCGATGCTATTTATGATGGCGAGCGAATATTAATCGGTGGGGTGATGGAGCATATCGAGCAGGCGGGCGTGCATTCGGGCGACTCGGCATGTTCACTGCCGCCGTATGAATTAGCGCCAAAGATTCAGGATAAACTGCGCGAACAGGTAGCCAGGATGGCCGAAGCACTTGGGGTAAAAGGGTTGATGAATACCCAGTTTGCTATTCAGGGCGAGGATATTTATGTGCTTGAGGTCAATCCGCGGGCCTCCCGTACTGCGCCTTTTGTTTCCAAAGCTACGGGTTATCCGTTGGCTAAAATTGCGGCCCGCTGCATGGTGGGACAGACGTTGGCGCAACAGGGAATTATTGAAGAGCGTATTCCCGCCTACTACTCTGTTAAGGAAGCGGTCTTTCCTTTTGTTAAATTTCCCGGTGTTGATCCATTGTTAGGGCCAGAAATGAAATCAACGGGTGAAGTCATGGGAATCGGAAAAACCTTTGGCGAAGCCTTTGCGAAATCCCAGCGCGCGGCCGGCGTTAACCTGAATCATAGCGGTAAAGTGCTGATTAGTATTCGCGATGCCGATAAAGCCAAGGCGCCTGATATTGCCAGAATGCTGGTGGAAAAAAATTATGAAATTGTCGCTACCGGCGGCACGGCAAAATATCTTAAAAATGCAGGGATACTGTGTGAAACTGTTTATAAAGTAAATGAAGGACGGCCGGATACGGTTGATATGATCAAGAATGACCAGATTCAACTGATTATTAATACCACCGAAGGCAAAAAGGCGATCTCAGACTCGTTCACCATGCGCAGAGAGGCGCTACAGCATCGGGTAACCTATTACACGACGATGGCTGGGGCAAGAGCTGCGTGCTACGCCCTGGGTGAGTTAGATGCAGGCGATGTGAACTGCCTGCAGGATTTGCATAATAGCCTGATTGTGTAAAAATAATCTTGTATTTGGCAGATACAAATCTTCCAGTTAAATCATTGATAAGTAGTGTTGGAGTTGTTGAAAAATGAATAAAGTACCTCTTACCGTGAAGGGCGCGGAAAAATTGCGCGCGGAATTGGACGAGTTAAAGTCAGTGGTGAGGCCGCGAATTATTGCCGCGATTGCTGTTGCCAGAGCCCATGGCGACTTAAAAGAAAATGCCGAATATCATGCTGCAAAAGAGCAGCAAAGTTTTGCTGAGGGACGTATTGCTGAAATTGAAAGCAAGCTTTCCAATGCGCAAATTATTGATATCACCCAAGTGGATGCAAATGGCAAGGTAGTCTTTGGCGCAACAGTAGAAATAGAAGAAATTGAATCTGAAAGAAAGGTAATCTACCAGATTGTTGGAGAGGATGAAGCCAATATCAAGGAAAGCCGGATTTCAATTGGATCGCCTATCGCACGGGCACTAATCGGCAAAGAGGTTGAAGATGTAGTCACGGTGAGGGCGCCGGCCGGTAATGTTGATTATGAAATTATCTCGATTCAATATATTTAACCGGCATTAGCAAGCTCGGCCAGAAACAGGTAATTATTAATGCACCTCTGCCTGCCATTACTTGTTCGGGTTTTTTCTGTAAATGACGGCAATTTGACCCATACGCTGAATGAGCTGAGCGCCTGTATCAGTGCAGATTTTTTCGCTAATATGCTTGCGATTTTCCCGTTCGGCGCGCATTTTTATTTTAATGAGTTCGTGGCTCGCAAGGGCCAGATTGATCTCGGCCAGAACAGCGGCGGTAAATCCTGAGTGGCCAATCATAATGACCGGTTTTAAGGCGTGAGCCTGAGCCCGGAGTTTGTTTTTGTCTATATCCTTCATATTCCTGTTCCTGAATCAAATAAATAATTTTACTTTAAAAAGATAGTTATGGGACAAAGTAAAAGCAGTAAGCGCTGGCTAGAGGAACATTTTGAGGATGAATATGTCAAAAAAGCTCAGGCTAAAGGCTATCGCTCGCGTGCAGTTTTTAAACTGAGTGAAATTCAGAATAGCGACAGGCTTATTAAGCCGGGGATGAATGTGGTTGATTTAGGAGCAGCCCCGGGAGGATGGGCCCAGTTTGCACGACAGCTTATCGGAAAAAAAAACAAGCTTATCGCCCTGGATATTTTACCGATGGAGCCGCTTGAAGGTGTGGATTTTATCCAGGGTGACTTCCGCGATAATGCCGTGCTCGATCAGTTATATGCAATTCTCAATGGCATGCCGGTTAATCTGGTCATGTCAGATATGGCCCCCAATATGAGTGGCAATAAAGCCATAGATCAGCCCGGTTCCATTTATTTGGGCGAACTGGCTTTAGACACTGCAAAAACTGTTTTAATTAAAGAGGGAACCTTTTTGGTTAAAGTGTTCCAAGGAGAAGGCTTTGAGGCATTTCATCATGACGTGCAAAATCTTTTTTCAAAGGTAAGCATCAGAAAGCCGAAAGCATCAAGGCCGAGAAGTAATGAAGTGTATATTTTGGCCAAAGGGTTTAAATAATCACTTATAGTCCCTATATAAATATTAATAAATCTGTTAGCTAATGAATATTATTATTTATTCGGTAAATTTCAGATAAATAACGACGGTCAGGATATTACTCCTGATATAATCACTCAGTTTTTAAACCGCGAGCCATTTAGGCCCAGGGCGTGTAAATTGAACGACATGATAAAAAATATAATCTTATGGGTGGTCATTGCTGTTGTATTAATGTCCGTATTTAATAACTTTGGCCCGCAAAGCGAACGAGCAGATAGCTCGCTATCGTATTCGCAGTTCATCGAATCAGTAAAGGCCGGGCAGGTTCAACAGGTGATGATTGATGACCATGTCATTAAAGGCAAAATGCAGGGCGGGCAAATATTTAAAACTTATGCGCCTTCAGATCCTCACCTGGTCGACGATTTGCTCGCAAATAACGTGGAAATCAAGGCTGTTCCACCGGAACAACCTTCCATGCTAATGCAATTGCTGGTGTCTTTTGGGCCTATGTTGCTGCTTATTGCGGTATGGGTTTTCTTTATGCGGCAAATGCAGGGCGGCGGCGCGGGCGGTCGAGGAGCGATGAGCTTTGGCAAAAGTAAAGCGCGGATGCTGGAAGAAGACCAGATTAAAGTGACTTTTGCCGATGTTGCAGGCTGCGATGAAGCTAAGGAAGAAGTCGTCGAAATGGTTGACTTTCTTAAAGATCCTGCGAAATATCAAAAATTGGGCGGCAAAATTCCCCGCGGCGCGTTAATGATTGGTCCGCCCGGAACAGGTAAGACCTTGTTAGCCAGAGCCATTGCCGGCGAGGCTAAAGTTCCATTTTTTACTATCTCCGGTTCGGATTTTGTGGAAATGTTCGTTGGCGTGGGCGCCTCCCGTGTCCGGGATATGTTTGAGCAAGCTAAAAAACATGCGCCTTGCATCATATTCATTGACGAGATTGATGCGGTGGGTCGTCAGCGCGGCGCCGGTTTGGGCGGTGGTAATGATGAGCGTGAGCAGACTTTAAATCAGTTACTGGTTGAGATGGATGGTTTTGACGGCAATGAAGGGATTATCGTCATTGCCGCAACCAACCGCGCTGACGTGCTGGACAGAGCTTTATTGCGTCCCGGCAGATTCGATCGTCAAGTTACAGTCGGGTTGCCTGATGTCAGGGGCCGTGAACAGATTCTTAATGTCCACATGAAAAAAGTACCGGCTGCTGATGATGTAGAGGTTAAGTATATAGCTCAAGGTACGCCGGGTTTTTCCGGAGCTGATTTAGCCAATTTGATTAATGAAGCGGCCTTATTTGCCGCCAGAATGAATAAACGTCTGGTAAGCATGGTTGATTTGGAAAAAGCCAAGGATAAAATAATCATGGGAGCCGAAAGACATACCATGGTGATGGATGAGAAACAAAAGAAAATGACTGCGTATCATGAAGCAGGTCATGCAATTGTCGGCAAGCTGGTTCCTGAGCACGATCCTGTCTACAAGGTCAGTATTATGCCTAGAGGCCGTGCATTAGGCGTTACTATGTTTCTTCCCGAGCAAGATCAGTACAGTGCCAGCAAGCAGAAGCTGGACAGCATGATTTCCAGTTTATACGGCGGCCGTATTGCCGAGGAGTTGATTTTTGGCTGGGAGCAGGTAAGTACCGGGGCTTCGAATGATATTGAACGGGCCACTGAACTGGCCAGGAATATGGTGACCAAATGGGGGTTATCTCAACGCTTAGGCCCTTTGACATATAGCGAAGAAGAAGGAGAAGTATTTCTTGGGCGTTCAGTAACACAACATAAAACCGTTGCTGAGGAGACTTCTCATACCATTGATGAAGAAATACGCTCTTTTATTGACAGAAATTATGAACGGGCAGAAAGACTTCTAAAAGAAAATATAGATATTCTGCATGCTATGGCTGCCGCCTTAATGAAGTATGAAACTATAGATAAACATCAAATAGATGATTTAATGTCCAGGAGGCCCGTAAGAGACCCGGAAGGGTGGGATGACATGCCTCCGCCCCAATCTTATGATGATGTGAAGGCTGACGATATCAAAGGCAAGGACAGTAAAAAAGGCGGGAAATCTATTGGTGGAACAGCCGAGCAAAGTTAATAGTTTTCTTTTAAAAAAAGGAGAGGCATATATCATGCCTCTCCTTTTTTTTTTATAATTTATACGCTAGACTCATTATTGTAAAGCCGTTTCTGGCGTTAAACATCTCTAAGATCATAATAATTTCTGGAATAATACGGGTTTCTATATTTATCCAGGTAGGGAGCACTAATGACAAGAAAATATTTCGGTACCGATGGCATAAGAGGAAGAGTGGGAGAGCCGCCCATAACGGCAGATTTTCTGTTGAAGCTGGGCTGGGCTGCGGGCCGGGTATTTGCCAATGAAGGGCATGGTTTTGTTCTGGTCGGTAAGGACACCCGGATTTCAGGCTATATGTTTGAGTCTGCGCTGGAGGCCGGGCTGACCGCGGCCGGCGTCGATACCCGTCTGCTGGGGCCTATGCCAACACCGGGAATAGCCTATTTAACTCGAACATTAAGGGCGCAGGCAGGCATTGTCATTAGCGCCTCCCATAACCCCTATTACGACAATGGGGTTAAGTTTTTCTCCGTATATGGGACAAAACTTCCCGACGATATCGAGCACAAAATAGAGCATTATATTGATTCACCGATGACAACCGTGGAGTCTTCGAAATTAGGCAAGGCCAAGCGGTTGGAAGATGCAGCCGGGCGGTATATTGAATTTTGCAAGGGCAGCATACCGACGCGACTGGATTTCAGCGGCATGAAAATTATCATCGATTGTGCACATGGAGCAACTTATCATATCGCTCCTCATGTATTTAGTGAAGTAGGCGCAAAAGTCATTACTATTGGCGCCGAGCCCGACGGCCTTAATATAAATGATGACTGCGGTGCAACCAAGCCGGAAAAGCTGGCAGCGACAGTTATGGCTCATGGGGCCGATCTGGGTATTGCTTTGGATGGGGATGGCGACCGCTTGGTGATGGTAGATCACAAGGGTGAGGTCGTCGATGGTGATGAACTTATTTATATTATTGCCAAATCAAGACTGGCAACCGGGCATTTGTCGGGTCCTGTTGTTGGAACATTAATGACGAATCTGGGTATGGAGCATGGCTTGAAGAAGTTGGGAATAAATCTGATCAGGGCAAAGGTGGGAGATCGGTATGTAATGGAGAGGTTAGTCGAGAATAAAGGAATACTTGGGGGCGAGAACTCCGGCCATATTATCTGCCTGGATAGAACTACCACGGGCGATGGTATTATTGCTGCCTTGCAGGTAATGGCAGAAATGCACCATACTGGTAAAAATTTGCATGAATTAAAATGCGGTATGACTAAATATCCTCAAGTTCTGATAAATATAAAAACACATAAAAAATTAAATCCGGAAACTAACGAAAATATTTTAAAAGCAGTAAAGTCAATAGAAAAAAAATTGAATGATAATGGCCGGGTACTGCTCCGGGCTTCAGGGACAGAGCCTTTAATTCGGGTGATGGTAGAAGGCCGTAATGGAGATTTGATCAGAAATTATGCCGATGAATTGGCTGACGAGGTCAAGCGAGCACTAGGTACTTGAACTGGTAGCTATTAGGATATATGATAGATTATTAGATTCGATGTGGAGGTAATGATGCGGCAGTCTCTGGTGGTAGGAAATTGGAAAATGAATGGGACGCGCTCCAGTTCTGAACTGCTTGCAAAAAGCATCATTACCGGTTTAGGGTCTAGTAGCGCAAATATTGCCGTTTGTGTGCCGTATGTTTACTTATTTGCAATTAATGAATTAATTAAAAATACCCCCCTGGCCTTGGGCGCGCAAAATGTGGCAGATAAGCTGTCAGGGGCCTATACCGGAGAAATTTCGGCAGTGATGCTTGGCGAGTTTAATTGCAAGTACGCACTTGTAGGGCATTCCGAACGACGGAGTTATTATGGGGATACTAATGAGTCAGTGGCTGCTCGTTTTTGTCAGGCGCAAGGAGAGGCCATTATTCCTATTTTATGCATAGGTGAAACTCTGGAACAACGGGAACAGGATAAGACCTTTGCTGTTATTGATGCCCAATTGTCTGCTGTTATAAGTTTGGCTGGAATAGAAGCCTTTAGCAAGGCAGTAGTTGCTTATGAGCCGGTTTGGGCCATAGGAACAGGAAAAACTGCTACAGATGATGAGGCTCAGGAAGTTCATCATTATATCCGGCAGTATGTCGCTGCTAAAGATCAGGCTATTGCAGATAGAATACAAATTTTATATGGAGGCAGTGTCAAGCCGAATAATGCAGGAGGTTTATTTGCCATGCCGGATATTGATGGAGGTTTAATAGGTGGGGCTTCGTTGGATGCGGAATCCTTTTTAAAGATTTATCATTCGATTTAGAGCAGTTTCAATTTTTTATGTATCAGGTAATTATTGTTATTCATATATTGTTGGGTTTAGGCGTGATTGGATTAGTACTGATGCAACAAGGCAAAGGCGCCGATGCAGGTGCAGCTTTTGGCACCGGTTCTTCAGGTTCTGTTTTTGGAGCTCAGGGCGCGGCATCATTTTTATCCCGGACTACAGCAATTCTGGCGACATTATTTTTTATAACCAGTTTGGGGCTCGCTATACTTAATAGTCATCAGGGCATAACCTATGATTTGATGAGTGAACCGGCCGTCGAACAAGATACAGTAGGCATACCTGAAGTAGAAGGCGGAAAAACTGCCGATAACTTTGGAGAGGTGCCGTCGGCACCTGCAATTCCAGATGCTCAACTAAAAGCTGATCAGGATAAAACACCAGTCAATGAAACAAAAATAGATAAGACTGTGATACCGAAGCCAGTTAAAGAAAAAAATAATAAAAATAAAGAAAGCTCAGGAAAATAATTTTAAATTAAAAAATTTTATAATATTAGCCGATGTGGTGAAATTGGTAGACACGCCATCTTGAGGGGGTGGTGACGCAAGTCATGCCGGTTCAAATCCGGCCATCGGCACCAATGACGAAATGGCAAGACACCAGCCTATCAGAAGTTTCGTAGGCCACTGTCAACCGGGAATAAAAATTGTGGCGTACTTTATTGGAATGTGCCCGCAGAGAATGGCAGAGGATATAAACGACTCCGATTCATGATGTTATAAAGCAATTGTAGACCAAGTACTGAGAATGATGATTCTCAGATGCTAAAGTTAATTAACTCTGATTGGGGCTTGGTAATGAGGGTAAAGATATATAGTTATCAAAAGCCAAGATAATACATTGCCTGTGCTTTTTTATTCGCTCTTAAAATAGCAATGTGGCAAAAGGAATCACGGTAATTGAAGGGAAAGACGTTAAAGTAGAGAAGCGAAGCGTACCAGTGTTGCTCCCTAAAAACGGTGTTTCAGAAATGTCCCCTTTACCATGCATTCTATTGAATTATTATAATCTCAAAAACATCATCTTCGTCGTGTTAATGTGGACAAGGATGTGCTTTTGTAACCTTTTGATCGGGCATATAAATACTGCATCATGAAAATGCATCATTTTCATGATGCAACAGCTACTTTACTATCTAGTAGATCGTTCCATTAATAGATTTACAGATTAGTCTAAAATAGCCATGATACTTATTCACCTAATGACGGAGGTGATCATGGCGGGAAAGACGAAACGCGCAGCACTGATATTGACGGACCAC
>NZ_CADCXN010000072.1 GCF_902806695.1 Candidatus Methylobacter favarea | reverse complement strand
ATAAAATTTTGGCGTTTATTGCTTATTTCAATAAAACCATGAGCAAGCCCTTTAAATGGACATACCAAGGTAAGGTTATGACTATTTAACCCAACATTACGGGGAATTTATGGATTGATGTACTAGTAAAAAACCTACAGGTAATAAACCCTTTGTTCAACCGCGGTAGCCGCAGGGCGTTTTATTTCTTTACTTTCTCAAGTTCCATGAAAATAAATAATCACTGGTTAACAACCGTAGCCCGAACACCCTCACCAAACTTTGATGAAAGACCTGATGCGAAGGATATTTCCTTGCTGGTTATTCACTGCATCAGTCTTCCTCCCGATGAGTTCGGAGGCATCTACATTGATCAACTTTTTTGCAACCGTCTCAATCCGGAGGAACACCCTTATTTCAAGGACGTTTATCAGCTTAGTGTATCTGCACATGTCCTGATTAAACGCTCAGGGAAAATCGTTCAGTATGTGCCATTTGACAAGCGCGCCTGGCATGCCGGGAAATCCAGCTACCAGGGACGGGAGCAGTGCAATGATTATTCTATCGGCATAGAGCTGGAAGGCACTGAACGGATTGCATATACGCAGGCGCAATATAGACAGCTCGCCGCCGTGATTAGGCTATTACTTGAATCTTATCCGCATTTATCGGCGCAACGCATCGCCGGGCATAGCGAGATCGCGCCCGGGCGAAAAACTGACCCGGGCGAGTCTTTTGACTGGCAAAAACTTTTCAGTTTATTGACCTGAAGCTAAAAGCTAAAGTGTCCTTTATAACACATCCGGCTGTCTGGCAGGCCCTACACCGAAAGACTCCGCAAGCATTAAAATCACGCCCAGGGTAATAGCGGAGTCTGCAATATTAAAAGCAGGCCAATGCCAGTCCTGATAATAAACGTCAAGAAAGTCAATGACATAGCCGTAAGCAAGCCGGTCAATCAAATTGCCGACCGCACCGCCCAAAACCAGCGCTAACGCCATGGCCAGCAAGGTTTCATGGCTTTTCAACCTGATCAGCCAAAGTGTAATCATAATGCTGATCACCACGGCTAAGCCTGCAAAAAACCAGCGCTGCCAGCCTCCGGCTTCACTCAAAAAGCTGAAAGCAGCGCCGGTATTATGCACATAAGTCAGATTAAAATACGGCATTACCGGAATGGACTGGTAAAGCTGCATGTATTTATCGATGGCCAGCTTGCTTCCCTGATCCAGGATTATTATCAGCGCCGACAACGATAACCATTTCACCATATCATTCACGCAAACTGCCGGTTTTCACCGGCATTGTCCACATTTTCCACGCAGCGCCCGCACAGCTCTGGGTGCTCTGCATGTTCACCCACGTCATATTTCTGATGCCAGCAGCGCACACATTTTTTATGCGCAGAGACGATGACTTTCAATTTAAGCCCTTCAACTTCGGTTTGAATGGCATCGTTCGGGCAAAATTTCTCAGCTATGACCGACGCTTCGGAGGTAATTAAAATAAAATGCAACTCTTCCGCCAACTGATTCAAGGCGTCAAAAAACCCGGCATTACAATACAGTTCAACTTCCGCATTCAGGGAAGAACCGATGTCTCCTTTGGCCCGGCTCTTCTCCAGTTCCTTACTGACGGCAGTACGAACTGTCATTACTTTTTGCCAAAAATCCCGATTCATAGCGCAATTATCATCCAGCCTGACCAGGCCCTGATACCAGGTTTCCAGAAATACCGACTCACCATGCTGACCCGGCAGATATTGCCAGATTTCATCAGCGGTATAACTGATGATCGGCGCCAGCCAGCGCGTCAAGGCTTCCAGCACATGATACATGGCCGTCTGGGCGGAGCGCCGTGCGAGACTGTCTTTTTTGGCGGTATACTGGCGGTCTTTGATAATATCGAGATAAAAACCGCCCAGATCGATTACGCAAAAGTGATGTACTTTCTGATAGATAGGTTGAAACTGATAGTTGGCATAGGCTGTTATAACTTCTTCCTGCAGCATATGGGCCCTATCCACAATCCAGCGATCCAGCGCCAGTAAATTCTTAGTGTCGACTAAATGTTGGGCAGGATCGAAATCATCGAGATTGGATAACAGGAAACGCGCTGTATTTCTTAAACGTCTGTAGCCATCCGAAGTCCTGTTAAGGATTTCATTGGATACCGACATCTCCCCGCGATAATCCGTTGCCGCAACCCACAGGCGCAGTATATCCGCACCCAGATCTTTCATGACTGACTGGGGCGCGACCACATTGCCTTTTGATTTGGACATTTTTTTCCCATCCGCATCGACAGTAAATCCGTGCGTCAACACGGCCTTAAAAGGCGCGACATCGTGCATGGCTGTAGAAGTCAGCAATGAGGATTGAAACCAGCCGCGGTGCTGATCCGAGCCTTCCAGATACAAATCAGCCGGAAATCTCAACTGCGCGCGCTTATCCAGTACACAGGCATGGGTAACGCCGGAGTCAAACCAGACATCCAGGGTATCGGTCATTTTTTCGTATTGCGCGGCTTCATCGCCTATAAATTCGGCCGCCTCGAGCTCAAACCAGGCTTCTATGCCTTTTTCTTCAATACGTTTGGCCGCTTGTTCAATCAGCTCTGCAGTACGCGGATGCAATTCGCCGGTTACCTTATTGATAAAGAAAGCAATTGGCACTCCCCAGGTACGCTGACGAGAAATACACCAGTCAGGTCGGTCTTGCAGCATACCTTCAATGCGCGCCTGACCCCATTCAGGAATCCACGCTACGCGTTTAATCTCATTCAGCGCCTGCTGCCGCAATTTATTTTTATCCATGGCAATAAACCACTGAGGCGTAGCCCTGAAAATAATCGGGGTTTTATGACGCCAGCAATGCGGATAACTGTGCACAATGGCTACCTGATGCACGAGCTTGCCGTTTTCTTCCAGTACTTTAATGACCTGCTCATTGGCGTTGAAGACATGTTGTCCGGCAAAAATTTCCGTATTCGGCAGAAAAACGCCGTCATTGCCGACTGGATTAGCGACCGGCAGACCGTATTTTTGACCGATGATATAATCGTCCTGGCCATGCCCAGGCGCGGTATGCACGGCGCCAGTGCCGGCCTCGGTAGTGACGTGATCGCCCAGAATGACAGGAACTTGCCGGTCGTAAAAAGGATGCTGCAATAGCTGATGCTCTAACGCTGCGCCTTTGCAGTAGGCTACCACATGATAATTTTCAATTTCATAGCGCAGCATAGCATCTTTAAGCAGCGCTTCTGCAATCACCAGTCGCTCTTTATAGCCCTCCTTCTCGCATTGAGCCACTGCATATTCCAGATCAGGATTTAAGGCAACTGCCTGATTGGCAGGCAGCGTCCACGGCGTGGTTGTCCAGATCACCACTGATATCGGCCCGTCTCCTTCATGCCGGGGAGCATGATGGCAACTCGCCATAAACCTGCCTTCATCAGCTACCTGAAAGCGCACATCGATTGCGGGCGAATGTTTATCTTCATACTCGACTTCCGCTTCGGCCAATGCCGATCCGCAATCCATACACCAGTGCACGGGTTTGACGCCTTTTGTTATGTGACCTTTGCTGGCAATTTTTCCTAAAGCTCGAACGATATTGGCTTCAAAAGCAAAATCCATCGTTAAATACGGCTTTTCCCAATTACCTAAAATTCCCAGGCGAATAAAGGCTTCTTTCTGCACATTAACCTGCTTTCCTGCATAATCCCTACAGGCTTTGCGAAAAACAGCCGGCGACACCTTTACGCCCGATTTGCCGATTTTCTTTTCTACCATCAATTCAATCGGCAAACCATGACAATCCCAGCCCGGTACGTAGGGCGCATCAAAACCGCTCAGCGATTTTGATTTGATGATAATGTCTTTTAAAACCTTGTTCACCGCATGTCCGATATGAATTTCGCCATTGGCATAGGGAGGGCCATCATGCAAAATAAACTTGGGCCGCCCGGTAAAAGCTTGCCTGATTTTGTTGTATAAATCAGCTTCGTTCCATTTTTTTAACCGTTCCGGCTCACGCTGCGCCAGATTAGCTTTCATGGGGAACGCCGTGGTCGGTAAATTGAGTGTTTTTTTATAATCCATCGTCATAACAATTAAATTCCGAAAAAAATTTTTTAGCCTCAATTACATCCTTTACGATCCGGGCTTTAAGCTCGTCCAGCGACTGAAAACGCTTTTCATCCCTAATCTTTTGTTTGAAGTGCACTTCCACATACCGGCCATAAATTTCCTTATCAAAATCAAATAAATGAGTTTCCAGTATCACCTTTGAGCCGCCTTCAATCGTGGGACGCGTGCCGACATTGGCAACTCCCTTGATTTCCACTCCGTCAATACCTGTCATGGTAACGGCAAATACGCCGTCAACGGGTGTATTTTTCCTGAACAGGGTAATGTTTGCAGTAGGGTATCCGATAGTTCTTCCACGTTTATCGCCATGCGCCACGCGGCCGCAAATTGAATAACAACGGCCCAGCATTCTTTCAGCCTTGGCTAAATCTCCCTCAAGCAGGGCATCCCTGATTAAGGTGCTGCTTATTCTAAGCCCGTCTGTATAATAAGATCCCGTATCCTCCACCTTGAAGCCATATATTTTTCCTTTTTCCTTAAGCATGGCAAAATTGCCGCGCCTGGCCTTGCCAAAATGGAAATCATCGCCGACTACCAGATGTTTAACATTCAGTTTTTTTATTAATACGTCATCAATAAACTGCTCGGCATCAACATTGCTGAAATACTTGTTAAAGCGCACTATCAGCAGATAATCAACGGGGAGTCTGGAGAACTCAACAGCCTTCTCCCGCAGGCACATTAATCTGGCTGGAGCATTCTCTGCCAAAAAATATTCCAGCGGCTGCGGTTCAAATATCATAATGACAACGGGCAAAGCTAATGAAGCGCCCCGCTCAACCAGTTTTTTTATCACCGCTCGATGGCCCAAATGCAAGCCGTCAAAATTACCGATAGTCAGGACGCAGCCGTTTTTTAACGGCTCTATATGAGATAATCCTCTAATTAAACGCATTCACTGATGAATTCAAAAGTTTATTATTTTACCATGTATATCGGCCAAATGCCGCAGTCTTAAGCCGGTTATTATTAATCCCGCACCATAAATTGCCGATCCTGCAATAATCCACTTTATCAAATTTATGACTCTGTCCGCAGAATTCCATTGATCCCACCAGTTTGCATCAACAAAATAACCTAAGCCGCCGGCCATGGCTCCACTTGCTATCGCCACTCTCGCCAAAAACCACCCCCATCCGCTTGCCGGTTGAAACGCTTTTTCTTTCAGCAACTTCCTCAGCAGCAATGCCGCATTAAAAAAGCCGCCTAATGAAGTTGCCAAAGCCAGCCCAGCATGGGCCAAAGGGAAAATGAGCACTGCATTTAAGCCAATACTGGCTAGCATGGCGTAAAAACCATAGCGAACCGGCGTTTTCATGTCCTGGCGCGAAGTAAAAGCCGGCGCCAATACCTTAATCAGGATAAAGCCTATTAGACCAATGGCGTAAGCTTTCAGACTTTGCCCGGCTAAATGCACATCGGCAACGCTAAATTCATTATACTGAAACAAGGTGGATAGCATAGGTTCGGCCAACATCAGTAAGCCGATTGTAGCCGGCGCCCCCAGCAGCAAAACCAGCCGCAACCCCCAATCCAGAGAGTTTGAAAAAGCCACCGCATCTTCTGCAGCATGAGCTTTGGCTAAGCGAGGCAATATTACCGTCGCCAGCGCCAGCCCGAAAATGCCCAGCGGGAACTCGACCAGACGATCGGAATAATACAGCCAGGATACACTGCCGGCTTTTAAAAATGATGCCATCAAGGTGTCTACGAGTAAATTAATCTGGGTCACTGAAACACTAAAAATGGCAGGCAGCATCAGTCCGAGAATTCGTTTGACCCCTTTGTCTTTAAAACCCCACCTTAATCTCGGCGCCAGCCTCAAGCGCATCAATGCAGGAAGCTGAAAAAGCATCTGCACCATGCCCGCAGCAATAACGCCCCAGGCTAATGCCATAACAGGCTCTGCCATTAAAGGAGAAAGCCATATTGCTGCCGCAATCATGCAGATATTCAGAAAAGCAGGGGTCAAAGCAGGAATGGCAAACTTGCCGTACGCATTTAAAATGCCTCCGGCAAACGCTACTAAGGAAATAAAAAAAAGATAGGGAAAAGTAATGCGCAGCATTTTTACAGCCAGTTCATACTGCATTTCCTGGCCAATAAAACCGGGGGCCAAAATGGCAACAAGAACAGGTGCAGCAATAATGCCGATTACAGTAATCAATATTAAGATTAACGCCAGGGCCCCGGCAGTCTTATCAATAAACTGTTTTAAAGCAGGCTTGTCGCCGTGCATCTTATATTCCAGAAGAACAGGTACAAAGGCATGGGCGAAAGCTCCCTCCGCAAACAATCGCCGCAAAAAATTGGGAATTTTAAAAGCTACAAAAAACGCATCGGTTCCTGTATTCACGCCAAAAATTTGCGCTATCAACATATCCCGGACAAAACCCAATATACGGGAAAGCATGGTCATGCTTCCCACAACCCCTGTGGATTTTAACAACTGCCTGCTCAATGCCAATCCTTAGGTTAACAGTTAAAGTTGACAAGGATAGCATTTAAACTGATAATATTTGACTTAATTAACTACTCGAAATAATCGATACACTATGGCAAATACAGCACAGGCTAAAAAGCGCGCGAAACAAGCAGAAAAAAGCCGTATTCGCAACGCAGGACAACGCAGCAACTTACGCACTTTCGTAAAAAAAGTCATTGCCGCAGTTAATGCCGGCGACAAAGAGAAAGCGCAAGCAGCATACAAAACTGCCGTGCCTATTATCGATTCAGCAGTAACCAAAGGCATTATTCACAAAAATAAGGCTTCACGCAGCAAAAGCAGACTGAACTCAAAATTGAAATCTATGGCGTAATGCTTTACTTCTGTAGTCTTTCCCAAAAGGGCCTGACTCTTTGAGTGCGGCCCTTTTTATTGGCTGATTATTTCCTAAATCAATACCATATTATTTCGGTGTATCATTTCTGAGCCATCAAAATAGCCCAGAATTTTCTCAAATTCCGAGCTGTTTTTACCGGCTATCAGTTGAGCATCTGCCTTGCCATAATTAGTGAGCCCCCGAGCAATCTCCAAACCGCTTTCATCCACACAGGACACCAATTCCCCGCGCCCGAAATGGCCCGATACTGATTTAACACCTACTGCCAGCAAACTTTTACCATTGCTTTTCAATACCTTGACTGCTCCTGCATCCAGCACTAACCGCCCTTTAACCTGCAATTGTCCCGCAAGCCAGCGTTTTCTTGCTACCAAAGGCTCTATGTCGGGCACTAAATAAGTCCCCAAATCCATCCCGGAGATAACAGCGCTAATCGCATTATCAGCAGCACCTGCAGCAATCACTGTTGCCGCACCGGACCTTGACGCCAGCCGTGCTGCCCGAACCTTGGTAAACATACCGCCTCGACCCATGCCGCTGCGGCTATCTCCTGCTATCTTATCCAGTCTTTCATCATTCACGCTAATCTCGGAAATTAATTTTGCCTCAGGATATAAGCCGGGATCACCGGTAAACAAGCCTTTTTGATCGGTCAAAATAATCAGTAAATCGGCCTCAACCAGATTAACCACCAATGCTGCCAAAGTATCATTATCCCCAAAGCGGATTTCTTCAGTCGCAACGGCATCATTTTCATTAATAACCGGCACTACGCCAAATTTAAGCAAGGTCAGTAATGTGCTTCGGGCATTTAAATAACGCTGCCTGTCCGACAAGTCGTCATGGGTAAGCAATACCTGGGCGGCATGCAAACCGTTCTGTTGAAAATTATCATCAAAAATACGCACTAAACCCATTTGCCCTAAAGAAGCCGCAGCCTGTAATTCATGCAATGTTTTTGGCCGAACCTTCAAACCCAATCTGCACATACCTTCAGCGACTGAACCGGAAGACACCAGCACCACCTCAATGAACTGCTGCCTTAAACCTGCCATTTGCCTGACCCATGCCGTGATGGCGGGCTTATTAAGGCCTCGTCCGCGCTCGGTCAGTAAAGAGCTGCCTATTTTTATGACAACCCGTTTGATTTTTGCAAAATCAGTTCTGCTCACTTTGTTTCCGCCGCTGCTGTTCCAGAAAATCCATAATGGCAAATATTAATTCCTTAGTACCTTCTCCCGTAAGTGCGGATATCTTGAAAACCGGCCCCGGCCAAGCCAGTTCTTCAACAATTGTCCGGCACCGATTATTCACTTCTTCGGCAGGCAATCTGTCTATTTTATTCAGCACCAGCCAGCGCGGTTTGCTCGCCAATTCCTGGCTCCATTTTTCAATTTCCCTAATAATTTTTCTCGCCGCCTCGACTGGCGTATCCATGCTCTCATAGGGCTCCACATCAACCAGATGCAGCAATAGGCCGGTCCGTGACAAATGCTTGAGAAACTGCAGGCCCAGCCCTGCGCCATCAGCCGCCCCTTCAATCACTCCCGGAATATCAGCTATTACAAAGCTGCGCAAATCATCCACTCTGACTACACCCAGATTCGGGTGCAAGGTTGTAAAAGGGTAATCAGCGACTTTGGGAGTGGCTGAAGACACGACGCGTATCAAGCTCGATTTGCCGGCATTGGGCATTCCCAATAGCCCCACATCAGCAATCAGCGTCAGTTCCAGATAAAGCCGGCGGTGCTCACCTTCTGTACCTTTAGTAGCCTTTTGCGGAGCCCGGTTGATACTGCTTTTAAAGCGCGTGTTTCCCAAGCCATGAAAACCGCCCTTGGCTACCAGCAATGTCTGGCCGATTTCAGTCAAATCGCCGATGACTTCTCCGGTTTCCGCATCAGAAACAAGAGTGCCAAGCGGAACCGGCACATAGCAGTCCTCCCCTTTTTTACCGGTACAGTTGCGGCTCATACCATTTTGTCCACGCTGGGCTCTATGGACGGAGTGATAACGAAAGTCCGCTAAGGTATTCACATTCTCTGCCGCAAGCAAATATACACTGCCGCCATCGCCGCCGTCACCGCCATCGGGTCCGCCCAGCGGAATAAATTTTTCGCGCCGAAAGCCAATGGTGCCGTTGCCTCCATCACCTGCTTCCACACGTACTTCCACCTCGTCAACAAATCTCATAATTCAGATGTCACACTACTTAAAAGCCGATCGATAAAAACAAAAAAAGCCCCGCCATGAAAACGGCGGAGCTTTTTTGAAACTGTCGGGTTTATGCTATGCTAACCCGATTTCCATAACTGTATAATGCAGCTATAAATTTTATGCAGCAACAATACTGACAAACTTACGGCTTCTAGGGCCTTTAACCTCAAAAACCACTTTACCATCCGCTGTTGCAAACAGTGTATGATCTTTTCCGCAGCCTACATTGCTGCCCGCATGAAAACGGGTTCCGCGTTGACGGACAATTATATTTCCCGCCGCCACAAGCTGTCCACCGAACCGTTTTACCCCCAATCTTTTGGCATTGGAGTCGCGTCCGTTACGAGTACTTCCGCCAGCTTTCTTATGAGCCATCTGTAACTCCTTATATTAAGCAGAAATGCCAGTAATCTGGATTTCTGTATAGTATTGACGATGTCCCATCTGCTTCATATGATGCTTACGTCTTCTGAATTTAATAATTTTAATTTTTTTATGTCTGCCTTGAGACACGACTGTTGCCGTAACCTTGCCGCCATCAATAAAAGGCTGGCCAATTTTAACAGACTCGCCTGATTGAACCATCAGGACGTTATCAAATTCAATCCCCTCTCCCGTGCCGAGCTCGAGCTTTTCTATTTTTAAGGTAGTACCTTCTTCAACACGGTACTGTTTACCACCTGTTTGAATTACCGCATACATCTGTGTAAGCCCCATCAAGCATTAGTCTGTTAAATAAACAAATAATTATATTTTTAAAACCTGGCTGAGTCAAACCTAAATTAGACAAACTTTATACTTGGCCTTTCTATTATTAAAGAAACCGTTACAACTGTATTCTCACGTTCAATAGCACGAGCGGTTAACTTTCTATTAAGTTATAATAGCTTAACAGTTATGTATTTTATAGCTATCCATATGAAAAATAACCAAAACCTACATATCTAGCACATAATAACAGCATCTAATGGCATCGCATTCTAAATTCTTCTCGCCCATAGAGGCTCCCATTGATTTTGATTCCATTAAGAATTTAACTACAGTCGAAGCCA
Source organism: Candidatus Methylobacter favarea (assembly GCF_902806695.1). GTDB lineage: Bacteria > Pseudomonadota > Gammaproteobacteria > Methylococcales > Methylomonadaceae > Methylobacter_B > Methylobacter_B favarea. The sequence continues at coordinate 24,837 of NZ_CADCXN010000072.1, read as the reverse complement.
AAGCGGTCGATCAACTGATTATTGACGAGTTAAGTTCCGATGTAATTCTTATAAACGAGATGAGTCATTATATAATCAGTAGCGGCGGCAAAAGATTACGCCCGATGCTGCTGCTACTTGCCGCCAAAGCGCTGGGAGGAGTTAACGATCATCATTTGATAATTGCCGCGGTCATTGAGTTTATCCATACGGCCACACTGCTTCATGATGATGTTGTAGATGATTCAGAACTCAGACGCGGCAAGGAATCGGCCAATGCTGTATGGGGTAATGCGGCCAGTGTACTGGTTGGAGATTATCTTTATTGCAGCGCCTTTAAAATGATGATTCGTACGGGCAATATGCGGGTCATGGAAATTCTCTCCCAAACCACAACCGCCATTGCCGAAGGTGAAGTACTGCAGCTTTTAAACTGCAATAACCCGGCTACCACCGAAGATAAATATCTTGAAGTTATTGCCAGAAAAACAGCTATTTTATTCAGCGCCGCTACCCAGTTAAGTGCAGTTATCGGAGCGGCTTCTTCTAAAATGGAAGAAGGTCTGACCAAATACGGACAACACCTGGGCATTGCTTTTCAATTGATTGATGACGCACTTGATTATAAGTCAAACAAGGAAGAGCTCGGTAAAAACCTCGGTGACGACCTTGCTGAAGGCAAACCTACCTTACCGTTAATTTATGCCATTCAAAACGGCAGTGAAAATGAAGCCAGGCTCATTAGTGATGCCATCAGAAATGGCAATCGTGAAGCCTTTAATGAAGTTTACGCGGTCGTGCAAAAAATCAAGGCCATTGAGTATACGGAACACCTCGCCCAGGCCGAAGCTCAAAAAGCGATTAAGGCGCTTGATTTGCTGCCGAATTCCATATACAAGGACGCCTTGGTTTCATTGGCAAAATTTTCTGTGCAACGTAATTACTGATATCCGTAACCCTTTCTCGCTCATCTGCTGCCGCTCATTTTAGTGGTTTTTTGCTTCCCATTTTCCCGTGGCTTCATTTTTGGCATACTTTTTTTTTACCGCCGCCCAAGCCACCCGATGGGCACGCTCTTCCTCGTGATTATATTCCTCCCAGGCATTATTAAAGGCTTCCTGGTAAATTTCCTGGGCGTGACGGGGTAAATGCTCGCGAACTGATGCGGGCAACTCGGTAATATGCTGATAAGGCATTCTCCCTCCTTCCGGTAGGTTGGATCGGTTTTACTGTTAAGGTATTCATAAAACCGGTAAGTCTGCAAAGCGTCTCGCTTTCTATGCACTGTAGACATCTTATCCCCGATCCCGTTCCTGACTTTTAGCAATAGTCATGTCAGGTTGTTTATTTATACCGACACTTCAGGCAAACTTATTCTGTTCGTTTTTAGTAAAATTAAAAAATAATACAGAGGAAAATAATGTTATGGCCATAGACTGGACCCACATTTACGCCGCCATATGGCGGCAACAAACCGGAATACTCCGTCCTGTTAAGAGCGTAGATCCCATTGCCATGAATTCATTAATCGGCATTGATCGTCAAAAAGGTGAACTAATAAAAAACACGGAGCGGTTTATTGCGCATAAACCGGCGAATAATGCGTTGTTATGGGGAGCAAGAGGCACGGGAAAGTCGTCCCTTATTAAAGCACTGCTTAATGAATATAAATCAGACGGCTTACGCTTGATTGAAGTGTTCAAAAATGATTTATATAACCTGCCCTATATAGTCGACGAAATAAGAGATCTTCCACACCGATTCATTATTTATTGCGATGACTTTTCATTTGAGAACAATGAAAATTCCTACCTTGTTTTAAAAACCGTGCTGGAAGGCTCCATAGAACGTCCGCCCGAAAATATCTTGTTGTATGCGACTTCTAACCGCAGGCACCTGTTACCTGAGTATATGAAAGACAATCTGGATTCCGGATTAGTGAACGGCGAACTGCATTATTCCGATGCCATTGAGGAAAAAATCTCCTTGTCAGACCGGTTTGGATTGTGGTTATCGTTCTACCAGGCCAACATGGATGGCTATCTGGAGATAGTGGACAGTTATTTCCGCGATTACCAGGGCGATAAAAACAACTTGCATGAGGCCGCAAAGCTGTTTGCCGTGTCGAGAGCATCAAAAAGCGGAAGAACGGCGAAACAATTTTACAATTATTATTCGAGGATAGATGAATAGCCGTTTAAGAAGGTATTAAAAATAATCTTTCCCGCTGGCTTATAGTCCGGCGCCCACCTTACCGGAACTAATTTGAAAGGCCCTATTATGCAGCGGCGATTACAAGTGCGGTCAGTCAAGCCGATGTACTGTCTTCAAGCTGAGCATCCAAATTACAACTCTTCCAACTGGCGGATACTACAAGCCAGCAGGAAGTTGTAGAATTCCTGAAACCAGGTCTCAAAGCTAACACCTGCCTATTCTGTAAATTAATTGCTGAGTTATTAATGAAAATGATAGCATCCAATCAGAATATACGCATAGTGAGCATATATTTTACACCGGCTTAGGCGGCTCTCGATTATAAGAGGGGTAGCTGACTTATATAAACAATCTGAGGAGAATAAACATGAAGCAATATGGTGCAGAGTTTTTCGGAACATTTTGGCTGGTTCTCGGGGGCTGCGGCAGCGCAGTTTTAGCTGCAGGGTTTCCGGAAGTGGGTATTGGATTCCTTGGAGTAGCTTTTGCCTTCGGTCTCACTGTTTTAACCATGGCTTTTGCAATCGGCCACATTTCCGGTTGTCACCTCAACCCGGCCGTATCTATAGGGCTTTGGGCGGGCGGCCGCTTTCCCGCAAAAAAATTGCTGCCTTATATTGTCGCGCAAGTATTAGGCGGCATTGTTGCCGGCGGCGTTCTATATCTCATTGCCAGCGGCAAGGCGGGCTTCGATGTTTCCGCCGGTTTTGCTGCCAATGGCTACGGCGTCCATTCGCCGGGTGGTTATTCCTTGCCCGCTGCCCTGGTGACTGAAGTAGTCATGACTATGATGTTCCTTCTTATTATCCTTGGCTCTACCGACATAAGGGCGCCGCAAGGCTTTGCCCCTATCGCAATTGGCCTGGGCCTGACCCTGATTCATCTGATCAGTATACCAGTCACCAATACCTCGGTTAATCCTGCAAGAAGTCTCGGAGTAGCCCTGTATGTGGGTGATTGGGCATTAGCGCAACTTTGGTTATTCTGGGTTGCTCCCATTGTCGGCTCGCTACTTGGAGCCGCGGTCTATCGTTATATTGGCAGCAGCCACGATTGATGACAAGATTCTTTAATTGGTACCCGGATGCATAAACTGGCATCCGGGTACCGATTAAAATAAATCATTGTTAGATCCGGCGTTAGTCCTGTTTTTTTATTTAAGAAGTTAAATTTTATTAATCGGCGGGGAGCACTTATAATTTCTTTAGCCGCTTTAAAGTCCGGCATTCCAATCCCTGATTCATGCCCTAGGTATTAACCTGCAATTTTTATCTGACACTATTAACACTGCCGTCAATACGAGTCAGCTTATGAGCGATGCGGAAAACAGGTTGACGTTTGATATAAACAGCCGAAGTCCTGGCCAGCTTCTTTCTGCATTCTATTTTCAAACTGTCAAAAATTGCTCGTGCCATGCATTATCCCTGTTCATAATAGTGCTAACCGGCTTATTCGGCGGCTGTGCTTCCAAGCCTTCTTTATTATCATCCACCGAAACAAGGCAATCGCCTATTTATCGTGATAAGGCCGCTTACAACAGACCTTATAAGGTAAAAGGCCAAACCTACTATCCAATGGCCTCTGCAAGAGGCTACAGTGAACAAGGTATAGCCTCATGGTATGGTTATGAATCCGGTAATCGCACCGCTATGGGAACCCGCTTTTATCCGCAAGGCTTGACGGCCGCGCACAAAACGCTGCCGCTGCCCAGTAAGGTACGCGTGACCAATCTGCATAATGGCCGCTCTGTAGTGGTAATGGTTAATGATCGCGGGCCCTTCAGGAAAAACCGCTTGATTGACTTATCCCAAGGGGCTGCAAAACAAATCGGTGTGCGTGGTCTTGCTAACGTAAAAGTAGAGTTTCTCGAAAGCCGCGCCAGCAACTCTGACTAAGGCAATCTGAATCCAGACACAACAAGCAGCGGAACTGGTATGGTTTTTATCATTCCGGGATTGCTGAGAATAATATAATCTGCCCTGCTTCGCTGCGCTCGGTTTTTTTTCGGGCTTGTCAGCCTATTTTTTAATTCTGAACTTGCAATTACAATCTCCTTTCGCCATGCAACTTAACTGTTCAACCTCTCTATCCAGTAAGGAGGACATAAACGTCAAGTCAAACTCGCAAATTTCCTGATGTTTTTGAGCGAGATCATGATAAATGCAGTTATTCGCTTGTATGATTTCTTTATCATCGCCGGATTCACCCGCTGTTTTTATCTGAAAACCAAGATCCGTCATGATTTTAGACAGCTCATCAATGCGCTCGTCCAGTTTTTTTCCTGCAAACCTGCCTTTCAGATTTTTAGCCAGTTTGCCGGCCAGTCTTTGCATATAGCCTTTAAAGCGCTCGGGGCTTATTTCCTCTTGCAGATCGCTGAGTATCAACTCTGAGAACCAGGCATACTGTTTGGGAAAACAATTGATTCCCTTATCGGTTATAGCATAAAGGGTTAGCGGACGGCCCGCTGTTTTAGTCAGGGTATGTTTTTTTATATATCCCTCGCTTTCAAGAGCGACAAACTGCTGCTGCACAGCAGTCCTGGAAATTTGCAATAGTTTGGCTAATTCATCGATGCTCAATCCATTACGGTTTTCCCGCAATTGTTCAAGTATCTGATGTTGACGAGAGCTTATATTTTGAGGCATTGACATTATTTTCCTGCAGACTTTAACCAAGCATATCAGAATATACATATTTAATATATAAAACTTTTAACTATTAAATATTGCATAAGCTGATCAGCTAGTGTAAGCTTCTCCTCGGCAAATTTGCCTGATCATTATAATTATCTTATCAACAAGGAAAACAATTATGAGTGCAACTCAGGATACAACCCTGAACGAAACATTATTTGATAAAATCGGCGGTGCACCGGCTGTTGAGGCCGCAGTGGATATTTTTTACCGCAAAGTCCTGATGGATTACCGCATCAACCGCTTTTTCGAAAATACCGATATGGACACTCAGAGGGCCAAACAAAAAGCCTTTTTAACCATGGCTTTTGGGGGGCCGAATAACTATACAGGAACCGATATGCGTAATGCTCATGCGCGGTTTATTAAAATGGGTCTGGATGATAGCCATTTTGATGCCGTCATGGAGAATTTGGGAGCTACCCTGGAGGAACTTGATGTGCCTCAGGAACTTATTGCCGAAGTTGCAGCCATTGCGGAAAGCACCCGTAATGATGTATTGAATAGATAATATGAGATAGCAGATGGAGCACATGCCAAACCTGACCTTCGAAGAACACGATTTCACTTGCCAGCCAGGGGAAACGGTATTGGATACCCTGTAAAGGGAAAACTGCAGTATTCCTAACAGTTGCCGGCAGGGCGTCTGCCAGACCTGTTTAATGCGCAGCCTTGACAACGCTCCACCTGCCTCAGCCCAGGCGGGTCTTAAGGATACCTTGCAGCAGCAAAACTATTTTCCTGCCTGTCTGTGTCGCCCTGAACAAAATATGACTGTCCAGATGCCCAATCAGCAGGGCATCTGGATTCAAGCGAATGTGGTCAAAAAACAGTGGCTGTCGCCTGACATTCTAAGACTGGTTCTGGAATATGAAACCAAGTTCAATTTTTTCGTCGGCCAGTTGATCAACCTGAAACGCCCCGACGGCCTAATACGAAGTTATTCAATCGCGAATATTCCGCATCATGAAAATATTCTCGAGTTCCATATCCGCCGCTTGCCGGATGGTCAATTCAGTACCTGGGCGCATGATGAGCTGGAAATAGGCATGGAATTAACTATTTCACAAGCGCAAGGCAGCTGTCATTATCTGCCTGGCCGAGCGGAACAGCCGCTGCTGCTGGCCGGAACCGGCAGCGGGCTGGCGCCGCTTTGGGGCATTGTTACTGATGCTTTAGTCAAGGGACATTCCGGCCCTATCCATTTGTTTCATGGCAGCCGCGATCCGGATGGACTTTATCTTAGGGATGAAATGCGCGAGATGGCAATGGAGTTTGAGAATTTTCGATATACGCCGTGCCTTTCAGGCGATACTGCAGCAGCTGACTATGCCCGGGGGCGCGCCTATGAGGTGGCCCTGTCATCCGCCCAATCCTTGAAGGGCTGGCGCGTTTATCTGTGCGGACATCCGGAAATGGTAAAGCAGACCAGGAAAATGGTGTATTTGAAAGGCGCCTCCATGAATGATATTTATGCAGACGCTTTTCATGTCAACCCCGCAGAAAAATAAAAAGAGAATTCCTCATCCCGGTCCGGAGTTTATAGTATCGATCTGTATAAAATGATAAAGAAGCACATTTTCTTGCTGGAATCCTTGATAAAGAACAGCTTGAAGGCAATTAAACAAGCCGCCAGTCTTTTACAAAAGCTTGCCCAGATATTCTTTCAAAACCACAGCATTATTGAGGCTGACTTCTTTGGAGCTGAACAGGAGAGTGGCCTTGCCCTTGCCGATTTTGCCGACAAGCTCCTCTACTGCCTCAGGATTGTTCTGCAATTCGCTAAGATAGCGACGCTGGAATTCCGGCCATTTCTCGGGTTTGTGTTGATACCAGCGGCGAAGCTCCTGTGAGGGGGCCACTTCCCTGGCCCAAAAATCGATCCTGGCCTCTGCCTTTGCAAGGCCGCGCGGCCATAAGCGGTCGACAAGAATGCGCATTCCGTCACTGTCTGACGGCGATTCGTAAACCCGTTTGATATGAAGCTTCATATTTACTCCTTCTCACTAGAAAAGTTGTCTTTATTCTGGCTATAAAAGCCCAGGACACAGATGGGCAGTGCATGTATTTATTAGTCTGACTCGTGCCGGAGCACCTCAGCCACGCGCTTTCGAAGCACCGGAAGTAGTTCTGCCTCGAACCACGGATTTCGTCGAATCCAGAGATTATTTCTGGGGCTGGGATGCGGAAGAGGAACGACTGTGGGCCAATAGGTTCGCCACGACCTGACTGCTTCGGTAACCGGTAGCTGCGCTTTATCCAGGTGATAAGCCTGCGCATAGCCCCCGAGCACCAAGGTAAGCTCGAGATGATCAAGATATTCAAGGAGTTGCTCACGCCATGCCGCAGCGCACTCTGATCGCGGCGGCAAGTCTCCTGATTTCCCGGTACCGGGGTAACAAAAGCCAATCGGCAAGATCGCAATCTTTTCAGCGTCGTAGAATACTTCAGGCGTTACTCCCATCCATTCGCGCAATCGCTTTCCACTGGCATCATCGAACGGCACACCAGACTCATGAACTTTTTTCCCCGGCGCTTGCCCTGCAATTAAAATGCGCGCACTTGCATGAAACTGAAGCACAGGCCTTACCTCATGCGGCAGCTGAGCCTCGCAAATCCTGCAGGCGCGCACTGCGGTTAGTAATTGATTTACAAAGGTCGTCATGAAGTCATCCTTTTTGCCAAGTCAGCCTGTCTGTCTTATTCCCAGACGTTTGGTAAGACGATGCAAATTACCTCGATCTATGCCCAGGCAGCGCGCTGTCTCTGACCAGTTTTTATTGGCTTTGGCGAATGTTGCAAGAATCATCTGCCTCTGAAAATCATCCACTGCCTGGGCGAGCGGCATTTCCCCCGCTCTAATCAACGACTCGGGCACTGACTCTGCGGAATTTGCATAATCAGTGAGGATGTCCAGATCACCAGGCTCCAGAATAACTGCCTGACCTTGAACGGAAGATGCGCGCAGCACGGCCCGCAAGATTACATGCTCAAGTTCCCGTACGTTGCCCGGCCATGCATATCTTTTCAGAGCGTAAATGGTTTCATGCGCCATGCCCACGCTTTGAAGACCGAGGCGAACTCTGGCCTGGTCCAGAAAATAGTTGGCCAAAAAGTCAATATCTCCCACGCGATCCCGCAAAGGCGGCACATACAAAGGATAAACACTGAGTCGATGGTACAGGTCGGCGCGAAAACGGCCGGCTTTAACCTCTTCCGCCATTTGCCGATTGGTTGCCGCAATGATACGGACATCCACACGGTGGCTTTTATCCGATCCTATTCGCTGTATCTCGCCAAACTGCACGGCCCGCAGCAATTTTGCCTGAATTGAAAGAAGCAGCTCACCCACTTCATCCAGAAACAGGGTGCCTCCTCTCGCCAGTTCAAACTTTCCCGCCCGGTCGGCCAGCGCTCCGCTAAAAGCGCCGCGAACATGGCCGAACAACTCGCTTTCAGCCAGGGACTCAGGAAGAGCGGCGCAATTTACATAGACCAGAGGCTGAGCGGCTCGTCGCGAACGCGCATGGATAATCCGGGCGATAACTTCCTTGCCCACACCGGTTTCTCCCAGTAGCAGAACACTGAGATCGGAGCCGGCGACAATATCAATTTCACGGCCGAGTTCCTGCATAATGGAACTTTCACCCAGCATTTGACTGCTTCGCTGCAAGACCTCATTGACCAGTTCGCTGGCCACCAGTTCGCGGTGTCTTGCCAGTTTTTCCAGGGTGCTGATATAGGTTTCATAACGCAATGCCACAGTCGCGATTGCCGCAAAGACCTGAAAAATCCGATCTTCAATATGATCAAACAGGCCAGGTTCACGGGCATCCGCAGAGAGCACGCCGAACAGCGTATTCTCATTATAAAGACTGCAGCCCATGCACGAGTGCACACCCATCTTGCCGCCGGGATCATCGAGTAACAAGGCATCGTAGGGGTCGGGTCTGGGATCGTTGAAGGAAAATCGAACCGGAACCCGGGATTGAATAATCGCTGCCAAGCGCGGGTGCTGGGCAGGGCTGAAAGTTTGCTCCATGACTTCAGGCGCCAAACCCAGTGTCGCTACGGGAATCAACATTCCATCCTGATGGCGCAATAAGGCGCAAGCATGATTCCCGGTAACCTTGGCGAAGATATTGAGGAATTCCGTGTAGCGATCTTTCATTGATAGATTCGCTGTCAAACTCAATACCGCTTCAAGCACTGCTTCTTCCATATTTTCGGACTCCGGAATTAACATGGCTTACTACTATGTAGTCAATTTGATATATATTATGTCATTTTGACATCGTCAAGTCCAGCTATACAGTGTCAGTGAAGCTGCCGGTTAAACTATAAATAACAGGCATATAGCTATTTTATGCGGAACTATTCTCTAAAAAACGATGTCATTTAGACATCATTGAAATATCACCTTATAAAATTAATGAATAAATTCAATAACATACGCGGTGGCATAATCTTTGCGGTATTACAAAGACCGCGCTTGTTGCCTTAGGTGATTTACAACTTACTTTTTCATTATTTGCTTGGGTTTGCCGATTAAAAACCCGCTAATGTCAAGGTGAATCTCTGATCGCGCGCCCGCGGTGGCGCTTCGGTCACTAACTATAAGGGTTAAATTTATTAACCTAATTTAATAGCAGGTATGTCATTATGATAAACAATTATTACACCACCATTCCAATTGGAAGAAGTCAACCTAAAACCGAACCAAGTTTTGGCAAAAATCAATATAGCCCTTCAACCCTTAAGAAATTACTTCTCTGGCAAATCTTGCCGCGCTTAAAAAACTATAGCGTACTGCTGGCATTTCTTTTGGTATTAAGCGGCTGCATGGCCGAACCGATCAAGCCATCGGCCGCTAAGCTGCAGGAAATCCACTCATTTCTGGTTGTGCCCGTGGAATCCCCCCCGCTTGAGGTAATTCCTGATCTGCTTGAAACCCGAAGTCCTGTTTACAGTCAGTATCAGTTTCAAAACCTGCCTTTATCTGTCCAAAACTTACCTGTATCTCTGCTACTGGAAAAAAAGATTTACAGAAATCCAGGCGGGGTATTAATTGCCGGCCTTGTAAGTGCGGATGACAGCGTAGCCGTAGCGGATATCCATCCGGCCCAGGACTCCGCTGGAAAAACTTTGCATCTGGAACCTGAAGCTTCACTTCAGAACCACTGGTCACCCACTTTTATACTGGCGCAGGAAGTCGTCTCCCAATTGAAGGCAAACCAGGTCAAGGCTATTATGAGCAAGCATTATCACCCGCTTCCTATGGCAAAAGAAGACCGTAACGCTAACCTCGGAAATTGGCATGACGCCATTGAATCCTGGTACGGCCAGGATAAATCCGCCATTGATTACAGGCAGAGTGGACGGGCCAATGGCGTTGATGCCATCGTGGAAGTAGGCATCGGAAGATACAGGATTTTTGATGCCCAGACTTCGTTAATGGTTATGATTAAGCTGATCGATCCCGCTACCGGCCAGGTCATAGCCAGAACCTCGGCGAAAACCTATTCTGTTGAGGATTCGGCACAGGCGTTGCTCGCCCCTGAGGCTGATAAGTTCAAGCTGACTGTACAAAAGATGGGGGCCAAGCTTATCACTCATGAGCTGAACGAGCTTGGGCTGCCGCTAAGCGTGCTCGGCCAATACGCCCCCGCTGCCCATACCGAAGCTACCAGTTAGGCTCCATGACCATCGTTTATGCCAAAAGCTTGCGCGGATGGCGCTTCGTCCTTTTTAATGTCGCGCTCGGTTTGGGACACATAATCGTGTTGTTCAATGTCGGCGCCTATATTGCGTTGTTGCCTCATGTCACTGGCGATCTGGGCGGCGTGCTGCCGAGCTTCGGCACTTGGGCACAGACCGATTTCATGATCTCCCTGGCCTTGGCGTTTCCGATTGCGCGCTGGCTGGCTGGCCGATTCGGCGATTATCGCTCTTTTATCGCAGCATTTATCGTCTATGCTCTGGCTTCTTCCCTATGCGCCATCAGCCAGAGCTTATGGCTGTTTGTATCGGCGCGCATTCTGCTCGGATTTTCAGGAGGTGTTACGCTCTTTATCGGACAATCGCTGTTATTGAAAGAATACCCGCCTCAACTGAGATTGCTGGGTCTTGGCATATGGGGGCTGGTGACGCTGATGCCTTTTACCATCAGCTTTCCAATAGGCGGCGCGATTGCCGACGGGCTGGGCTGGCGTTATCTGTATTATCTGAATGCTCCCCTCGCCCTGGCTATCGCCGGCATTATCGGCTCATTGCTGGCCGGACGGGGATTTCAGCATTGCCGCGCGCGTTTCGACGGTATCGGCTTTGCACTCCTGGCTTTGGTTCTCGGCAGCATGCAGACTCTTCTGAACATGGGAAATGATTTTGACTGGCTGGATTCGCCCTTGCTGCGCGGCATACTGATCATTATGGTCGTTGCGCTGCCCTGCTTTATTATCTGGGAATTCGATAAACGCCACCCTGCGTTTAATATCCGCCTGTTCGCGCACCGTAATTTTACCATAGGCGTAATTTGCCTTGCGGCAGGATTTTTTTCACTGCAGGGGCTGCTCTCCGTATTTATCGTTCAGCTTCAGGTATTGCTGGGTTATTCCTCCTTTCTGGCGGGCATGGCTTTTCTGCCCATGATTTTGCTTGCGGTGCCGGTAACTTTAGGGATGCACAAACTGCCCAAGAAATTGGATGCCCGTTTGCTGGCCAGCCTCAATCTGCTGGGTTTCGCTGTTACCTTTTACTGGCTAGGCCTGTTCGATGACCCCGGCTCATTTGATCAGCTTTTTTGGCCGATGTTGCTGCTCGGCTTTTTTCTCGGCTCGTTTTTTATGCCGCTGACCCGGCTGACTCTGCATGGACTGTCCGGTAGTCAAGAGGCGCGCGCCTCTGAAGAGGCGGGGTTTATACGAATTGTAGCCGGCGCGCTCGGCATCACCTGCCAGGGCGTCGTGCTATTTCGGCGCAGCCCCTTTCATCAATTGCATTTGGCCGATACTTTCGGAGGCCGGAGGTTCGCATCCATTGATATGCTGCAAGGGTTTTCTTCACAGTTAGAAAACAGCGGTCTTGAGGCAAGTATGGTGAAAGGCAGACTCCTCGCTATCATCAAGCAGCATGCGGCCATTCTGGCGCTGAACGATGCCTTTTTGCTGGCTAGCTACCTGTTCCTCGGACTGGCTGGACTGGTATGGCTGGCCTATCCCACTTATCAACGCGTTCATCCCACGCTGACTGAAGAACTGGGCGACATTCGCGCTGAAGAAATAATGGAGGAGCCATGAGGCGCGCTCAAACTCTTGTTTCGGGGATTTATGCGGGAGTTATGCTTCTGATAGCCGGCTGCGCCTGGATCCCGTCAGGCGACAAGCCTGCCGAGTTCATGAAAACTCCAGCCCTGGAACAAGCGCTAGTCGATACAGGTCGTGATAAAGCGCTTGCTGCCGAGCCTTGGCCGCCTGAGCGCTGGTGGCGAGAATTCGGCAGTTCGGAACTAAACAGTCTCATGGATATAGCTCTAAAAGAAAATAGAGATGTCAAAGTGGCTGCCGCGCGCTTGCGTCAGGCGCAGGCCATGACGCGCGTGGAGGGCGCAAGGCTGTTGCCGTTTCTGGACGCAGAGGTGAATTTCGAAAATAAGCGTATTTCAGAAAATGGGGTATTTTCCAGGCTCAATCCTGAAACGGCGGGAGCAAATATTGTTTTCGGCGAAATAAATCCTTTCAGCTTTCGCTACGAATTCGATTTCTGGGGAAAAAATCGCGCCGCGCTCGAATCCGCGCTGGGCGAATCGGCTGCAGAGGACGCCGAGCATGCCGAAGTTTTGCTGGAGTTGACGAGCGCCATTGCCCGCTCCTATATACAGGGCAGCGCCCTGAAGCAGCAGCTGGATCTGGCGCAAGCCATGCTTGAGCTGCGCCGCGAACTGCTCGCTATGGACAACACGCGGCTGCGGCTGGGCCTGGATTCAGCCGACCGCGTGAAGCAGGCAACTATTGAACTGGAACAGGCCAATAAGCGCGAAGCGGCCATACGCGATCAGCTGGATATTCAGCGCAACCTGCTGGCCAGGCTGATAGGCAATGGGCCCGATTCGACCCAAAACCTGTTCATCGATACCGCGCTTGGTCCCGAAAAAATACGCTTGCCTGCGAAGCTGCCGCTGGAACTGCTCGGCCACCGTCCGGATCTCGCCGCCGCCCTGCATCGGGCTGAGGCGGCAGCGCAGCGGGTCAAAGTAGCCAAAGCCAGCTTTCTGCCTACTATCGATCTGACGGCATTTGCCGGTATAAATGCCCTCAGGTTAACGAAGGGGGCAAGTTCTCTTGCCAATGTGCTGTTCTCGGGCTCCAGCTTCTCTTACGGGATTGCGCCGGGACTGCGGCTGCCCTGGTTCGAAGGCGGACGCCTGCGCGGCGAATTATCTGCGCAACGGGCCGAATACGATGAAGCGGTGGAGCTTTACAATAAAACCTTGTTGCAGGCCGTGCAGGAAGTAGCCGATAGCCTGAGCCGCTGGCGCGAATCGCGCTCCATACTCGAAGCGCATGGCCGCCTGCTGGCTGCGCAACAGGAAAACCTCGGCTTTGCTCAGGTTCGTTTCCGCAGTGGACTCGATGATCGCCGGGCATTGCTGGCGCATCAGCATGCCGTGCTGAACCAGGAATATGCCTTGAAAACGCTGGAAGCCGATAGGCTGGTGGCCATTGTGGATTTGATGGAAGCGTTGGGCGGCGGCTATGTGAATGATCTAAAGATTATCGAACAGAAACCTGAAAAGAAACTGTTCAGTTGGTTGCCCTGGCAGAGTTAACCCAATAATCAGGGTCTTGGATATCCCCACGAATAAGAAAAATACAGCCGCGAGAGTCTCCAGGGATTTAGGTAAAAATGCTGCTGCAGATGAGCTTGACCGATGATTAATCAATTTCCATTAACGCTATTTGAATCCAGAATAAAATCCGGCGTTGCCGATATAACTGCCTATGACAACTCATACCAAGATTATTCGCGCCCGGCGCAATCGCTATCTCCTGATAGTTATGCTGATACTGGCTGCCGGCGCTTTGGCTTATACCGGTTATTGGTGGAACTACAGACGCTTTCGGGTGGAAACCGATAATGCCTTCGTTACGGGCAATCTTATTCCGGTGGAAGCGGATGCAACGGGTATCGTCACGCAGGTATTGGTCGAAGAAAGTCAATTTGTAAACAAGGGGGATCTGCTGGTGCGTCTTGATGAGCATCGCGCGCAGACTGCTTTAGGCCAGCGGCGAGGCGAACTGGGACAGGTTGTGCGCGAAATCGGCGCGGTCTTTTCCACGCATCGGCAAATGTGCCAACAACTGATCGCCCGCTCGTCCCGGCTTGCCCGGGTACGCCATGACTTGACTCGATTACGCCAGGCAGCGCCAGACGGCTCGGTATCGGAGCAGGCTGTGCAAAATGCCGAAGACCAGATGATAGCGCTGGAAGCCGAAATGCGGCAGGCCGAGGCGGAGGTCGAAGCCATCGAAGCGAAAGTGGGCGGCACCAGCCGAACACTGCATCCGGACGTAGAAGCAGCCAAGTATAAATTCATCAGCGCCTATCTTGACTATGCGCGGCAGCAAATCCGTGCCCCCGTTTCAGGCTATGTGTCCATGCGCAAGGTTCAGGTCGGAAACCGGGTTCAGCCCGGCGATACGCTTATGACCCTGGTGCCTCTGGAGCATCTGTGGGTAGAGGCCAACTTGCGGGAGACCGAAATGGCACAGATACGGCCCGGCCAGCCGGCGGAGGTTAGCGTAGATCTTTACGGGGAGCACTTTATCTATCATGGCACAGTGGAAGGTTTGGTGCCCGGTACCGGCAGCGTCTTTGCCTTGCTGCCGCCTGAAAACGCGGCCGGAAATTTTATTCATATCGTCGAACGCGTACCCGTGCGCATTGCCTTGCGCAAAGACGAGATACTGAAAAATCCTCTTCGCCCGGGACTTTCCACTCTGACCGCGATCGACATCAGGGACGCGAAACGGCCGCTTAGCGACTCCTTGGCCACTGCTGCTAGCCAGGAGTATGAGACTGACATCTTTATTGATGAGCTCGCCGATGCGCAGGCCAGGGCTCAGGAAATCATCGACAATAATCTGCTTCAAAAAAACCAGCCCTCAGAGCCGCCTTGCAGTACTCTCAAAGCGGGGGCCACGAAAAAATTCTAGCGCCTGATGCTGATGATATGGCTGGGCATGGGCTGTGGCGTTATTGTCGGCGTCAAAGCCAGGTAAGCCCGACAAATCAATCACTCGGAGAATTATCATTGATTTTATTTACTCATCGAAAAGCCGCCCTCGGTTTAATCCTGGCTGTCATTGCGCTTGCCCTGGTAATGATCGATACAGTCTTTGATCTAGTGCTTGAGCTGCTCCATATGTCATTCGAATTGATTGAGCTCTCGCTGGACATACTCATTGAATATATTTTCCATACCGATCTTCATGATACGCAAGTCATTGTTTTTTATCTCATGTGGGCCATTGCCGGGTACCCGTTGTACAAACTATACCAACTGTTGCGCAGCCTGCCGCACCGATGCGTGGAATGCATGGACAACCTCGCACGCGCCTGGCGGCAGCTAAAAAAACAAATTTCAGCATATTGGCACGGTTTATCTGCACTCGGAAAAGCCAAATGGTCGATGGGTTTTATGACGAGTGTTACCTGTATGATTTTTTGGGTCCTTATTTGATTGGACGCACTTCATAAAAAATTCAACCGCTAAGAACGCATCCGGCAGAGCATCAATTCGAAAATGTAACCTTATCTTTGTCTTTTTGCCTTGTTGCGAGGTCGATCACTGCTTTTTTATCTATTACTGAGACATATCCAGCCTGTAATATTTCATTTAACAAGCAACTTTTATACTGCCTGCCTCGCAATGCACCTGACAGTTGGGCGTGGCTGCTACTCGGCTTGCCATAAATCCTATTGCATTAGCACGCCCAGCCAGACAATCATGAAACCTGTAGCTCCTTCGCGGTTTGGGTTATTGTGGTCGGCATGTCCAGATTGTCTTGCTGGCCGATGAAGGCGAACCGGGTTGCCAGCTGAGAAATTGGCAGCTTGCCGAACGGGTAGGCCGAACAGGTTTGTAAGCGCTGTGTTGGCAAAAGTTTACAGAGTCCTCGCTTGAGCGGGGTCAACGCTTGACGATGAAGACAAAGTGCCCTTGGTAAAGTTGGTCGGCAGAGGATGCCGCTGGACATTGAAAAGGCCGGGGGATCGCTGGTGGAATTGGCGATGGTAGAGGCTACCCCAGCGGAGGCAGTGCGCCTTGTTAAAAACCCCTTCAAACTCTGGCAGAAGCGTATGTAGCGTATTCCCGAACCACAAAGCGCGGCCTCCGTCTCTCAGATGGAAGCGGTATTGAAGGGCTGGGGCCGAACCCCTGAGCCCCCACGTCCCGCAGCCGGTACCGATGAAAGCCGGATGCAATGTCAAGGCGCACGGCATTAGGGCCAGAAGATGACCCGATATCAACACCGCCACCTCTGAGCTTCAGGCGGGGACGAATAGACGAGATCAAGCCGACAAATCTGTCGATTCTGGGGCTTT
Organism: Candidatus Methylobacter favarea; assembly: GCF_902806695.1. GTDB lineage: Bacteria > Pseudomonadota > Gammaproteobacteria > Methylococcales > Methylomonadaceae > Methylobacter_B > Methylobacter_B favarea. Next base: position 8,344 of record NZ_CADCXN010000072.1, on the reverse strand, counting down.
TACACTAGGGAAGAAACGATGATCCGGGAATACATAGGCCACCAGAAACAAGAAGATCAGAGATTTGAACAATTGAATCTTTAGAGCTGAACGGCGCCTTTAGGTAGCTATTTAAGTGGGACCGAGGTAGCGGCCCCTTATACCGCTTTGAGAAGTTCACAACATAGCCCCGGCTTAGCGGGGATATTTACTTGATGCAAACTTATAATTATTATTGCCCCGTCTTACTCTAAAGTTGAAAGATAATTACCAGCCGCCCGGAAAATTCATTGACAGCTTCCAGCCAATCGTCCAGTTCCCGCCCAGGCCAAATCCCCTGGCTTCTGCTTTGATATAAGCAGCTTCTGAAATCCACTGATGACGAGTTATACTTTCCAGCACCGGCTTTTCTGGTTGACGGTAATTGTTGCATGAACGCTTATCCGATACTATCTTATATCCTTAAATGAAAAGAATCACCTTGGGTTAACGGGATTCAACAATAATTATCAAGCGCGGCTTACACTGCTAGACTTTGCAATTCAGGGGCATACATATGAAACAATTTATTCAGAACCTCGCAGAAAAAAATGGCTATCAGGCAAGCCATTTATTGCAAATTCTAAAAGCGATCCAGTTCCGTTATCATTATGTACCGGAAGGTGCGATAGAGCAGCTGGCCGGGCTGCTGCATATTCCCCGCACCCGCATTATCAGCGTGGTTGAATTCTACAGTTTTTTCCATTCATATCCCAAAGGGCAATATGAACTCCTGATCAGCGACTCCATTACTGATCATATGCTGGATAAGATAAATTTAACCGCCTATCTGGCCAGGCAGTTAAAGGTTGCTGTCGGAGGAGTGCGCGAAGATGGACTGGTCAGCCTGGATAATACCTCCTGTACGGGTATGTGCGATCAAGGCCCAGCCGGCATGGTCAATGGCCATGCCTTGACGAAACTGGATCACGCCAGAATCGATGCAATCGCCGACTTGATTAATCAACAAAAACCCCTTGCCGAATGGCCTGCCGAGTTATTTCAGGTAGAAGACAATATCCGCAAGCCCGGCCTGTTGCTAACCCAGCAGATCGGTCACGGCGCAGCGCTCAGGGCGGCATTTAAAAGAGGCCTGCCGGAAACGCTGACGGAGATCGAACAATCAGGTCTTCGGGGCCGGGGCGGGGCCGGCTTTAAAACAGCGATGAAATGGCGGTTCTGCTCGGAAGAAGCGCAGAGCGAGCGCTATGTGGTTTGCAATGCCGATGAAGGCGAGCCCGGAACATTCAAGGACAGGGTGCTGTTAAATTCTTATGCCCACCAGGTTTTTGAAGGCATGACCCTGTGCGCGGCCATCATCGGCGCAAAGCAAGGGTTTCTGTATTTGCGCGGCGAGTATCTGCATCTTCTCGATAAGCTGCAAGGCATTCTGGATGAACGCCGCAAGGCCGGCTTGCTGGGCAGCAATATTCTTCGGGAAGGCCTGGATTTTGATATTGAAATCCGTATGGGAGCGGGCGCTTATATTTGCGGTGAAGAATCCGCGCTAATCGAATCCCTTGAAGGCAAACCCGGCATTCCCCGGAACCGTCCTCCTTACCCTGTGACCCAGGGCTATTTGGGAAAACCTACGGTAGTCAATAATGTTGAAACTTTTCTGGCGGCGGCAGGCATTGCGTTGAATGGCGGCGGCTGGTTTGCGAATGTCGGTACAGACAAATCAAAGGGTACCAAAATACTGAGCATCAGCGGCGATTGTCCATGCCCCGGCATTTACGAATATCCTTTTGGCACATCTATCCAGTCGGTCTTAACTGATTGCGGAGCAAATGATGTTCTGGGCATTCAAATAGGCGGACCTTCAGGCGCCTTTATCTCTAACCAGGAATTTGACCGTAAGCTGGCTTTTGAAGATTTAGCCACCGGCGGATCATTTATTATTTTTAACAATAGCCGCAACATTCTCGATATTGTTCATAATTTCACCCATTTTTTCGCTCATGAAAGCTGCGGTTTTTGCACGCCGTGCCGGGTTGGAACTTCATTATTAAAAAAGCAGCTTGATAAAATTCATGAAGGCCATGGCTCAGCAGGCGATGTTGCTGCGCTTGAAGAATTGTGCCGTCTAGTTAAAAAACAGAGCCACTGCGGCTTGGGGCAGACGGCTGCCAATCCAATTTTAACGACTTTGGAGCGCTATCCCGAATTGTACCAAAGCCGGTTGAAAAAAATCAGCTATGAACCGGGGTTTGATCTGGATGGCGCGCTCGAAATAGCCAGGCGCATGGCGAATCGCACTGATGCCGCAGCGCATTTGGCGCAAGTTGGAGAAGATCATGAGTAAAACCATTACGATTGACAGCAAAGCGATCCCTTTCGAAGAAGGGCAAACCATTATGGAAGCTGCGGCTGCGGCAGGCATTTATATTCCGCATTTATGCCACCACCCTGATTATACCCCGCATGGCAGCTGCAAACTGTGTAATGTAAAAGTGAATGGCCGCGTGTGTTCCGCCTGCACCTTTCCGGCTATGGAGGGTCAGGAGATACTCAATGAAACCAAGGAACTGAATGACGACCGGCGCAAAATCACGCAAATGCTGTTTGTCGAAGGCAATCATTTATGCCCGGGCTGCGAAAAAAGCGGCAATTGCAAGTTACAGGCAGTCGGTTATTATTTAAATATGCTCGACAACCATTTTGTGCATTTTTTCGCCAGGCGGAACCTGGATGCCTCACATCCCGAGGTATTGATTGATCTGAACCGCTGTATTTTTTGTACGCTGTGCGTGCGCGCAAGTCAGCAAAAAGACGGTAAAGACGTGTTTGCCATCAGCGGCCGCGGCATCAACAAGCAGCTGATCTTCAACGCTGAAAGCGGGCTGTTAAAAGATACTGATTTGGAAGCAACAGATGAAGCCGCGCATATCTGCCCGACCGGAGCGATTTTAATTAAACGAACCGGTTATCATGTGCCGATCGGCGAACGTATTTATGATCATAAACAAATCGATCAAGTCAGTTTAGAAACGGAGCATCCTGAACATGGCAAATAAAATCCGACTCGCAACCACATCGCTAGCGGGCTGCTTTGGCTGTCATACGTCCTTTCTGGATATTGATGAGCGCCTATTGAAATTGGCCGAAGTCGTTGAATTTGACCGCTCGCCGTTGACTGATATAGAGCATTGCAACCCCTGCGACATAGGCCTGATTGAAGGCGGGGTTTGTAATTCGGAAAATATCCATACCCTGCGCGAATTCCGCAAACACTGCAAAATCCTGGTGGCTGTCGGCGCCTGCGCCATTAACGGCGGTTTGCCGGGGTATAGAAACACTATCCCGCTGGAAGAATGTCTGGGCGAATCTTATCTGGACGGCATCGGCGTTGAAAACCCGCAGATCCCCAGCGATCCTGAGTTGCCGTTGCTATTGAACAAGGTGTATCCGATACATGAAGTCGTCAAAATAGATTACTCCTTGCCGGGTTGCCCGCCTTCAGCCGATGTATTCTGGAAATTCCTGACAGATTTGATTGATGGCCGCGAGCCTTCGCTGCCTTATGAATTGGTGCATTATGATTGAAGTGAAAAGGGAGACAATATGAAAACAAAAGAACTGATTGCAGAAGCTGTTTCTTTACCCGTTGAAGAAAGGGCTTTGCTGGTAGACTCTTTGCTGAAAAGCTTGAATATGCCTGACTCTGTTATTGATAAGAAATGGGTCGAAGTTACGAAAGATCGACTTCAACAATTAAGAGCCGGTGAGGTAATGGCACAGCCAGCGAATGAGGTGTTTAAAAAAATAGCGGCTAGATTTCAGCAATGAATGTTTTGTTTCATCCTGATGCGGCATTGGAATTCAATGCAGCCATCGATTATTACGAAGCAATAGAGAATGGATTGGGTTACGTTTTTCGCTAGAGATTGCCTCTACCATCTCTAGAATTGTTAATTTTCCAAAAGCATGGCCTGTCATTGAAGGCGAGATTAGAAGAGCTTTAGTAAGGCGGATTCCATACGGTATTATGTATGTTGAAGACCAAAACAATATCACTGTTGTTGCCGTTATGCATCTTCACAGGAATCCTGAGTATTGGAGGCATAGAACCTAGGCTTATGAATCGAGGTCAGAACTAGGGTGGGCAGCGCTAAGCTGCCCGCCTTAAGCTGGCGTATCCCAATATTTACCGCTTCGATGTATTGGGGTTAGCGCCTCTCCCATCTTACAATATACGGGAATAACCATGTACGAACATTTGGAAACAGCTGAAAACCGAGAACATCTGAAAAGAGTTGTTGTCGATCCGGTCTCTCGCGTTGAAGGCCACGGCAAAGTCACGCTACTGCTGGACGAGGACAATAACATCAGGCAGGCCAGGCTGCATATTGTCGAATTTCGCGGCTTTGAGCGCTTTATTCAGGGCCGCCCTTATTGGGAGCTGCCGGTAATAGTGCAGCGTTTATGCGGCATTTGCCCTGTGAGCCATCATTTAGCCGCCGCGAAAGCTATAGACCAGTTAGTCGGCGTTGATCCTGAAAATCTGCCTGTTTCTGCTGACAAGTTAAGACGCCTGCTGCATTTTGGACAGGTTCTGCAATCCCATGCCCTGCATTTCTTTCATTTATCCAGCCCCGATTTATTGTTCGGTTTTGAAAGCGCTATTAATAAGCGCCATATCATTGCCGTACTGGGCGAATATCCCGACATCGGCATGCAGGGCGTCAAGCTGCGCAAGTACGGACAGGAAGTGATCCGTATGATTTCCGGCAAACGCATTCATGGCACGGGAGCGGTTGCCGGCGGCATGAATAAAGCGCTGACCCGAGCCGAACGTGACTATTTACTGGAAGATATTGATCAGATAATAGCCTGGGCCGAAGGTTCGGTTGCGCTGATTAAAAAAGTGCATTGCTCCAACCTGCCCTATTATGATGATTTTGCCACCATTCGCAGCCATTACCTGGGATTGACCAGGCCCGATGGCGCTCTGGAGCTTTATCATGGCGGCTTGCGCGCCAAAAACGATAACGGCGAAATCATTATGGATCAGGTCGATTACTGTAAATATAACGATTATATCCATGAAGAAGTGCGCTCATGGACCTACATGAAATTTCCTTATCTGTTGTCGCTGGGCAAGGACAAGGGCTGGTATCGCGTCGGTCCGCTGGCCAGGGTAAACAACTGTGACTACATCGATACGCCGCTGGCCGAAGCCGCGCGTAGGGAGTTTAAAGCGCACAGCGGGGAAGCCCTGGTGCACAGCACGCTGGCGTTTCATTGGGCGCGTATGATTGAAGCCCTGCATTGCGCCGAAAGCATCAATAGCTTGCTCAATGACCCCGACATCCTGGGGCAGGATTTAATCGCTCAGGGCGAGAAGCGTTATGAAGGCATTGGCGTGATTGAAGCGCCGCGCGGCAGCTTATTTCATCATTATCAAGTCAATGAAAACGACATCGTCACCAAAGCCAATTTAATAGTCTCGACGACCAGCAACAACATGGCTATGAACGAATCGGTGCGACAAGTGGCGGCGGAATACTTATCGGGCCGGGAACTGACCGAGCCGTTATTGAATAATCTGGAGGTAGCGATTCGCGCTTACGACCCGTGTTTATCCTGCGCGACCCATGCCGTGGGCAAAATGCCGCTGCAGCTTGAACTCATTGACGCTGAAGGCAAACTGGTTGACAAGCTGATCAAGCACAATGACGGTGAAATCGAGCGGCTTGATGGTTAAGCCTGTTTTGCTGTTCGGCTATGGCAACCTCAGCCGCGGCGATGATGCGCTAGGGCCGTTATTGCTGGAATACATTGAGAACACCGTTAATCTGGATTTGATAGAAATTCTGACGGATTTTCAGCTGCAGATCGAACACGCGCTGGATCTGGAAAATAGAGAAATCGTATTGTTTATTGATGCGTCCGCAGCCTGTATCAATGGCTTTGATTTTGCCATGCTTGAACCGGCCAGGGACAAAAGTTACACCACACATGCGATGAGTCCTGCAGCGGTTTTAGATGTTTATCAAGAGATAAAAAAACAAACGCCGCCGCCTTGTTTTTTACTGAGCATTAAAGGAGAAAAGTTCGAACTGGGAGAAAGTTTAAGCGCCAATGCTGAGCAGCATCTAGCGCAAGCTTGTCAGTTCGCCGGTCAATTATTAGGCAATCCTGATAAAGCTATATGGCGGCAACATGCAACAGATAGATCGTGGTAGTTCTACTTTGGCAGATTACATAAGCGCTATGGCCAGGATCGCCATGCCGGCATGGATTTGAGCTTGCCATCCGTGGCCCTGGATACCCGCTTCCCGGCGAGTATGACGGCTTTGAACATAATCTGACAAAGCCCGGTTAACCTGCATGCATGAACTATCCTTGCTTGAAAATGTGCGGGAAATTCTAGAAAACCACGCCGTGCAACAAAGCTTCAGCAGAGTAAGCCAAGTGACCCTGGAAATAGGCAAACTTTCCTGTGTTGAGCCGAACGCATTACGTTTCGGTTTTGATGTGGTCATGAAAGGCTCTCTGGCAGAAAATGCCGAATTAACTATTTCCGAAATAAACGGACTGGGGGTGTGTCGGCAATGCCAGCGGCAAGTGGAAATGGAAAGCTTATACGACCCTTGCATCTACTGCGGCAGTCCTTTTGTTAAAGTCATCCAGGGCGCGGAAATGAGGATTAAAGATTTAATCGTTATTTAATCGAAGGTTTATTTATGTGCGGAATATGCGGTTGCGGTCAAACTGATAATACTACGAAGCTGAAACCTGTACTCAGGCAAAATCAGCACCTTCTCAAACACGGCCACAGTCATCACGGCCATGCCCATGCCCATGCTCACCATGAAACCGAGCGCCTGGTTAAAGTCGAGCAGGATTTGCTCAGTAAAAACAATGCCTATGCCGAACAGAACCGCGCGTATTTTCAACAGCATCATATTTTTACGCTGAACCTGGTTTCAAGCCCCGGCGCAGGCAAAACAACGCTACTGGTTGAAACCATTAAAGTTTTAAAAGACCGCTTTCCTATAGCCGTGATCGAAGGCGATCAACAGACCGAGCATGATGCGGATCGCATCCGGGCCGCCGGCGTACCGGCACTGCAAATCAATACCGGCCGCGCCTGTCATCTGGATGCGCACGGCATCGGCCATGCGATCATGGATTTGGGCGTCAGGGATCACAGTCTGCTGGCCATAGAAAATGTCGGTAATTTGGTGTGTCCGTCTTCATTTGATCTGGGTGAAGCGCATAAAGTGGTCGTATTGTCGGTGACCGAAGGCGATGACAAGCCGATCAAATACCCGGACATGTTTCATGCCGCCGATTTAATGCTCATCAACAAGACCGACTTGCTGCCTTATGTCGATTTTGATGTGGAGCGTTGTATTCAGTACGCCAGACAGGTCAATCCCGATATACATATCATCAAACTGTCAACGACCAAAGGCGATAATTTTTCTGAGTGGACAGACTGGCTGATTAAGCGGGTTAAGCCAGTTTAATGTTTAACAAGGTAGGTGGGGATGAAGCATGAACCCTAACATTCAGCGGCGGCATAGATTATGTTAGGGCTCCTTGTAATTCTAATCTACTGCGCTAACCTGGAGCTTGCTTTAATATATGCGAATTATATAAACATTTTTAGGTACGGCCAAAATAACAGGGGAAGTAAATGAAAAAAAACGTTAGAGCTATTAAGCAAATAGAAACTGGAGCATTGTCCATAATTCGGAGAGGCGTTAAGTTGATTGTGGCTTTTTCCTGGACAAGACGAGTATTGAACGTTTTATATGTCCGGCTAACGCCATTTCAAAAAAGCAATTTTCACTCTATGTTCGCAAAAAATATTCAGAAATAACTATATTCGAGGAAGTAATGGCAATTGGAGAGTTATTTTTGCGAAAAAAGACATTTTAATGCCTTTAACTTCAGAGCGGTTCTGGCTTGATTGGGATACTGCCGTATCTATAACCGGACATGATATAGAGATTAAGCAAACATATGAAGCCCTAATTGGCTCGTCTGAACCACCAGAGCTGTTTATTGACATTGGCGCCAACTATGGTACGCACTCGTTGTTGTTTCTTGTTCATCAGATAAAAACTATAACTTTTGAACCAAATGCGTCATGCCATGATTTTTTTCAGGGAAATATGTAAATTGAACCAAGTAACGCCAAAGTTAGAGCCTCTGGCACTTGGGGAAAAAAAGGGCTATGTAGAACTTATACGAATCTTATGAAATCTCCGGAGTCTAAGTTGAATAGGGTTGAGTTTCCGGAGAAATGCTATGTCTCACGTCGCCTTAAAGGTATCGGATCGACTCACTGTGGAAGAACTGGATAGTGCCG
>NZ_CADCXN010000071.1 GCF_902806695.1 Candidatus Methylobacter favarea | reverse complement strand
GTCGTCTAGAAAGCCTATTAAAGCCACCCAGGCGCCGGCTCCAAAAACAGTCCACCAAGCCTCTTCTGCCAGCAGCCCCATCCGTGAAATAATTTTAAGGCCGCCCAGAAAAACTATCACAATGGCCAAGCCGCCGCCACGTGGAACAGGCGCCTTATGAGAACTGCGGGCATTGGGAATATCCAGCAGCCTGGCTGACAATGCATAGCGGCGTATCAAACCCGTTAGTAGCGCAGAAACCAGTAAAGCTGACAGGAAAATTCCTCCCAATCCTATCATTTGCAGCCTGTCTTATAATGCTGAGCCGTCCTGCGCAGAGCTTCATCAACGCCCACGATCGGCGTCCAGCCCAGTATCTCCCGGGTTTTGTTAATGTCCACCTGAAGCGAGCCGCATAAGCGTTGCGCCATTGGCGATTTGCCCAGCAGACTGGCGCCGCGGTTTAGCACCCATACCGGCATTGGCAGCAGCCATGCCTTCTTGCCCAAGGCCGCCGCCATACGGCGCAGTAATTCCGTAGTAGAAAGATCCACGCCGTCACCAGCCAAAAATGTCTGGTTCGCCGCGGCCGGATGATCCACGCAGGTTATGATTAAATCGAGCAGATTATCCAGCGCCACGAGACTACGCTTGTTATGAATTGCACCGAGCGGTAACGGGACGGTCTTATCCAGCCAATGCAGCATTTTCTTAAAATTGCCTTTCACACCCGGCCCATAGACAAGAGGAGAGCGAATGATCACCGTCTCCATTCCTGTTTCGCCGGCCAACCGGCGCAAGTTATCCTCCGCTTCGTGCTTGGAAATAGCATAAGAATCAACCGGCGCAGGCTGATCCTCGGCGGTATAGGGCTTACCCGGCAGCGTACCTTCGCCATTCACTTTAATCGAACTGATAAAGATGAATCGCTGCACCCCTGCCTCTATTGCCTGCCTGGCAAGATTTAAAGTGCCTTCAACATTTACCCGGCGAAACACCGCCAGAGGATCAGTAGTCGTATCCTGCATCTGGTATACGCGCCCTACGAGATGAATAACAATATCAATATTTTTCAAAGCCTGAGACCAATCCGTATTACCATCTATAGCGCCTGTATTTATAACTTCTGCGCCTGCATGAACTTCAATGGTTGAGCGGGCAGCCGCTCTGACAGGCAGGCCTCGCAGAAGGGCTTCAGCGCATAAGGCACGGCCAATAAAGCCATTGGCTCCTGTGATCAGCACCTGCTTCGGCATTTCTGCATTCGGGCTATGCGGTTGTTTTTTACTCAATAATGGCATCTTGATATCCACTCAAAAGATGCTCGTAAAGGCCGAGCATTTCCTCGATAATCTTATGGCTGGGAAACAGCTTTACAACGCGAGATCGAGCCGCCTTACCCAATTGTTGACGCAGGTCGGGATTTTGAATCAGCTTCAGCAACGCGCGCGTAAGCTCGTCAACCTTTCCGGCAGTAAACAGCAATCCGGTTCTACCATCTTCAACGGCATCCGTAATGCCGTAAATTCGCGAGCATACAGAAGGTATGCCTGTGGCTGCTGCTTCTATAATAGCAATAGGAAAACCTTCCCGGTAACTGGGCAGGCATAAAACATCCGAGGCCCACAGGTAATGTTGAGGAGATGAAGTAAGCTCAACTCTTTTTATCTGCTCCCGACAGCTCGCACAAATTCGCTGGATATCTTCAAAAATTTGTTCTTCATCAGGGCCGACGAACAACAGAATGGCATCGGGTATTGTTGCCGCTATCTCGGTAAATGACTCTGCCAAATCAAAAACACCCTTGTCCCGGTTGATACGGCCCAGGAAAAGAATAACGATTGAAGCTTCATTTATTCCCAGCTCTTTTCGTATATCTTCCCGCATGGCGGTATTTGGGTAAAATCGCTCACTATCCACGCCGCAAATTGAGCCATTAGCCAGCACGATGGATTTTTCCGAAGAAATGACTCCTTCATCTATCAAAAATTGCCGTTCGGAATGGCTTACAACCGTTAGCTGCGTCGCAATCCTGGCAACAAGCTTATCCATGAATTTTAGAATAACCCGCCACCCTCCCTGACGATTGGCCCATACTTCTCCCTGGAAAGTATGAATTCTAATCTTTACATCGGCAATCCTGGCGGCAATCATCCCCAATAATCCGCCTTTGGGAGAAATGGAATGCACCAACTGAAAAGGCTGGTTACGAAATATCCAAATCAATTGCCATAAGGCTTTCAAGTCCTGCCATAACGCTATTTGCCGGACAATATTTACTGAAATTACTGTTATGGGAAGCTGGAGTTCATTCAGAAATCCTTGATCATCAAGATTAACAATCAATGTCACATCATATTTCCGCGATAAGGCGGCAAGGTGGGGCATCAAAAAAAACCTCACAATCAGCAAGCTGGTTACAACCATGCACACTTTCGCCCGTTCCGGATTAATTTTGATAACTTCAGTTTTTGTAGAGTTCGTAGTCAAGATTTAATTTTTCCCATTCAGATTTTATAGCGGCCAACTCCGGTAGCACGATCTGCTTTTTATGAAAATCAACTAGTACTCAGTCATTTTTGTTTTGTCGAGTACTATTTAACACGCCATTCGTCCTGAGCCCTTCGGTTATACTCAGGAGAGCCTTGTCGAAAGACTTGTGTTCATGGTTCGACGAGCTCACCACGAACGGCTCTTTTAAATTATCACCCCTCATAAGTAAATTGACTGAGTACTAGTGCTTAGTTGCATAAATAAGCATCGTTATTTTAATAACTAACATACTGAATTTAATAGACATTTATATGTCAGAGATTAATGCAATTAGACACTAGCTTACAAAACAGCTTATAGATATCTGACAAAATACGGGCAGTGAAAACACCTGCCGACAGCCCTCCAAAAATCCATTCTCTCATCTTATAAAAATATCTTAGCTGAACTTTGAATAAACTCCATCGAGTGCCGGCTTGCTTGATAGGGTTAATTTTGCCCCTCACTCTATAGGCAAAAAGTATCTCCGGCACAGTAGCAAAGCGGCTTTGACGATAACTGCGAAGTAATAATTCCTGATCTTCACAAAAATAAGGGGACGGCACCGCATAGCGATGCTTGCGAAACCAGTCTGTTTTACCCATCCAGGTTGGGTGAGGAAAATAAAATCCCTGCCACGGCCGGGCACAGATTTCTTCGTGAGAAAGCGAATAGGGAAACAAGCCCATGAATTGTCCGTCCTCATCAATTCTTATCGCCCGCGTGGCGACCAGATCAAGTTTCGGATCATTGCGAAGCGCTTCTATTTGCCGGTCCAGTCTTTCAGGATAGGCGATATCATCGGCATCCATACGCGCCAGATATTTGCCCCGGGCCGAATCAATGGCCTCGTTCAGCCGGGCAGCCAAACCTTTATTTATCCCATCGCTAAAAATTATGATGCGCTCATCCCGGATATCCGTCATTTCCTGCAAAGCCTCGTCGGTTGAGCCATCGTCAATAATCAGCAATTCCCAGTCGGTGAAGGTCTGGTTAATCATTGAAAGTACGGCTGCTCTCAAATAGTGGCCGGCGTTATATACCGGCATAGCGATTGTTATCAAAGGCGCTGTCTTACCCTGCAATTGCTCCAACATGAACAATCTTGCTCCAATTACTAGCCAAGAAATCGTTAGCCCTGTCCAGCCGGCGGCTTTTCCCGGTTTCATAAAGTCACCCAGCCCGGCGGAAACAAGTCTTTATTATTATTTTTGTCAGCGAACCATTTCACTGGGGCAACCACGATCTTGTCCGGAGCCGGATTCAGCCAGGCTCCCCACCAGCTAAAAGAGCTGTTGGCGATAATATGATGCCGGCACAGACTCATCAAATGCATATCATTGTAGCTCTCTTCATTGCGATTATGATCTACATAGTAACAAGGAAAAGCCATCTTCAGATGGGTTTTTACCCAAGCCATATCATCGGAAAAAATAAAAAAACGGGGCTGTTCAACTTGACCGGAAATATAGTTAATAGCTCTCTGGTAATAATCCGGAGAGCATAGGCCATGCCTCGCACGGGTTTTGGAATTCTTGGCGTAATCGCCCCGCCGCACATGCAAACTCACCGCATTCACCTGACTGATTTGTTCGGAAAGTATACTGTTCCTGTCTGACAATGGAAGCTTGAAAGCAAAGTCGGCGCGTATTTCAGAAGCATGCTTTTCAAAATACCTCTCTGACTGCCAGTAGCCGACTAAGTAGCAATCTTTCGGAATACGGTTTATTTCCGGCCAGTAATGAAAGTGCGGCTCAACAACAAACCCATCGCGGCGCAATGCCGCCATGCCGGGACGTGCCAAAACTCTCCTTATAACGGAAAAGAACTGCCAGCCTAAAATACTGCCCACCTCCGCTTTAGTAGCGATTTCTGCCGGGCAATTGAAAACCCGCTCAAGCTCAAATCCCTGGTGCAGTCCGTAGCCGTCAAACTCGGCAATGTTCAAACGTAACGGCTGATTGCGCTCCACTGACAATGACCGCGCCGCTGCGTACTGGAACATCTGGTTGCCGAGGCCGCCGATAATTTGCGAAATAATCATGCTCACTTACATTCCGAGTTTATTTACGATACGCCCGAGAAGTTTTCGCACCGTTCTCTTCGGAACAATTAACGATTGGGAGGGTAACAGCTTTCCTAGCTCGCTGGTTTTCTCAAATGTCCTGCGATACATAAATCAGGTTAGTGCCCAATGACTTGTTCTGCAATTCACCTGCGCCGGCATCGAGTATGCACAAATCTGAGGTCACACTGCCGCCAATGTCTGAGCCAGCCCGTGATTGAGCGCTTGTTCATTGGCGCTTATTCCCGCTATTTTTATTAATGATTTCTTCACTTACCTATCCATATTTTTGACAAATGTAAAAATGCCCAAGGTATAACGCAGTTTGCCTAATTCGTCCATATCCTGTTCCTCGCAGGAAGATTGAATAAGTGTACCGCTTTGTCCTATTGTGGCGAATTCCTTGAGCTGCAAACCGTTTGCTGCGGCAAGCCGAACCAGCGAGCCTGGATCAAATATTCGGTGCGCATTGAATTCCACTCGTTCCTTGCCGATGGGGACGGAAAGATAAAACAGGCCGTTATATTGCAATATCTTAGCCATATTTCTCAGTCCCACCGCATAGCCATGCGGGTCAATCGGATCGCCATAACGGCCAAGACCAAAATGTTCCAAGGCATGCAAACATGACAGCGAGTCACAGTATTCTGTGAACGGTTCAAGCGGATTCATGAGGTCTGCAGATCTGAACAGCACTCCCGGAATCTGAGAGGTAACCGGCCGTATATCGAATACCTCGATTTCCCTGAAGCTAGCCACATGCGCGACAAAGCCATCAAGGCGTGAACCGATGTCCACATGCTTTAGCGAATTGGCAAGATAAATTTTCCGCGCCACATATAAATCCTGCAGAAAATATTCATCTTTCGTAGCACCTGCTTCTTCGTACCAATCGTACAAGCAGGGAAAAAAGTCTAGGCGCCCTTTGTATTCCTTGCTGAAACGAAGCCAGCCTGCGATATACCGTGGAATTCCCCGGAGCGAGCGAGCCATGCGCCTGGGGTCGATGCCGAACTGGAAGCTGATAAGCCAGTAAATCTTTTTAATTATTAGAATCATATTGCTTCAATTTTATCCATTCCAGGCTTAAAAAGAACCCAATCAAGTTTATTGCCAACCAACCAAATGCTGCACCGATTGTGCCTTGCCATATAACAAGCCACGGGATAAGGATCACAGAAAGAAGTAATGCCAGTGAATTGACTAGCATAATACTGTGGCAGTTTTCATGAACTATCCAGTTCATATAACCCACATTATAAAAAGCATTAAGGATTGTTCCTATAAGCAGGACTGACAATATAGGATAGACAGCGGTGACTGCCGCTGGGCTTTTCAACCAAAAATTAAGCAACCATTTGCCAAAAGCGATAAAGATAAGCGCACCCAAAACGGCAAGCAAGCCGATCAGCGCAGCCAGCTTGGCACTGAGACAACGTAATCCGATGGGATCCGCTCTCAACTGTATGGCGCGTGGCAATACTGCCTGAACTAATGGATATATCAACTGTAGCATACCTACGGCGACAGTAGCCGCAACGGTGTAATAACCGAATTGTTCGATAGTTACCATTAGGCTAAGCACTATTCTATCCATCTGAACGGTGAGGACGCCTAACAAAGCGGCGCCAGACATGCTCATAATAAATTGCACTGGCGGGCGCATTTCCTTTAATTCCCATTTTATTTTGCTTCGCTTTATGTTCAGCGTTCTCCAAGCCATTTTTCCGCGTAATAAGGTTTCAAGCATGGCAATCGATGCATGCCAAATCAAGTAGGTCAATAATGTAGGGAAATAAAGAACGATGATTACACCGCCAAAATGGCGAGTAATTGAACTAAAAAACATGATTATGTTAAGGGTAACTTGCGCTTGCGCACCCACCAGGACGCTACGATAGACCGAACCTGGAAACTGGGCAGCGAAGATGGCAGCAGCTCCATAAATTGCTTCTTTTCCTACTTCTGAAGGCAGATTTTCAAGTTTTAACCAATGAGTAGTAATGATTCCGGCGATCAGCGCTATGAAACATCCGGCGGTAAAAGCAAATCCCCAATAAATGCCTTCAAAACCGACTAGCAGGGAGGCGACTCGTTGTTGTTCTGCTTTTGGAGAAATCATACGTATCGTAATTTCGCGCACTAGTGCCTGGCTCATACCGGCATCCAGCAAGCCGAGCAGTACTTGTAGCATAGCCACAAAACCGATCAGGCCGAATTGCTCTGGTCCGAGTGCCTCTAAATACCACGGCAAGGCCAGGATCGGCGCTAAGGCGGTGGCAATTGTGCCTATATAGTTGGCTATAATGTTTTTTTGTAAGTTCATTACTGAAAGCTAATAATTAAGGCATCTGGCAAATGCAAATACCGGCGAGAACTCGGTCCCTATTAACTGCTGACGGGCATGGTAGTCCGCCCATTTCACACCATTAGAGACGGCAAATACCATGCTTATTATCCGGGCATCTTTAATGACGGGTTTAATGGAAGCCTTGACAGCCGTTAACTGCTTCCTTCAAATCTGATACACGTCGTCGCTAACAAAAGGTCCGGCTTCATAGCAAATAACAGGATTTGCGCCAGGGTTTTTAGCGCTTGCCCCGTGCTTTTCGGCAGCAGTCACTGCTGAGCCGTTTAATTTTAACCCGGCGCCGGGGATTTCTAAAACCGCTTTATCATTGCCAAGGCCAGCTGATTCTGGAGATAATGAAGGCTCAACTGAAGCCGGTTCAGGCTCCCCGGCCGGCAGCTCATGGGATAAATTATTTTCAAGCTCGCTGACCAGCAGGATATCTTCCTTATTTTGCAGGATTTTTGCTCTGAAGCGGCGATGGCCTTCTCAAAAGCGCCTTTGTTATATTCCCACATAAGCAGCGCAACATTAGCCAAAGCCACCAGAAAAAAGAGAATTTTCACCGTTATCCTTCTAAGACAATCGATAATCCGCGCAGGACTAAATCGGGGTCAATAATGGGCTTGTAAGCGAGCTGCTCAGCCACGCACCCCGCATCGCCCCCCGTTAAAATTAATTGAATATTTTCCGGTTGTGTTGCCAGAACATGCTCAATTAACCCGCATGCGGCAGCAAGAGTGCCGCTATGGATTGCAGCCTCAGTAAAATTTGCCAGTCCAGCTGCGTAGTTCATTTCGCTCCATTTCAGAGCTTCGGTGCCTTGAGCGAGTGATTTTCTCATTAACGTCAAACCAGGACTTATCAGCCCCCCCAGGTGCCTGCCTTGAGCATCTATTAAGTCCAGGGTAATTGCAGTGCCGCAATCAGTTATGCAGGCCAGTCCAGGATAATAGCGTCTGGCCGCCACTAAAGACAACCAGCGGTCAACGCCGAGTTTCCGGGGCTGTTCGTAAGCATTATACACGCCAAATGCCTGGGCCTGGGATTGGGCAATGCTAATGTCTATGTCCGGCCAAAGTTCGACGGCTACTGCGCGAACCAGCTCTACTAACCGGCTTGAGCTGACGCAGGAGATTGCCAGTTGCCGAGGCGGGGCAATCTTTTTCCAGATTTCAATCAATTTATGAGAATCAAGCTGATGATGAACCTGGGATTGACCGCTAGTAATATGACTGTCTTCGGCAAGCCCCCATTTTAGCCGGGTATTACCTATGTCAACCAGCAGATTCATCGCTCTGACTATTAAAGCTCACTTCACCGGAAGCATAAGCCTGAACACTTCCATCTGCATGTTTAAGCAGCAACATGCCGGTATCATTTATGCCTTCCACGGTGCCTTTAAGTTGCTTGTCGGCCAGCAATATCGTTACCAATCTGCCTGCCAGGCAATCATAAGCGCGCCATTCATCGAGATAGGCTTTTATGCCGACGCTTTCAAAACCGGCAATGACGGGAAGCAGATGATTTAATAATGTTCCTGCCAGTTCATTTCTGAACAGTTTGTGCTGACCGGTAATTTTGCTTAAATCAGTCCATGCCTGAGCAATGACTTCCGATTCAGTTTCAGACAGAAACAAATTCAACCCCAAACCAATAACAGCTGTACAGGGGCCATCGCTTTCACCGGAGACTTCGACCAAAATACCGCCCAGTTTTTTACCCCGGCTATAAATATCATTAGGCCACTTTAAGCCGATATTATTTATATTATGCTGCTTTAACGCTCTGATTACTGCTATGCCCACAGCCAGACTTAAGCCGGAAATTGCAGCAGGACCGCCTTGTTGATAACGCCAGAGTATGGACAGATAAATATTGCTGCCGTAAGGCGAAACCCATTGCCGCCCCCGCCTGCCTTTGCCTGCCGTCTGCCGCTCAGCAAAACAGATAAACCCTGAAGGCGCGCCCCTGTGGGCGCATTCCACTAAATAACTGTTTGTCGAATTAATCTGGTCATGAATTTCAAACGATGAAATTAAGGCTTTGGCCTGCTCATTAACAACCTCATAGATTTCGCTCTGGGCCAGCAATTCCAGAGACTTGTCCAGTCGGTAGCCTTTACCGCTGACTGCCGAGTGCTGCAATCCTGATTCGGCGAGACAATTTAACTGTTTCCAGATAGCTGAACGGCTGACTCCAAGCGCCCTGGCCAAATCGCTTCCTGAATGAAACTCTCCATCGGCCAGAAGCGTAAGAATTTTTTTTTGTTTATCTGCAATAACCACAGGATTTGCCCTTGAAGCTCATCTATTATTTGCTTGATTCCCAGGATAAACCTTAATAGATACTCTCTAAAATTTACTGCTAATTTCTTTTTTATCCCGGATTTGCTGCAATTGTCTTCTGACTACATGCTTGATCAGTACTTCGCGGTCCTGGTCTTTCATGTTGACATAATCAACGCCTACGATATAGGGATACTGGCTGTCGTTTGAGTGATTTTTTTTGCAATAAATAACCTTGCCGTACGTTACGATAATAGCCAGGCAGGAGACCAGCAGCATCTTGATTTCCAGGTAATCCCCTTCCTGAAGCTCCTCTTCACTATCAAAAGCCAGGCCCGCTGCGCTGAGATTGGCATTGCGCGAATCTTTTTCCTTGAACTGCCCGCTCTGCATCATGTAAGCCTGGGCCAGGAGATCGATTTTATTCTCGATTAACTTTAAATAATCGGCTATATCAGGATATGTTCTTTCCAATCGGTATAAAAGCGATGCCGATTCCTGCGATATGACTTCAAGAGCTGCAGACAAGGAACAATTACCGAGAATATTATCGCTAATATGGCTCACCTCAGTCATCGATTTTTCATCTATTTTTTTGTAAAACAGGTTGACTTCATCGTCAATTCTAAAAAACCGCCTTCTCTCCCCGGTTCTTGCCATATTGCTCTCATTCACGACTCTTAACCTCTACAGTTTTATTGCTCTGGTTTAATAAAATAATTAACGCCACTATTTTTCTTCTGATTCACAGCTAAAGTCGCTCTCGCCTGTTAATAGCTTTTTTAATACCGAGAGTAATAAGTAAAAACAAAAAGCAAATACAAAATGCACTTTTTGAGTTTTCCATACAGAAACCATCCCTTACAGTTATCAAACTATAGTGTAAACGGAAAAACTATTAAGAAATTTATATCCTTTAAAGGGGGGGTGCGATCGATAAAGGCGCTATTTGGCAAGGCTTTAAAAACTTATAGTTAAAAGTTAATTAACCCGGAAAAATGTCGGAGCTCAGCTCAAGAGTAGAAATATAAGAATAAAAGAAATAAAGAAGGGGAAACTCAACCCAAAACACTATAATGTCAAACAAGAAAAACCTGGGATAACTGGTATCTCGGGCAGTTCCCCAGATAGTCTAAATAAATTTTTAAAATTCCTAAAGGCAGATTAATAAACATCCCTGACATAGCGTTTGTCTTTTTTCAATTGATTAACATAGTCTATGGCTTGCTGGTCAGTTAGCTTGCCGTGTTTGGCAATAACATCGTGCAGCGCCTTATCGACGTCTTTCGCCATGCGGTAGGCATCGCCGCAGACGAAGAAATAACCGCCCTGCTCCAGCCATGCATAAAGCTCTGCACCGTTTTCCAGCATGCGATCCTGCACATATATCTTTTTTTCCTGATCTCTGGAAAAAGCCAGATCCAGGCGCGTCAGCAGCCCGCTTTTCTGGTAGGCTTCCAGTTCGTCGCGATACATGAAATCAGTTGCCGCATTACGGTCGCCAAAGAATAGCCAGTTTTTCCCCGCTGCGTTTTTATACTGGCGCTCCTGCAAAAAGGCGCGAAAAGGCGCGAGACCGGTACCGGGTCCGACCATAATCATTGGCAGACTATCATCTTCAGGGACCCGAAAGACCTTGTTGGGAGTAAAGAAACACGGTACTTCTGTTTCGTCATCGACCCTATCGGCGAGAAATGTCGAACAAACTCCTTTATGCAAGGTGTTATAACTTTCATAACGTACGCTGGCAACTGTTAAGTGCACCGTATCAGGATACATTCTGGAACTGGAGGAAATAGAATAGGCGCGATGCTGCAACGGCTTCAGCAGGGCGATAAACTCAGCGGCTGAGAATTCACAAACCGGAAATTGCAGCAATAAATTCAAGGTATCCCGACCCCATAAATATTTCGCCAGAGCGTCCTTATCGCCTGTTTCAAGGATACCGTTAAGCTCCTGATCGCCGGAGCGCCGGGCAATTTCATCGATCAGTTCCTTGCTGGGAGTTTTAATTTCAAATTGAGTGCGCAGCGCTTCATGTAAAGCTACCAGTTCGCCATTGACCGGCTCACCTTCATCACCCTTACAGCCGAGGGCGCTAATAATATCAGCAACAAGGACTGGACAATTAGTAGGCACAATACATAAAGCATCGCCCGCTTCATAGTTTAATCCTGAACCTGCAATTGAAAGTTCATAATGCCGGGTCTCTTTAGACGAGGAGGGATCGGTTAATATACGATTGACCAGCATTTTGGCCGGAAACGGATTTTTACGGTTATATTTGGGCTTTTCTGCAGCCTGAGGCGCAGTATCAACCACAACAGTCGTGGCAGGAGATATACCTTCTGTGATATGGGGAATTACCGCGCTAATCCAGGCTTCAGCCGGCTCATCATAATCGACATCACAATCGGTACGCTCATAAATCCGGTCTGCGCCCAGCTCAACCAGTTTTTCATCCCAGTCTTTACCCGCCTGACAGAACTGGTCATAGCTGGTATCGCCTAATGCCAATACAGAAAATTTCATATTTTCAAGTCTGGGCGCGCTATCGGCGCAAGCCGCTTCCCAAAGCATCTGGGCATTATCGGGCATGTCGCCTTCACCGTAAGTGCTGGTAATGATAAGCGCATATTCCATGGCGGCAAGCGCATCGACTTCTACCTCGTCCATGCCTTTTACTACAGGCTTCAAGCCATGTGCTTTGGCGACGGCAGCGGCATTGTTGGCGACGGCTTCGGCATTCCCGGTCTGGCTGCCGTACAGTATGGTGATGACTCGTGCCGCCGCCTGATTTACTGAGCCGCTACTTTGAATGATGTGAGTATGCAGACCGGCAAAAAAGCCGTTTAACCAGGCGCGCTGACTTTCGCTGTAAGGGGCATCCAGTGGAATAGGCGGTGTTTTCATTTAAGTTACTGGCAAATTAACGTCTATTTCAACATTCTTCAGGCAAAGCTTCAGATGCTGATGATTACAATATAAAGATGCGTGGGCTCAGGCCGCCTGCTGGCTCAACATACCCTGAACGATTCCCAGCCCAACGAGTCCGGCGAGGTACTCTTCGATGGAAGGAATGCCGGCTAATGCACGCTTATTGATTTTTTCCTGCTCAATAATCCAGGCTGTAGAGCCCAGTGAATAAATACTTTGCACATCGCGCTTGATTAATGCGGTTTTGTAATCATCGAGTCGTTTGACAGCCAACAGGCAGGCAAGCTGATCGTCACTATAATTACTGTAGGCTTCGCGCGTGCTTTTCACTAACATTTCCTGTAGCTTACGCGGACGTTCGATGATCAGTTTGCGAGCTGCCTGTTCTATATGTTTGGGTGAACGCAGAGCTTCGGGCAAGTGTTTAAGCATATCAGTTGCGCACTGCTGAGCTTTTTCGAATACCGAAAAACTGTTTACCAATTTAAAGGTTAAGTCGGTATCGACGGCGCCATAAGCGGGAATCGCTCCACCAAACAGCAACTGCGTATTCTGATAGGCGCTTTTGACTTGTTCTATTTGCCGGCGCGCCAGTTCGAGAGCCAATTCCTCAATCATTTCCTTGCGATCTATGGCTTTTTTAAGATATTCAGCAGTCTGCGTCCTGTACAGCCATAATGGCATGGCGAATTTAAAATGTTTACGCTCGGACTCCCAGTTATTAATGAAGTTTCTGGCCTTGCTTGAATTAGCGCACTCTTCATGCTGCTCCAGCATATAAAGGATGAACTGCTCATGGGCACGCGCGATGTCGGTGTCTTCGGTCAACCTGTGAAGTTCTACTGAAGCCTTGTCGTACAGGTTTTCCAGTTTATTGTCCGGGTCATACTGATAAGCATTGCCGCCGGACATGCCGTTGCAAAAACCTTTGCCAAATCCGCCCAGATTTAAAACCGCCCCGTTAGTCATGTATTCGCAGGCAAAATCGCCTACCCCTTCAACGACCGCCATAGCGCCTGAATTTCTGACCGCAAACCGGTCTCCGGCTTCACCATTGATAAAAGCCTTGCCTCCGGTCGCCCCAAACAGCGCGAAATTGCCGATTAAAACATTTTTGCCAGGCGTTTTAATGCCCCCGCCCGGCGATTCAACCACAATAGTGCCGCCACAGGCAGATTTACCCACGCCATCATTACAGGTGCCCAGATGCTCCAGGCGCATACCGTCATTTAAAAAGGCTGCATAGCTTTGTCCGGCAGAGCCGGTAGTGCGAATAATAACGCTATCAGGCGCTAGATAACGCCGTCCATTCTGATTGGTATAGATAATTCTGGAATTTGCAGCCTGCCGTTCATTCAGATCGTAGGCAAGCATCCGTTCAATATCTATGGCGGCTTGACCGCCTACTGATTTATTACGATTGTTGAGAGTAAAGTCCTTGCCTTCGATGATAACTTGCTGTTGATTCCGGTTAATAATACCCGCTTTAAACTGTTCGATGATCTTGTCATCAATACTAAAATTGGCTTCCAGATAAACCGGTTCGGCAATTTTTACCACAGTAACGTGCGCCAGCATTTTAGTCAGGTCAAGTTGACCCACCATGCTCGGATGATTGATTAAATGCAGTAAATCCGTCTTGCCGCGAATGTCCCTAAGGCTTTGGTATCCTAATACAGCCAATATTTCTCTGACTTCATGTGCCAGATTCAAAAAAAACTGGGCCAGTACGCGTGGATCGCCCTTAAATTCCTCGTGTGCTGTCGTTAAGCCGGCAGGGCATTTAACATTGCAGTTTTTTGCCATTACGCAGCGCAGCATCATGATAGCCGTGGTGCCGAATTCAAATGAGTCCGCCCCCAAGATCGCCGATTTAACCACATCCAGTCCGCTTTGATGAGCGCCGCTGCCGCGCAATGTGATTTTGTCACGCAGGCCATTAACAGCTAAAGCCTGATGGACCTCGGCGATGCCGATTTCAGGTGAGCGTCCGCTGTTTTTCAGGCTGGTAACCGCTGCTGCGCCGGTACCGCCGGTATTGCCCGCCACGTTAATAACATCGGCACCGGCTTTGGCAACACCGACTGCAATCGTGCCTATGCCTTCGGATGAAACCAGTTTAACGCCCACTTTGACGCGCGCAGCCTTGGCATCATGAATTAATTGCCCCAGATCCTCGATAGAATAGGTATCATGGTGCGGCGGTGGGCTAACCAGTTCGACTTTCGGCGTACCGCCGCGTAAAGCGGCAATTTCTACCGAAACTTTAGCGGCAGGTAATTGACCGCCTTCACCGGGTTTTGCACCCTGGGCAATTTTGATTTCAATTTCTTTAATCGTAGGATCAGCCAGATAGCCGGCCCAGACTCCAAACCGCCCCGAGGCAAACTGCTTGATTTTACAGGAGCGCAAGGTGTTAAAACGGCTGGAATGCTCGCCGCCTTCGCCGGAGTTGCTTAGAGCTCCGACGATATTAGTGCCTTGGGCAACGGCTTCGTGCGCTTCACCTATTAAAGCGCCATGGCTCATCGCCCCGGAAGTTAATGACGCGGTGATTTCATGCGCCGACTGTACTTCAGTCAGAGCAATCGGATTTCTTGCCGGTTGTATGGAGCTTAAATAATTTGCCAACACATTCTCAGTGGCTGCAAGTTGCAAGACAATTGCCTCTTCTGCTACAGAAATGCTGAAACGCGTATCGGAAAAACGTTTTTTAAAATGTTCTGCCAGCTGTGCTAAACGCAGGCTGGATGAATTTTCGGTAAAGCTGATGGTAAAAGTACCGGCGTTCAGCTGTTTTACCTCCAGGCCGCGGATCAGATAATTAATGTTGCCGCGCAGGTTTTGCCTGCCCAGAATACGGTCAAAATCAGCGCTTGATTCCGCTGCCGTAATATCTGCCGGAAAATCCATAATATCGCGTAATGCCGCCGGACGGGAATCACGTTCCAGGTACAGATTTTTAGTAAAGCTGCGATAGGCCGGTGTAATGCCGAAGTTATCGATTTGTTCCTGAGTCAGTTTGTCGTAGCCGAAATCCACATAGGCTGTATCGCTGGCTTCAAGCGATTTATCTTGGGGAATATAGGAAATAGCCTCATCGGTCATATTAATATATTCTCTAACAGCCGTATTGCCAAAGGAATGGCCGGCGCCGTCCTGACGTTCCTTAAAAAGGCCCAGGAAGGGAATATCTTTTTCGGCACGGACAGCCAATGCTTTTTGATGCCATTCTGTTGCGCTGGCCGCAATATCCGCAAAGCGGGCACCGCCCACCGAAGCGTGGATAGTCGGAAAGTACGGGTTTAGTCTCGGTTCGTCCGTATCGAGATAGTTGGGTTCAAAAAATTCACCGCCAATATAACTTTCAACCGTGCACAGACCAAATTTGCCCATGGTTTTCATCAGCGATTTTTCAGCCGCTTTCTGGAACTGGTCCAGAATTTTTTGCTGGCTGTCAACAGGATAATGGGTGATAACCCGGTTATGAGCGCTGATGGGACAAATAGCGGACGCGCCGAAGCCCAGGATAGTAGCTATATCATGGGGGCTGGCAGCCTGCCCGGTTTCTGCAATTAATGAAGAATTAAACCGCAGGCCTTGCTTCACTAACTGCTGATTGGCCGCCGCAATCATTAATATGGCGGGAATCGCTGCCTTGTCTGTACTGATATTGATATCGCTTAAAATAATAATGCCGGTATTGTTCCGGGCGGCTTTTTCAACCTGCTCGCAGACTGACCGCAAGGCGGTTTCCAGAGCCTCTTCGTTGTGCCTGGGATTATTGAAATCAGGCGTGTACAGCATATCCAGCGTCACCGTACTGATAATGGATTGCCTGCGGATTTGTTCCAGCCGGGTGCGCTGCAGAATCGGGGAGTCAATCACCAGTTGCTTGCTGGATGCATCAGAAAAGGTGGGTTTGGCACCTAGCGCAACGCGCAAGGTCATACCGTCGCTTTCCCGCAAGGAATCCAGCGGCGGATTGGTAACCTGGGCAAAACGCTGACTGAAATAGCGGGACATTCCGCCTTCAGCATTGGACAAGGCATTGGGCGCCAAGCCATACCCCATTGCCGATATTTTTTCCATGCCGGTAGCCAGCATCGGATCAAGCAGAAATCTAAAGCTTTCCTGATTGAGGGAGTAGGCGGTATGTTGCTGATCTATATTGAATGCATGCGTGTTATTAAGTTCAGCCAGCTTGACCTCAGGCAACTGTGAAATATGAATACATCTTTGGGCTAACAAGGCCTGATAGTCTTTTTCTCTGGCAAGGCGCTCCATAATTTGGTGCGTGTTATACGCTTCGCCAGTACTGTGATCAAAATACAGCATGCCGCCCGCTTCAATACGGCCGCGCTTTAATATTTCCTTGGGCGGAAAATTAATTTGGCCCGCTTCAGACATAACGACGAGATACTCTCTGGTTTCAACCGAGCGCAACGGTCGTAATCCCAAGCGGTCCAAACGCGCGCCGACCCGTACGCCGTCATTGAAGATCAAGGCGGCGGGGCCGTCATTTTTTTCTTCATACAGGCTGAAATATTCAAACATGGCCCTGACTTCAGGCGACAGAGTCGTGTCATTTTCCCAGGCAGGCGGCATCATGGCTAAAACGGCTGTCACAATATCCAGTTTATCTTCATTGATACGCCGGCTCAGGGTTTGATCGAGCCGCCCGGAATCCGATTGTCCACAAGGAAAAACCAAGTTCTTGTTATGCTGGCGGGCAATCGCACTCTCGCTTAAACGGTTTTTTTTATCAGTATTTAATTCGCCGTTATGGGCCATATAACGAAATGGCTGAGCCATTAAGGTGGCCGGCGCCGTATTGGTTGAAAACCGGGTATGAAAAAACAGCGTATTGATTTCGTGGTCTTTATCGTAGAGGTCTTTAAAGTACGGAATAACTTCAAAAGAGTTTAAGCGGCCCTTGTAAACCTGAGTACGCGAACTCATCGATAAAGGATAGAAGCCAACCAGTTCAGTACGGGTGAATCCCTCGACTTCAATTGCCAGCAAAGCCGCCTGAATGTGATTTTCAAAGTCATCATGCGAGGCGTTTTTCAGGCTGTCCGGACGACTGAAAATAACCTGTTTTATAGGAAGTTGAGCTTTCAGAGCAGCGGCATTAATAACCTCTTTATCTACCGGAATGTCGCGCCACAGAATAATCGGCAAACCGAAGTTTTTAAAATGTCGCTCAATCAATTCTTTTGCCGAGAAATCATATTGATCATGATCTTCAGGAAAAAAGAAATTGGCGACACCAAATTGGCCCAGTTCCAGGGTGTTTATACCGGTAACCTTGCGAAAGAATTTTAAGGACAAGTCAATGTTAACGCCTGCGCCGTCGCCTATACCTTCAGCACTCATGCCGCCGCGGTGGGGAATGGTGCATAGCGCCTCATTTGCTATAAGCAACAGCTCATGCGTCTGGATGCTTTGTTTTTGGGCAATAAAGCCCACACCGCAGCTGTCCGGCGATAATTCAGCGTTATAAAGCATTGCTTCTGTGCTACCTGATTGGGAATGTATGTTCATTTATCCAGCCCGCTCTAATCATGCCGTATTAAACAGCGTTTATAGGTCGTTTTTTGTTTCAATGCATGTTAGAGTCGGATTATTGATCTCAACAAGTGCATTAAAGCTGCTACGAAATCTTTGTTCAGATAAAATATTAGTGAAACTAAATAATAATATCATGCTGGAAGCTATCTGTCATTTATACAGGAATGTTTTGTTTCAGGGACTGCAGGATTTTCTTGTTGCTTTATAGTTGATTGATATGAAAGAACTTTTCGATGTTGTAATAGCAGGCGGAGGAATGATAGGCGCTGCTGTAGCCGCCAGTCTTGGCGGCAGTTCATTGAAAGTTGCCGTTATAGAAAGCTCGCCGCCTCATGCCTTTTCTCCCGATCAGCCGCATGATTTAAGGGTATCCGCTCTCAGTATTGCCTCAAAAAACATTCTTGAAACTGTAGGCGCCTGGAATGGGGTACGCAATCGACGCCTTTGTCCTTTTCGCCGCATGCGGGTTTGGGAAACCGAGGAAAACACGGAATTTTGCAGCGATGATATCAATTATCCCGAATTGGGCTACATCGTTGAAAACCGGGTTATCCAGTTGGCATTACTGGAGCGCTTGCAGAGCTTTGCCAATATTAAACTGATGTGCCCGGCAACCATTAATAAAATCATCTATTCCGCTCAAAAGCCCAGCGAAGTTGAGCTAGAGGATGGCCGGATTTTATCTGCAAAAGTCCTGGTGGCCGCCGATGGCGGCCAATCCAGAGTCCGGCAAGCGGTAGGCCTGGGCGTAACGAGCTGGGATTACAAGCAACATGCGCTGGTGATTTATATTGAAACGGCCTACGGTCAACAGGATATAACCTGGCAGCGCTTTGTGCCCAGCGGACCGCAAGCATTTTTACCGTTAACAGGGCATTATGGCTCTGTGGTCTGGTATAACTCCCCGGATGAAGTCAACCGTTTGAAAGCTTTGTCCAGTTCCGATTTACAGCGCGAACTGAGCGCTGCCTTTCCCGAGTGTCTGGGCAAGATTAACCAAGTATTGGGCACGGTGAGCTTTCCCTTAAAACGGCAGCATGCCCAGAGCTATGTTAAAGCCGGGGTGGTTCTGGTGGGTGATGCTGCGCATGTGATTAACCCGCTGGCAGGACAGGGAGTGAATATCGGCATGCTGGATGCCGCCACGTTAGCAGAAGTATTAATCGCTGCGAAAAAGCAGGGCATTGACATAGGCGATTTAGCCGTTTTAAAACGTTATGAAAAACTCAGACGTATTGAAAATCTTAAAATGATGACAGTAATGGATGTTTTTTACCGTGTCTTCAGCAACGAGGTTGTACCGGTAAAGTTTTTACGTAACCTGGGTCTGGGGCTGGCTGAGCGAATTTTGCCGGCCAAGCGAAAAGTAATGCGCAGCGCCATGGGTCTGGAAGGTAATTTACCCAGGCTCGCACGCGGCGAGCCGATTATCTGATCAAGAAAGAAGCGCTAACGGGATAGTTATGAGATTAGAGAGAAGGGCCGGCAATGCCGGCCCTACATACACTATCAGAGATTTTTCAGAAAGGTGAGGCTGGGCGAGAAAAAATATTGACCGCCTTTCATCCTGACAAATCCGGAGAAAGAACAGTTATCGTTTGTGCCCTTGTCCGGGTTGTCCCACTCGTTCGGAAGTTTCTGATCATTCGGCGTATTGACGCCTTGTCCGATTACCGGGTCGATGCCATGCGGCCCTGGCGGCTGAACTGGGAAACTGGTATTATTAGCCCAGATCCGCTGAATGAACTTAAACTGATTGGCGATGACGCTGTTATAGGCGATAAACAGAAGGCCCACGCCATCCTCCGGCAATTGTGGCTGAACCTGACGAATAAACTGGTTAATATCTGTGACTTCGGGCAAGTCATCAGGATGCACACATCGTGCTACATCCTCATAGGGAATGCCCCGCCGCGCAATCGCATGACTTCGCTCGCCGTCCTCCGGCTCTGCGCCGCCGCTGCCTCGCGGATTTACTTTACGAATATGGGCATGGAAAGGGCAGCGGCGCCCGGGGTCATCCACATAATTAAAATTATTCGGCGGCATCCGGCCGCGTGCTTCATCTGATAGCGAAACCGGCGTGCCGTCCTCAAAGCGCCCCACTATCATTGCGCCGGCAAGTTCCCGATCATCCTCAGTAAGCTGCAAAAGGTCAGCGATTTCCTGCTCCCGGGTTTTGAAAGCGCGAACATTTTGTTCCAGCTTACGGAATACTAAAAAACTTCCAAAACTGAAGGTATCGGATGTGCCCGGGTCCTTCACTAAAACTGTCTTAAGGGGGAACACAGGGCTCCATCTTGATAACCCCACCAGTGACTCCCCTTCCACATCTTCAACCAGCATAAGCGGCTGACTTCGGCCATCGACATAGCCAAAATGCTCGATCCCGTTGCCTGCGGCATTGAATAATGCTTTGCCCCGCTGGATATGAATAATGGTGCATCCGGCTTCCTCAAGAAGCGAAACCAAAGCATCCGCTAATTCTGTTGTTTCATTTTCACTTTCATGGCCTGCCAGCAAAAGGCAGTGAATTTCTTCCTGGAATGCAGACTCCCAATTCTCAATAGCGGGGTCCTTTAAGGCATCGATACTGGATGGGTCCTGCATGCCCCGTTGAAAATCTTCATCTGGCGGCGCCTGAGCAGCCAATCCCAGCGCTTCATAGCCTTTTGAAGAGAGCGCCAAATGACAAAAAGGCCCCCCGGACTCGCCGGTTTCCTTGAATTTTTTCACCTCCAAAAGCTGACGATGCGCATCGGTTAAATGGAAGTTGGCCAGTTCACGCAATAGCCGCCGGGATTGAATTTCTTTGCCGGCATCGAATTTAAAAAAAATATTTGCGGTAAAATCACGGCCGTGACCTTTCAGAATATTGCCTTGCAGGCTTTGCAGCAATCTCAACTCTTCCAGGTTCGCTCTGGTCCATGCCAACGGCGCGTCCAGATTAATTTCCGAAATGACTGTAACGTTTGAATGCATGGCTATTCTCCGTTTTTATTATTGAGGGTGACAATATTTTCCGCGCGAGACGAAAATCATTTCCATCCTGCTTGGAAGGTTCTAAATGATGCATGCTGTGCATCTTTAGTTTCTGGAATGAGTGGATACTATAACAAATTTAAAACGCTTTACCTTGCTTTCGTTCATAAACGAGTTTTAATTTTCTATATAATTCCGGGAATATGCGGGCGCTATACGAGTTTTTCACGCCGGCCGCCAATACGTCGCGCTCTGGGAAATATAACGCTGATGCTCGTGCCTTCGTCCAATTTACTGCGTATTTTCAACTTCCAGCCAAAGCGATTACACAAACGCTTGACGATGGTGAGGCCCAGACCATGACCATTATGGCCCGTCTGCACGCGATAAAAAGGTTCAAAGACCTGCTGCAATTGCCGCTGCTGCATACCGATTCCGGTATCCGATATACGCACGCAGTTTTCATCAATAGCTATGGAAATGACCCCTTCCCGGGTATAGCTGAAGGCATTGCGCAATAAGTTGGTGAATAGAATATTGAGCACTTTCTCCGCGGCCGGAATGGATAACAGACAATTTTGTTCAATTTCCACGCTGACCCGTTCATTACCTACTGCCCGATTAACCTGATCAACCAGCGTGGTCAGCAGATCATTGATTAACACATCTTCTTCCGGCAAGGGGGAAGATTCTTCCCTGGCTAACAACAGCAAAGTATCTATCAAGCCTTCCATATCGCCGAGCGTATTATCAATCAGTGATAAGGAAAGGCGTTCGCCGGGCGAATAATCCTGCCGCTTTTGCAGCAAGGCCAAAGCGCTTTTGATTACCGCTAAAGGGGTTCTGAGTTCATGGCTGGCATCGCGGGTAAAATTCTGTTCACGGTCAATAAATAATTCCAGGCGTTCGGTAAAATGATCCAGTGCATCGATAAGTTTTGCAACATCGCTATCGGCAGTTCGACGCAATCCACTCAGATCCAGTTCGGCCAGCCCCTGGCTATGAAAATCAAACTTTTCTACAATTTGCGCCAGCTGTATCACCGGAGAAATGGCATCCCTGGACTGCCGGTAGGACAGCCAGGCAAACAGGTAAATCAGCACCAGTACCAGACTGAGAGGAACTACACCAAAATAGAAAGCTAATGCAGCAACCTTTTCTTCATCAAATACCAGATACAGACGGGCATTGCTTCGGTCTTCTATATATACAATGGGCTTGCGCCCCGCCAGTTTGCTGCGAAAATAGCCGGGATGCAGATTTTGAAAATCCGCCGGAACTTCAGAATAATCCTTATTAATGGCCAAATAACCTTTCAGATTCAATGTATTGGGGGCCGGAGTGTCAGGATTTTTTTGATATAATGTCCAGAAATGCTCAGCCTCGCCTTGCAGCGCTTTGCGGACTAATAAATCTTCCACTATTTTTTCTGCCGAAAAAACCGCCAGCAAAATTGCCAGACTGATTAACAGGATCTGCAGTAAAAAAGCCTTGATCAGTTTGTAATGCAGCCCTTGGTGATTCATCGCCCAGTTTGATTTTATAAAAAGATAACGCGCCATTAGTCCTTCATTGCCATTGCTGTAGCCAAATGCCATTGCTGTAGCCAAACAATTCCATGCAGGCCATAAAAAAAATAGGCCGGCGCTACGGTCTGATCCGGACCTGCTTTTTGCCGCAGGCAGTATAAACAGGGGGCCGCTTTCATGGCTGTGTTGATGTATATATTGCGGAGGCCCTGCCCGTAAGCACCCGACATAGACGAGACAGGAGCGTCGATAAATGCATCATTATAATGAGGGTGGCGCAACTAATTTCCCAAGCTCAGCATATCAATACTGTTTAACAAGGCCAAGGCCGCCTGCCAGCGCTGTTTTCATCCCTGCTGTTCCTTATGCAGAAGTTTTGACTGCCTTCTTTCCGCAGGTACAGGTTGTAAATCCCAAATTAATCCAAACAGGGCCATAAGCCGGAGCAGGTAATAAGTAATATCGATTTCCCACCAAAAAAATCCCTGCCTGGCCGATACCGGATAATGGTGATGATTGTTATGCCAGCCTTCTCCCAGAGTGAGCAATGCGATAAAGCCGTTATTACGGCTGTCATCGTTGGTGATATAGCGCCTTGAT
Organism: Candidatus Methylobacter favarea; assembly: GCF_902806695.1. GTDB lineage: Bacteria > Pseudomonadota > Gammaproteobacteria > Methylococcales > Methylomonadaceae > Methylobacter_B > Methylobacter_B favarea. Next base: position 12,510 of record NZ_CADCXN010000071.1, on the reverse strand, counting down.
CCCCAAACATGAGCCAGCGAATTTACCAACAGCGTGCAATGGATTAACACGACAGAAGAAATAAAGTACCCCCATATCAGCATTTGCCAGCCGCTGGTATTGAGTTCGGGAAATGACACTTCCAGCCATTTACCCAGACCCCATAAGGCGGTGGCGTACAGAATGGGAATGGTAATGTCAAACCGATCCAGCCAGCGTAATTCCGGAAATTTAAGCAAATCGCGCACGCTTTGCGTACGTATGGCAAAGTTTTTCAGACACAAAAACCAGCCCATATGACTCCATAAAAAACCCTTTCTTGGGCTGTGTGTATCTTTTTCCTGGTCGGAATAAATATGGTGACGGCGATGGTGCGATGCCCACCAGATAGGCCCGCGCTGGGTAGCGGTCGCCCCCAGCAGCGCAAACAGGAACTGGCAGAAGCGGCTGGTTTTAAACGCCTTATGGGAAAAATAGCGATGGTAAAAAGCGGTAATCCCAAACATTCGAATCAGATATGACACTGCCGCCACCCATAGCGCCACAGGGCTCCAGCCGACAATAAATACCAGCAGGCAGGCAAGATGTATCAAGATAAAAGGAATCACCCGCATCCAGTCGATCACTTCGCCTACATTATCAGCTTCTTTTATATTACTGTTATCAAACCAGCTCAGCAGCTTGATACACGTTGTTTGCAAAAACATCAGTCAATTCCTCATTAATTACCTATTGACAGATATTTAAAACCAATAGGCGTGAGCGTTATGTGAAGGTAATGGATTTATTTGTTCACAAAATGGAGCGGAGCCAACGCGAGCATAGGCCATCTATCAATCGGCTCGGGCAATCTTGCTTTCCCTTATCCTTGAGTCGTTAATCCTGGGTCAAGAGGAAGGTCTGGCTGGCTGGAGAAATGGCTGAGACTAAGGAAAAATACCGGGCGGTTGCCCACTGCTGACAAGGACAGCGCGGCACTGAGGCAAGTTTAAATTAAGGCAAAAATGGCTTTAGCAAACTTTTTGGCAGCAGGAAGCTTCAGGCGCTACCACGCCTGCCTTCGCCATGCGCCAGATAAGCGGGGTAAAATCCATCTTCTGCAACCTCATGCGAGTGATCCGCAGGCGGGCAGAAACAAAACAGCAGCCCCGGACCATAAAACCCCAAAAAAGGATAATAAGGCCAGCCCACGCATGAGGCCTAGAAGAAACGTCCCGGCATGTTGGAGCGCTCTGCCGTTCCTATCCATAGGCAGCACAATATCGGGCCTGATGATCGCCAGCAGTAACGCCAGCAGCGCCGCCACGGTTGCCACGATAAGGGTGGTGTGCACCCAAAAAGCGGCGCGGTTGGCCGCGAGCGCGGCACAGGCAACATGCTGGACCCCGTATACAATGGCAAAATGCAGCGCCCAAATTAAAAGCCCGGCCAAAGATAGCACCAATGTGCCGACAGACCTTTCGGAAAAGAGCTGTTTCGATGCCTTCATCATAAAATCATTCTCGGGAAGCCGTGAATTATCAGAAGACCGATAAGCGCCTGCGCCACGGTGTAATAAGCCAGCAGGTTGGTGTTTTCGAGCGTTGCAGAACGCACCCGGTCGAGCTTGCCGGTAAAGTGCCGCGCGATCACAAACAGCGCCATGATCAGCATGGCAAAAACCAGCTGGCCGGCTAAAATGCTATCCATATATACCATTGCCTCATAGCTCGATGCGGTCGGCCTCAGGCCTGTCTGCCAGTAGCACCAGATCTCCAGGCACACTGCAAGCACACTCGATAGCGCGCCCAGCAGCAGCAGCAGCGGAGTCAATAAATGCTTTTTACCAGGTTCCGGGAGGGTTCTCTTTGCGACAGCAAAAAATGCAGCACTGCTAACAAACAACAAGGCGCTCATGGCCGGCCATTGTAAAGCGGGCAGCTTCTGTGCAGCGGAGGGCCACACCTCAGGCGATACGGTCCAGAGATACAGATAGGAAAACAAATAGGCAAAGTACAGCGCGCCGGCAACCAGCATCAGAATAACCATTGCCCACCAGCCGTGGCCCATCGGTCCGGTGACATAAACGGGAAGCTTAAGCCCTGCGCCGATAGCCACGGGCCCTTTGCCGGAGCCTTTATCGAGCTCCCAGACCCAGGCCAGGCAGCAGGCGATGGCCAGCACGGCGCAAGCCAGCGCCGGCGCAACCACTTTGATGGTCAATAACAGAAAACAGGCGGCGGTAAAAACCGCCGCGAGCACATGCGCCCAGCCGTTACCGGGCATCTGGATCACATATTGCGGCGTGGCTTCAATGGCCGAGGTGACAATGGTCTCGCGTGCGCCGGTCGGGGCGTTGGGCAAATAATGCTCTCCTGCACTCACCTGCTCAGCAAGGCCGGGCTGTTCCCATAGCGGCTCACGACTGGTCACATGCGGAATGGAGCGCGTGGAATACACATCCGTAGGCAGCCATTCCAGGGTTCCGGCTTGCCAGGGGTTGGTCACGCCGCACTTCCCGACCCGAAAATTACGGATCAGGTCTATGATAAAAATCAGCACACCGGCGCCAAGGATATAAGCTCCGACTGTTGATATAAAGTTATAAGGCCCCCATCCTGACGCTTCCGAATATGTCCATACCCGGTGCGGCATGCCGATTAGCCCGGTAATATGCATGTGCAAGAAAGTCACATTAAAGCCGATAAACATCAGCCAGAATAACCATTTTCCGAGCCGCTCGGACAGCATTCGCGTACTGACCATCGGCGCCCAGTAATAAAAGGTCGCAAACAATGGAAAGACCATGCCGCCGACCAATACATAATGCAGATGGGCGACGATAAAATGGGTATCGTGCGCCTGCCAGTCGAACGGCACCATGGCCACCATAATGCCGGTCAAGCCGCCCACTGTAAAAATAAACAGCATGCCCAGCACGAACAGCGAAGGGGTGTTCAACTGAAAACCGCCTTTGGCCGAAGCGATGGTGGCGATCCAGGAAAAAACCTGGATGCCGGACGGCACCGCCACGGCCATGCTCGCCGCCGAAAAAAAGGCCAGACTGAGGGCGGGAATGCCGGTCGCAAACATGTGATGCACCCACAAGCCGAAACTGAAAAAACCTGTCGCGATAAGCGCGACGACGATCAGTTTGTAACCGATCAGAGGCGCGTGCGCCATCGTGGGCACAATCATCGAGACTAACCCGGCTGCCGGCAGGAAAATAATGTACACCTCCGGATGGCCGAAAAACCAGAACAGATGCTGCCACAGCAGCGGGTCGCCGCCGCCCGAAGCGGTAAAAAATGGCCAGCCGAACGAGCGTTCGATTTCCAAAAACATGGTTGCGAGAATGACCGCCGGGAACGCCACCACAATCATGCCCGCGAACACCAGCATGGACCAGCCGAAAATAGGCAGTTTGTCGAGCGACATGCCGGGCGGGCGGGTCCGCAAAATGCCGACTATAATTTCAATCGCCCCGGCGATTGCAGAGATTTCAATAAAACCGATGCCAAGCAGCCAGAAATCGGCATTATCGCCGGGCGAATAGGCCGTCAGCGTCAAGGGCGGATACATAAACCAGCCGCCTTTGGGCGCCAGACCGTAAAAGACCGTCGAGAAAAACACCGAGCCGCCAATGATATAAGCCCAAACCGCGAATGCGCTCAGGCGCGGAAACGGCAGGTCTCTCGCGGCCAGCATTTGCGGCAGCAGCAGCACACCCAGCGCCTCCATGGCCGGCACCGCGAACAGAAACATCATGGTGGTGCCGTGCACGGTAAAGATTTGATTGTAGAGGTCCTGGCTGACCAGATCGTTCTCGGGCACGGCCAGTTGCGTGCGCATGACCAGGGCCAAGAGTCCTGCAAGCACGAAAAAAGCAAAGGCGGCGCCCAGATAAAGCAGCCCCACCACCGTGTTGTTGACCGCCGTTATCCACCGCCACCCTTTTGGGGTTTCCCAAATGCGCAGCAATTCTTCCTCTTCACCTTGGGGTCGTGGTAAGGTATTTGGCAGGGCGGCCTTTTCTTCGATTGTTTTTATCACTAACTCCCCCTCATGGAATAAAGCAAAACCATGCCGCCGCTATAAACGACAAGAACCGCCGCTGAATCCGTACCCATACGCAAAATTGTGCGGTCGGCACGTTCGACCAGCCCCATAAGAAACAAGCCGGTGACGGCCAAACCCAGCAGCGTGCCGATTGCGGAAAAATCGCCGAGCTTAGATAACACCGGTGCTCCGGGAGCTATGATGTCAACGCCGAATATCAGCATCACGTTGAAAGGATTGGTGCCCAAAATCCCCGATATGGCCATGGTATAGAGGCCGCGGCGCACACTGGCAAACACCATGCTCGCTTCCGGCAACGATGTTGCGGCTGACATCAAGGCAAATCCGACAAATGACTCCCCTAATCCGCTTTGCCGGGCAATGACATCGCCGACAGTCGCCAGGGCGTAACCCGCAAACAGAATGACCAGCGCACTGATAACTATTTTCGAGATCAGCCAAACCGAACTATCGCTTTCAAGAGGCCGCGCATTCTCTCTTTTATCGCTACTGCCAAACCTTATATCGTCGGGATTGTTGATAACCCACGGCAGGCGCTGCCCGGCTTTACTGATTTTGATAAAACTGTATGCGGAAGCCGCGAGTATTCCCCACGACCAAAGCCCGGCGCCTAAAAACGGAATGTCGCCGACGATAATCGCCATGGCGACAAAAGTCAGCAGGCAAATATTAAATGCGCCTTGCAGCATGACTACAGGATCAGGAACTACTGAAGTCAAAGCCCGTTCGCCGAAACAAAAGTCGGCGACAGCCAGTACCGCCACCTGCATGGCAATACCGCCGAGCATATTGTTGACGGCCAGCGGAGCATGATTGGCGTGAGCCGCAGTAAAACTGGTGGCAATCTCAGGCAACGAGGTGATTCCGGCAAGCAGCAACAGACCGATCAACGCATGACTAAGCTCAAAGCGCTCAGCCAGCTCATCGGCATAAGCAGCGATTTTTGTGCCGGCAACCCAAACAGCACACGCGGCCACAGCAAAGAGCGAAAAATTAACGGCCAGGCTATATTGGTTAAAATCAGACATGTCCCTTACTCCAGGCCGTCCAGGTAAGCCGCTAAAGCCTGAAGCTCGTTTTCGGAAAAAAAGTCGAAAGGCGGCATCAGATTGTCCGGTTTGATTTTTTGATGGCGGCTGATCCATTGAGCAAAGTGCTCCGGCGCATTAGGCAGAATGCCGGCGCCGAGCGACAGCCTGCTGCCGACATGCGTCAAATCCGGTCCTATTTTTCCGTTCGCCCGAGTACCGCGAACAGTATGACAGCCACCGCACCCGCTGGATAAAAACAGCTGTTCGCCTTTGTTCTCAAGCGCTGGTTTCGCATCCGCCCGCTCCTTGGCGAGCCAGGCTTCATAGTCAAAAGGCGCCATCGCCACCGCATAAAATGACATCAGGGCGTGGGCGCCGCCGCAATACTCTGCGCATTGTCCATGCACGATCCCGGACTTGTCGGCCATGAAATGCAAGGTGTTGATGCGCCCGGGAATCATGTCGACCTTGCCCGCATATGCCGGTATCCAAAAGCTGTGAATTACATCCGCCGTCGATAACTCGATTTCAATGGGACGGCCCACAGGAATATGCAGTTCATTGGCGCTTTCCGTCGTATGGCCATCGTCATGCCGATAGATAACCCGCCACCACCATTGCTCGCCTACCACAGCAATATGCACCGGATCTTCGGCCCGGATCAACTTTCCCCCTGCTTTCAAAATCAAAAAACCATAGAACAGCAGAGTTGTTAAAGTCACCACGGGAAAAACGATTCCACCCAGAACAATGACTTTTTCACGGGCAAGTTTGTGACGCCAGTTGGCAGGACCGGCTATTGAAATCGCCATCAACACGCATATGAAGGCCGTTATCAAGGCCGCTCCAGTGAACATAATCCAGATCAACAGCGTAATTCGCGATGAAACCGGACCTAATCCTGCAAACGCCGATTGTTCGCCAGCACAGCCTGCCATGGCCAGCAACGCCATAACTAAAAACAGTATCGAGAAGCGATGGCTTACAATTTTCATGGTTGCGAGGCCGCTCCCCATTTATCTAACCGGGAATGCTCAGCCTGTGGCGGTTGACTCGCGAAGAACGACGCGGCGGCTTCGACCTGCTGCTCTGTTAACCGCTTTGCAACGACGGACATCATGGCACCATGCGGCGTTTGGTCACGGCCTCCTCGCCGCAGGATTTGCAATTGCTGCTTGATATACTGCTCGGACTGGCCGGCCAGTCGAGGATAGTCTGTTCGCCTCTTCACGCCGTGGCACGAGAGGCAAGCGGGAATCTTGCGCTCTCGGTCACCTTGTTCCGCCAGCTGGCGCCCCAGCTCGCGCGCTTCCGGAGAAGAAGGCCGGGCTCGCTTATGAGGAAAAGGCGTCAGGGATGCGTAATAGGCTGCCAAACGTTCAATTTGTTCATCATCGAGATCGTCTGCCACTGGTTCCATAAAGCCGCTCTGCCGGGAATCGTCTCGATAGTCCTGCAATGCCCTTATTAGATACGCTTCACCCTGGCCGCCAAGGCGCGGTATATGAAGGCTGGTCGGCGGTGCATCGGCCGTATCATGGCAACGGCTGCACGCTGTAAGGTCGAGTCTGGGCCGCCCTTCGCTGATAAATTGCTTGGCGGAATAGCCTTGAGTTTCGCTATTACCGCTTGCATGTCGATGGTAATCCGCCTTCGTCATTGATGGCAAGGCTTCCAGGAAGGCCGCTACTGCCCAGACTTCATCATCGCGATCCTTGCCGCTCCAGGCCGGCATGCCGGTGAATTGAATGCCATGACGCGCAATCCAGAACAACTGTTCGCGCGTCCAGTGGGGTGCATGCTTTTGCAGATCGGGAGGCGAAGGCAGCATATGCTCAAAAACCGGATTGACCGGTTGCCCCGGCACCCCATGACAGGTGGCGCATGTCCCTTGAAAGTGCGCAGCGCCAAGCGGCACCAGCTCGGCAATATCCAGCTTCGGCGGATCAACAGACCTGCTGTTGAATATAACCGAACGCTCCTTGCCCAGTTGCAGAAACCATTCTAGCCAGGCGGGATGGCCCGCGCTCGCCGCTATGTTGTAAATCCCGGAATAAGCAATAATGAAGGCGAGCGCAATGCCCCCGCCAAAAAGTCCAAGAGCCCAAGGCAGAAATTTACGCAAACGTCTTCTTACCGGCTTTGCCATGAGCTGTGTTCCGGAGCAAACGCCGAAGCTGCATTATTACTTTGCGACTCGCATAGTGTCTGGAACCAACGGAAAATCAGCACAACCGCGGCGAGCACATAAGTGATGGGACAGATAGTAATCATCAGCAGTCCCGCCAACTGCTGGTCGGCGAGCTCAATAGTCATAGGCGCATTAATCGCCGTCACAACGTAAAGCACACGCGGCGCAAACGTCAGCAATACGGCGATTAAACAAAATAACTTGCCGGTTAACAACAGAGCAATGACTGCCCGCCATAAATGTTTGCCGCTCTGATTGAATACCGTGAGCCAAAACCATAAGGCCTAAAAAAGCAGCGTTGCTTGCATGAGCAAGGCTCCGGCAGGCCCTTCCATCGCAAGAACTACACCCGGCGGCGAATGCCATGCGAAAAACACCGCAGCCTGCAGGGTGATAACCGAACACAATGTGGCGACACTAGCGGGATGGATGAATGAATGACGCAGCTTTCGAAGCAAGCTTGCCAAAACGGGTGCGGCCACCGTCATTAGAGCAATATGGATAATCATATGGCGCGAAAATACCCCGGCAATTTCGTTATAGCAAAGCGCCAGCAATGCCAGTACGGCCGCCGCCGACCATTCAATAAAGGTAAAAGATTTTAACAGGTTAGCTTGCATTGTTTCTCCTGGCCACAGCAAGGAACTTCCACATCATATTCGAAAGGGATATTTTTGACTTTTCGAGTTGTGTTTGGCTCGGCGCGCATGCCTCAACGCATTTATACAAGGAGCGAGGACAGAAGGACAGGCCAACCCAAAAATATGATGACTTATAAAATACTGCCTCATATAACCAACTACGATAAGACAAGCGGAATGAGAGAAGATTACGCCAACCGTGGCTTACAGCAAGGGAACGAACATGAAGCTGCTGAAGAAAACAACTGCCAGAGGCATGTGCCGGCGTTATGACGGCAGGCCTGGAAAGAGAGGATTTGCATAGCTGCCACGACGGTGGCGGAAATAACGCTGAGTGAAGTTGCCGAGTTTTCATGAGTGCCTCTTCCCCCTGGAGCCGGCAAAACCCAAGCGCTTTTACAGGCCCAACAAGTTACTATCCAGGTTTTGTCATTTTATACTCGTTTCAATTTCAGCTGGCAAGGGTAACTTTCAAGACCCTGTTTTTCTAAACAGGATAAAAGCCGCTTGATTTTGATCCCCGATGGGGCTTGGATTTGAGAATAAAAAAGTTACCTTGCGGTCAAATAAGCGGTTTTTATCCGGCTACAAAACTGTTGATGCTGCGGTTATAGAATCTGAACACGGCTCTAAGCCGGACTTTTACACTTTAATATTTGCTTCGTGAAAGAATACTTTCAGAAGATTCGAAAAAATAATAAGGCAGTTTTATAAAACGGCTGTTAATTTCCTTGATAATTCATAAGCGCCAGAAAAAATACCCTAGCGTCTGGCTCGAAAAAAGTCCTTTATTATTTCCGAACATTCTTGTTCCAGTACACCGCCTTCCCAGTTGGTTTTGTGATTTAAAAAACTTGCATCAGTAAGACTCAAGGCGTTACAAACTGCGCCCCGCTTGGGATCAAACGCACCAAACACCAGTCGCTGGATCCGCGCATGGCTGATTGCTCCCATGCACATCACGCACGGCTCCAGCGTTACATATAAAGTGGCCTCGCAAAGCCGGTAATTTTTCATCATCAACCCGGCCATTCGTAAAGTGACTATCTCAGCGTGAGCAGTCGGATCATGGTCCCCAATGGAGGTATTCCAGCCTTCTGCAATACACTGATTATCTTTAACAACTATGGCTCCTACCGGCACTTCACCTTGCTGCCCCGCTCTTTGGGCCAGCCTGATGGCATGACGCATCCAGGCTTCATCAGTTGCCTGGACTATTCCCACTCGATGGTTGCAGGAGGCTTGCCGGATATATCGTACACAACACGCGAGATTCCTGGCACTTCATTAATAATACGGCGGGAAACAAGATCAAGAAAATCATAAGGCAGATGCGCCCAGCGGGCTGTCATAAAATCGATAGTTTCAACTGCGCGGATAGCAATGACATAATCATAACGCCGGCCGTCGCCCATGACGCCAACCGATTTAACCGGCAAAAATACCGCAAAGGCCTGGCTGACCTGGTTATAGAGATCATGTCTGTACAGCTCTTCAATAAAAATAGCATCGGCCTGACGCAGTAAATCGGCATAGTTCTTTTTGACTTCACCTAAAATCCTGACGCCAAGGCCTGGACCCGGAAACGGGTGGCGATTAACCATATCGGCAGGCAAACCTAACTCCAAACCTAACTTTCTAACTTCATCCTTAAATAATTCCCGCAACGGTTCAATCAGTTTTAAAGCCATATTTTCAGGCAAACCGCCGACATTGTGATGGGATTTTATCAACTGGGCCTTACCGGTTTTTGAGCTGGCAGACTCAATCACATCAGGATAAATCGTGCCCTGCGCCAGCCATTTTGCAGCCGTTATTTTGCCGGCTTCTTCATCAAAAATTTCAATAAACAGATTGCCGATAATCTTGCGTTTCTGTTCAGGATCAGTAATTCCGGCTAAAGCTTCAAGATAGCGCTGCTCGGCATCGATTCTAACCACTTTAACGCCCATGTGTTCAGCAAAGGTCGCCATCACCTGATCGCCTTCATGCAAACGCAGCAGGCCGGTATCGACAAAAACGCAGGTCAATTGCTCTTCAATTGCTTCATGCAGCAATGCCGCGACGACTGACGAGTCCACACCCCCTGACAGAGCTAAAATCACATGATCTGTTCCGACTTTTTCGCGAACAGCATGAATATTGTCTTCAATAATATTGCCGGCTGTCCATAACGCCTCGCAGCCGCAAATATCCAACACAAAGCGCGCCAGAATTCGCCCGCCCTGTTTGGTGTGGGTGACTTCCGGGTGAAACTGTAAGCCGTACAAGGCTTTTTCCTCATGGGCAATAGCGGCTATCGGCGCGCCGTCCGAGCTGGCAATCAGTTTAAAACCTTCAGGCAAATTTATTACTCGATCGCCATGGCTCATCCAGACATCCAGCAAACCATAGCCTTCTGCAGAAAGATGATCTTCTATGCCGGTCAATAATTGTGAATGGCCGCGCGCCCGGATTTGCGCATAGCCGAACTCCCTGTGATCCGAACTCTCAACCTTGCCGCCCATCTGTTCAGCCATAGTCTGCATGCCGTAACAGATTCCGAGTATCGGCACCCCCAAATCAAACACTGTTTGCGGCGCTCTGGGCGTATCGTCGCTGGTCACTGTTTCAGGACCGCCGGATAGAATAATACCGTTAGGAACAAATTTCCTGATCTCTTCATCAGTGCTTTCGCACGAGTAAATCTCGCAATAAACGCCGATCTCACGAATGCGGCGCGCTATTAACTGGGTATATTGTGAGCCAAAATCCAAAATCAGGATTTTGTAAGCGTGGATATCTGAGGCTTGCTGTTTCACGAAAAAATCGGATAATTGCCAAATTAGCTAATAGAAAGGACACGAAGACCGGAAAGAAAAATTCAAGCCTTTCGTGCTCTCCGTGGTGAGTAAAAATTATTAAATGCTGCCGGTAATTACTCTGAACGGTAGTTAGGCGCTTCTTTAGTTATGGCAACATCATGAACATGGCTTTCGCGCATACCGGCACTAGTTACCCGCACAAACTGGGCTTTTTCATGCATTATTGCAATGGTTTGACTACCGGTATATCCCATACTTGCACGAATACCGCCGAGTAATTGATGGATAACGGCAAGCAGACTGCCTTTATAAGGCACTCTGCCTTCAATGCCTTCCGGCACCAGTTTTTCCACGGAATCGGCTTCCTCCTGAAAATAACGGTCGCTCGAGCCCTGCTGCTGCGCCATTGCACCCAAAGATCCCATGCCGCGGTAGGATTTATAAGAGCGTCCCTGAAATAATTCAACTTCTCCGGGCGCCTCTTCCGTACCGGCGAATAATCCGCCCAGCATGACTGAATATGCGCCGGCTGCCAGCGCTTTGGCAACATCCCCGGAATAGCGAATACCGCCATCAGCAATTAATGGCACACCGCTTCCTTTTAGCGCATCAGCAACATTACTGACTGCAGTAATTTGTGGAACGCCGACGCCGGCAATAATACGGGTGGTGCAAATAGAGCCGGGCCCTATACCCACCTTAACGCCGTCCGCTCCGGCCTCAACCAGGGCAAGGGCTGCACCCGCTGTGGCAATATTGCCGCCTATAACCTGAACCTCGGGATAATTCTGTTTCACCCAGCGCACCCGGTCCAAAACGCCCTGGGAATGACCATGAGCCGTATCAACAATAATGACATCCACGCCGGCTTCAACCAGCGCGGCAACGCGTTCTTCCGTGTTATAGCCGGTGCCTACCGCCGCGCCGACCCGCAGTCTTTCCTGCTCATCTTTGCACGCTTGCGGATAATCCTTGGCTTTTTGTATGTCTTTTACGGTAATCATGCCGCGCAAATGAAAGGCATCATTGATCACCAGGACTTTTTCTATACGGTGTGTATGTAATAAAGTAATGGCTTCTCTGCGATCAGCATTTTCTTTAACGGTAATCAAGCGCTCTTTTGGGGTCATGACTTTTGAGACGGGTTCATCAAAACGCGTTTCAAAGCGTAAATCGCGGCTTGTCACAATACCGACCAATTCATCTCCGTTAACTACAGGCACCCCGGAAATATTTTTAGCCCGGGTTAATTTCATAACATCGCGTATGCTGACATCGGGCGTAACTGTAATAGGGTCTTTAATTACGCCACTTTCGTATTTTTTAACACTTCGCACTTCACGGGACTGCTGCTCTATTGACATATTCTTATGAATAATGCCTATACCCCCTTCCTGAGCAATAGCAATCGCGAGCCGGGCTTCAGTCACAGTATCCATTGCAGCAGCAACCAGCGGGATGTTCAATGCAATGCGGCGGGTCAATTGGGTCTTCATTTCTACATCACGTGGCAGTACAATTGAGTGCGCGGGTACTAGTAAAACGTCATCAAACGTAAGCGCTTCCTGAATAATTTGCATAACCACCCTAACAATCAGTTTATATAAAATTATATTATACTGTGAGTTGTTGTGACTGTCAGGCGCACAATAGTTGCAATTTGTCTATCTTGTCAGAGCACGCATTCAGGCAATGTTTGTACATCATAGATAAATGCACTAGTACGATCGGCTGGGCGGCGGGGTGGGCAAAAAAAACCCAAGCATTTCAGGCTTGGGTGGTAATAGGCGCTTGGCAATTCCCTA
>NZ_CADCXN010000070.1 GCF_902806695.1 Candidatus Methylobacter favarea | reverse complement strand
GCCATATTCCTGCGCGATGGCGATTATTGGCGCATTTTATGGCCGCAGGGTGGGTGCTGTTTTGGTTGGGCGGGTTTCCGCCGTTAGCATTTTTTGGGCATCCTTTAGATCTGGGCTGGGCTGGATATGTTCTGGGGGTGTTTTATCTGGTCTGGCTGCTGAATCTGTATAATTTTATGGATGGCATTGATGGGATTGCCGGAATTGAAGCGATAACTGTCTGTCTGGGTGCGGTGTTGTTGTACTGCTCAGGATCTGAAACGGCAGAGTTATGGAAAGAGGTTTTATTGCTGGCCATGGCGGTTGGCGGTTTTCTGCTGTGGAATTTTCCTCCGGCCAGAATTTTTATGGGCGATGTCGGCAGTGGTTTTTTAGGCCTGGTGTTCGGTATTTTTTCTATTCAGGCAGGATGGCTGTCTTCGCAGCTTTTCTGGAGCTGGCTGATTTTGTTGGGTGTGTTTATTGTGGATGCGACCTGGACATTGTTTTGCCGCGTATGGCGGCATGAAAAAATTTATGAAGCTCATTGCAGTCATGCCTATCAATATGCAGCCCGCCGCTATGGTTCACATAAGGCTGTATCATTCGGCACAGGCGCAATAAATATATTTTGGCTGACGCCTATCGCCTTGGGGGTGGGTCGTGGGGCTTTGGAGGGAGTGCTGGGCCTGTTGCTGGCTTATACTCCGCTCATGCTGCTTGCTATTAACTTCAGGGCTGGCGCAAGGGAAAGGGAGTAATGGGAATACAATTAGCTTACTGGCTTATAAATCTTTCCAGGCGCATAAAAACAGTTATTCTGATCACGGCTGATATTTTTTTTGCCGTATTTGCGCTATGGGCTGCTTTTTCCTTGCGGCTTGGTGAGCTGTATATGCCTAAGGGCGATGAGTGGTATTTATTTGCGGCGGCACCGCTTATCACCGTGCCTGTCTTTATCAAGATGGGCCTGTACAGGGCGATTATTCGTTATATAGAAGTACGCGCCTTATGGACAATTATTCAGGCAGCGACCCTGTATGCGCTTATGTTTGCAGTTGTCGTCTATCAGTCTGGTATTAAAGGGATTCCAAGAACTGTTCCCCCCTTAAACTGGCTTAATATGATGCTGCTTGTCGGCAGCAGCCGTTTTTTGGCGCGCTGGTGGTTAGGGGATATATATTCCCGCTTAAGCCGGAGCGCAATAGGCAATCGAAAAAAAAATGTAGTGATTTATGGAGCCGGCAGTGCAGGGGTGCAGTTGGCTTCTGCCTTGGGACATGGACGTGAATACCGGCCGGTCGCTTTTATTGACGATGATGTGTCTTTGCACAAACAGAAAGTCAACGGCCTGCGAATTTATCCATTCAGCTCTTTGACCTATTTGATACAACGGCATCAGGTTTCAGATATTCTGCTGGCTATTCCGTCCGCGACCCGAGCACGTAAAAGTGAGCTTATCGGCCAGCTGGAGCCCTATTCCGTTCATGTTATGTCAATGCCCGGCTTGTCTGATATTGCCCAGGGCAAAGTAACCTTTGATACGCTCCAGGAAGTGGATATTGCAGATCTTCTGGGCCGGGATCCTGTTGCACCCGATGAAACATTGCTACGCGCAAACATTACCGGTAAAGTCATAATGGTGACTGGAGCTGGCGGCTCCATTGGATCCGAGCTTTGCCGGCAGATAATTCAGCTGCAGCCGAAGGCGCTGATTCTTTTTGAATTAAGTGAGTTTTCACTTTATGCCATAGAAAAAGAATTAAACTATCTGTTAACTAAAATACGCAATTCCCAGAAAATAAATGTTATTCCCATATTGGGTTCTGTTACAAATGCTGATCGCCTTGAAAAAGTATGTACAACTTTTAATGTAAAAACAATTTACCATACAGCGGCTTATAAACATGTTCCGATGGTGGAAAAAAACCCTGGCGAAGCTATCTGGAATAATATCTTTGGAACTCTTTATGCAGCGCAAGCGGCAATGAATGCGAAAGTTGATACCTTTGTGTTAATTTCCACGGATAAAGCAGTCAGGCCTACAAATACCATGGGCGCAACCAAGCGCTTCGCAGAATTAATCTTGCAAGGGCTGAGCCTGGACAGCAGAAAGAAACATCATACCCGCTTCACTATGGTCCGGTTCGGGAATGTATTGGGGTCGTCCGGCTCTGTGGTGCCATTGTTCAGGGAGCAGATAGCCAGAGGCGGCCCCATTACCGTTACCGATGCGCGCATTATTCGCTATTTCATGACCATACCCGAAGCCTCACAGCTGGTTATCCAGGCAGGCGCTATGGGACAAGGCGGCGACGTATTTGTGCTGGATATGGGCGAGCCGATTGCGATAGTTGACTTGGCAAAAAGAATGGTGCATTTGAGCGGCTTGGAAATAAAGGATGCAGAGCATCCGTCCGGCGATATCGAGATTAGCTATACGGGTTTGAGACCGGGTGAAAAGCTGTATGAAGAACTTCTGATTGGCGATAATGTATCGCAGACAGGTCATGCAAGAATTCTGCGGGCGCAAGAGCATATTATTCCATGGGCTAATCTGGAAAAAATGCTGAGGATATTAGAGCAGGCGGCGAAAAATGACGATTTTGAACGGGTGAGAAATATTTTAAAGGATGCGGTATTCGGTTTTATACCGCAGTGTGAAATTGGCGATCTACTGTGGCAGGAGGACCGAAAGCCGCCTAAGAACCAGCTTTCCGATGCTTATCGATAAAATCAGCAGGCAAAAAAAACCTCTCAATGCGTTTTAGCAAAGAGAGGTGAAAGTTCAAGCAGAGGTTAAAGGAGGGTCTGCTTGGAAGGTACCAACACCAGGAGAGGTTAAATCAAAAACTTAATTGTTCAGTTTTCTGCCATTGATTTCTACTATACAGTCATATTTGTTCAATACAATTATCCTATTAATGAATTAATTGTTTCTATTTTAGAAATAAATCTCCATGTCGAGGTTTAATCAGGCTAATAGGGCGTGGTAAGGATCTGAAGTTTCTTCTGTCTCCTGATCAAATTGCCTTACCAATTACAGACCTCTGCCTAAAGGTTATATAGTCCCAGAAACCGGTCAAGCTGCGTTGCTTTCCCAGACGCGGATGGGCCCAGAGCGCCGCGCCTGCCTCTCGCCCCATCAATGGGCTTGATTTTCAACGGCATGTTTCCTTATGGCTAATTTTAGCTTCTATGGATAACAGAGCGCAGCATATCTGCTAGCTATATCCTAACTGTTTCAAATAGTGATGAACAAATCGTTCTGTTGAAAGCATTGAATGAGCCTGCTTTTTGATGAAGTTGAGGTAATGACAAAAATTTATTTATATTTCAATAATACAATTAATAGCTTAATCGTCATTGGTAAGCTAAAGGAGATTACAGAGTGGATAAATTAACCAGCATGAGTGTTTTCGTTCGTGTCGCAAAGGCAGGAAGTTTTGCTGGTGGCGCGCGCGATCTTGGAATTTCAAGGGCAATGGCGACAAAGCATATTATGCAGCTTGAGGGAACTTTGGGTACTCGTTTATTCAATCGGACTACCCGTAGCCTGAGCCTGACGGAAGTAGGTGCATCCTATCTTGAGCGGTGCCAGCAAGTACTCGTGGAAGTTGAAGAAATGGAGGCTGCGGTGACGCATTTGCAAACTGAACCGCGTGGTATTTTAAAAATAAGTGCGCCGCCCGTTATCGGTGCGACGCATATTGCACGCGCTGTGGCAGAGTTTTTGAAAATCCATCCGGATTTAACGGTGGACATAATTTTGCAAGGCAGTCCGGGTGATTTAATCGATGAAGGCATTGACATGGCTATTTATTTGGGTGCCCTGGCAGATACCAGCATGGTTGCAAGAAAATTAGCCAGCTCATCATTAGTTGTCTGTGGATCGCCGCATTATCTGGAGCAGCATGGTATTCCCAAAACGCCGGAAGATTTGGCAGAGCATAGCTGCCTGGTAAACTGGGCTATTGCGCCGAGGAATAAATGGCAATTTAAGAGCGAAGCCGGATATATCGTAATGAATGTCTCCGGCCGTATGCAGGCTAATGTTGCAGATCCGATCCGGATTGCTGCGATTAATGGTTTGGGATTAGTGATGTTGCCTACTTATATCGTAGGAAGGGATATAGAAAAAGGCAATCTCAAGGTGGTATTGGAAAATTATTCCTTGCCGCCTTTGGATATCTACGCGGTCTATCCGCATAGAAAGTATTTATCGGCCAAGGTAAGAAGCTTTATGGATTTTTTGCAGGAATGGCTGGTGCCTCGGGTAAGCATGCCGGGAACGGAATAATAGGTGATTCGATTAAAGCAATAATTTCATTTTAAAGCTGTCAATTTAAAATATTAATAACAGTTTAGTGCCGGACGCAGCATTAGCTTGTGATTGTAGATGAGAGAATAGGGAGCGCTGATTCAACCGTAAGTTGGGGCGGCTTGATTTGTTTATTGACCGATTCAAAGCGAGACTTTGTGTAGCTCCTGCGTAGGCTAAAATCTCTATTGAGCAGAAAAAATTACTAATTAACAAGTTTCAGAACGCTACTTTTAATGCGTCAATATAAGTTGATTTCTTGACCGTAATCCAGGGAATGGGATAATAGATAATTAAATGGCGTAAAAGTGCTTTTTTTAGCGTAACAAAAACAACAGGTTTTGTGATAGCGGTTATCAGTATGTATATATTCAAAAATAAAGCTGATTTACTGATCAGAAACATATGGATTTAATAATACAATGATTGAAAATCTAGATCCGCCACAGGCTTGGGATTTGTTGAAGCAGAATTCGGATGCCGTATTAGTGGATGTAAGAACGAAAGTTGAACATTCTTTTGTTGGTCATCCTCCAGGGGCCATTCATATTCCCTGGAAAGAAGCGCCGAGCTGGCAAGTTAATCCACTGTTTGTCGCCGAGGTAAAAAAAGCCATACCGGAGAAGAATGTGCCGGTGTTATTGCTTTGCCGCAGCGGCCAGCGTTCGCTGGATGCTGCAAAATCCCTGGAAGAGGCCGGTTATAAATTACTAATCAATATTATTGATGGTTTTGAAGGCCCGCTGGATAACAACAAACACCGAGGTAATATTGGCGGTTGGCGGTTTTATGGATTGCCTTGGGAACAAAGTTAATTTCAATTTCCCGTCTGCCCTGATCGGGCGGTCCAAAACTCTCCTGCCTACAAGCCATAATGGTCATGCGCCATCTTTCCTTGCCCTCGCTTTTTAACTAAAAACTCCGGCTAGCGGGTGTTTTGTTTATTTAAACATTAGAGTAAATATAGTGATCGAAAAATTAAGAAATATTGCAATTATTGCCCACGTAGACCATGGCAAGACGACCCTGGTTGATAAATTATTGCAACAGTCGGGTACGTTTGCCGCCCATACCAAAGTTACCGAACGGATTATGGACTCTAATGATATTGAAAAAGAAAGAGGCATCACCATTCTGGCCAAAAACACCGCGCTTGACTGGAATGGCTATCATATCAATATCGTTGACACGCCGGGCCATGCCGACTTTGGCGGTGAAGTAGAACGCGTGTTGTCAATGGTTGATTCGGTATTGCTCCTGGTTGATGCTGTTGACGGGCCGATGCCGCAAACACGTTTTGTAACGCAAAAAGCCTTTGCTCTGGGTTTAAAGCCTATTGTCGTCATTAATAAAATTGATCGTCCGGGCGCCCGTCCTGACTGGGTGGTGGATCAAACCTTTGACTTGTTTGATCGCCTGGGCGCTACGGATGAACAACTGGATTTTCCGATAGTTTTTGCGTCGGCGATCAACGGCTATGCCAGTTTGGTCTCTACCGCAACTGAAGGCGATATGACGCCTTTGTTTCAGACGATTGTTGATAAAGTCAGCCCGCCCCCTGTTGATATGGATGGGCCGTTTCAGATGCAGGTTTCCAGTCTCGATTACAATACTTATACCGGTATCATCGGCATTGGCCGTATTCAGCGCGGCAGTATAAAACCTAACATGCCGCTCGTTATTGTCAATAGGGAAGGGTTGGAGCGCAGAGGCAGGATGCTTCAGGTTTTCGGTTTTCACGGTCTGGATCGTGTCGAAGTTACGGAAGCACGTGCGGGTGATATTATTGCTTTTGCCGGTATTGAAAAGCTGGAAATATCAGATACTATCTGCCATCCCGAGGCGGTAGAGGCAATGCCGCCATTGTCAGTCGATGAGCCTACCGTGACGATGACATTTCAGGTAAATAACTCACCTTTTGCCGGACAGGAAGGTAAGTTTGTCACCACCCGGCAGATACGGGACAGATTAGAGAAAGAGTTGCAACACAATGTCGCCTTGAAAGTTGAAGATACGGAAGATCCGGATAAATTCAAGGTATCAGGCCGTGGCGAATTGCATTTGTCCGTGCTGATTGAAAATATGCGCAGGGAAGGCTTTGAAATGGGCGTATCCCGGCCGGAAGTTATTATCAAGGAAATTGACGGAAAAAAATGTGAACCTTTTGAAATTGTTACGATTGAAGTGGAGGAAATCCATCAGGGTTCAATTATGGAAAAGATGGGTGAGCGTAAAGGCGATTTAACCAATATGGTACCCGATGGCAAAGGGCGCATTCGCTTAGAGTATATGATGCCGTCGCGGGGCTTGATTGGCTTCCAGACCGAGTTTATGACCGCAACTTCCGGCTCAGGCTTGCTCTATCACGTGTTCGATCATTATGGCCCCATGAAACCGGGGGAAGTGGGCAAGCGTCAGCGCGGCGTCCTGATTTCAATGGTTAAAGGCAAGGCCGTTACTTATTCCCTGCATCCCTTGCAGGAGCGCGGTGATTTGCTGCTGGTCAATGGCGACGAAGTCTATGAAGGTATGCTGGTAGGCCTGCATTCCCGCGCCAATGATTTAACGGTTAATCCGACTAAACCCAAGCAACTAACTAACGTTCGCGCCTCGGGCACCGATGAGAGCCTGGTTTTGGCCAGAATCCAAAAGATGACTCTGGAGCAGGCGCTGGAATTTATTGCTGAGGATGAACTCGTTGAAGTTACTCCGAAATCCATACGTTTACGCAAAAAGCTGTTAACAGAAAATGAGCGCAAGCGAGCTTCCAGGGCATAAGGTTAGCCGCTTGATTTCGAATTTTATGAGGAGAAAAATAGCCCCGAAACCAAGGATTATTCCGGGGCTAAATCGCCGGTTGGGTTGGCTGACTCCATCCATGGCAGCATCTTTCTGAAAATCCGTAAAGTCCATTTCCTGTTTTTGGCGACACTGCTATTCTCTGAAAAAATTGCAATGAAAAAAGCAGGTTAATGCCTAAATGCATGTAATCTCAAGATTACGCAGTAGCAGGATGATTGGCTTGTGCATGAGTAGTCTCACTCATGCACAATATTTTAATATAGAACATTACGCTGCCTGAATGAATAACAATCACTGCCAAATCCCTGCATTCATAGTAAAATGACAAGAGTCATTAATTGAAGCATTAATAAATATGGATCAACGCATTGCCGAAGTAGAGCGAAATACGCTTGAAACTCAAATTAAAATCAAGGTTAATCTCGATGGCTCCGGCAAAGCCTCATTTTCAACGGGAGTGCCTTTTCTTGAGCATATGCTGGATCAGATTGCCAGACATGGTTTAATTGATATGGAAATTGACGCCGAAGGCGATCTGCGGATTGATGCTCATCACACGGTGGAAGATGTGGGCATTACCCTGGGTCAGGCATTTGCCAAAGCTCTAGGCGACAAAAAAGGCATTTATCGCTATGGACACGCCTATGTTCCTTTGGATGAAGCCTTATCAAGAGTGGTCATTGATTTTTCCGGGCGCCCCGGACTATTTTATGAGGTCAAATTCCCGAAAGCCATGATAGGCACTTTTGACGTGGATTTGTTTCGCGAGTTTTTTCAAGGATTTGTTAATCATGCGGGCGTGACCTTGCACATAGACAATCTGAAGGGCGCCAATGCCCATCATATTGCTGAAACTGTTTTTAAGGCCTTAGGGCGCGCAATACGCATGGCTATTGCAGCCGATTCGCGAATGGCAGGCATGATGCCATCGACCAAAGGCAGTCTCTAATAGCCTGTAAATTCTATGTCCTCTGTTGCTGTTATTGATTATGGAATGGGTAATCTGCATTCAATTGCAAAAGCCCTGCAATATGCTGCGCCGGAAGTCAAGGTTCAGATTGCTTCAGACGCCGATGCAATCCTGCGCGCCGACCGCGTGGTCTTTCCGGGCGTAGGGGCGATACGGGATTGTATGCAGGCGCTTAATGAATCGGGCTTATCCGCTGTTATACAAAATGTTGCCAAGACCAAACCCTTGCTGGGCATATGTCTGGGGATGCAGGCCTTGTTGACTGACAGTGAAGAGAATGACCAGACTGAATGCCTGGGGATTGTTTCAGGGCATGTGGTTCATTTTCCGGAATCTTCAAAAGATAGCGATGGCAATATCCTTAAAATTCCTCATATGGGCTGGAATCAAGTCCATCAGCTGAAACATCCCTTATGGGATAATATTCCCCAGGACAGCCGATTTTATTTTGTACATAGTTATTATGCCCGACCTGATGTTGTTTCTGTAGTAGCTGCGACAACCGATTACCCGGACGCCTTTGCCTGCGCCTTGGCTCAGGATAATATTTTTGCCGTACAATTTCACCCTGAAAAAAGCCAGACAGCAGGATTGCAACTGCTAAAAAATTTTTTACATTGGGATGGTCAAGTTTAAAGTTTTCTTTAGCCGTTAAGGATTCAAGTGTATGTTGCTAATACCTGCAATCGATTTAAAAGAAGGCAAATGTGTGCGGTTGCGGCAGGGCCGGCTGGACGACAACACGGTTTTTTCCGATGATCCTCTTGCTGTCGCAGGTAAATGGGTTGCGGCCGGCGCCAAGCGCATTCATCTGGTCGACCTGGATGGCGCTTTTGCCGGCCGGCCGAAAAACGCAGGGGTGATTCATGCAATAGCGGCAGCCTTTCCCGATATTCCTGTCCAGATTGGCGGCGGTATACGTGATGAAGAAACCATACAGGCTTATCTGAATGCCGGTGTCGAATATATTATTCTTGGCACCAAGGCTGTTAATGCCCCTCATTTCGTCAAGAATATGGCGATTGAGTATCCGCGGCATATTATCGTTGGGCTCGATGCAAAAGATGGCAAGGTTGCCATTGATGGCTGGTCGAAGCTGTCCCCGCATGATGTCATTGACCTGGCTCAGCAGTTTGAAGAAGACGGTGTGGAGGCGATTATCTATACCGATATTTCCAGAGACGGCATGATGTCCGGAGTAAATATTGAAGCAACGGCAAGATTGGCGCGGGCGATTCGGATCCCGGTTATTGCTTCCGGCGGTATTACCAATATGGACGATATCAAAGCCTTGGGCACAGTTGCTAATGAGGGCATTATCGGCGCTATTACCGGCAGGGCGATTTATGAGGGCAGCCTGGATTTTTCTGAAGCGGCAAAATTAGCGGAATCGTTTTAAATCATGGGCCTGGCTAAACGTATTATTCCCTGTCTGGATGTCGATAACGGGCGCGTCGTTAAAGGCGTAAAGTTTGTTGATATTCGTGATGCCGGCGATCCTGTAGAAATCGCCAGACGCTATGACCGCGAAGGCGCTGACGAAATAACCTTTCTCGATATTACGGCAACCCATCATAACCGCGAAACCATGGCGCATGTGGTTGAACAGGTGGCCGGAGAAGTTTTTATTCCGTTGACCGTAGGCGGAGGCATCAGAACCCTGGAAGATATCCGGCGCATGCTGAATGCCGGAGCCGATAAAGTAGGTATTAACAGCGCTGCTGTGTTTAATCCTGAATTTGTCAGGGGAGCTGCGCAACGCTTTGGCTCCCAGTGTATTGTTGTGGCAATAGACGCAAAAAAAATCAGCCGGCCCGCAGAAGAAAATCGCTGGGAAATTTTTACTCACGGCGGACGAAAATCTACCGGCATAGATGCGGTTTTCTGGGCAAAGAAAATGGTTGACTATGGTGCAGGAGAAATTCTCTTAACCAGTATGGACAGGGATGGCACCCGGGAGGGCTTTGATTTGCCGCTAACGCGCGCCATCAGCACAGCCGTGTCTGTGCCGGTTATTGCTTCCGGCGGCGTAGGAAATCTGGATCATCTGGCCGATGGTATTATTGAAGGAAAAGCCGATGCGGTTTTAGCTGCCAGTATTTTTCACTTTGCCGACTACAGTATTTTGCAGGCAAAAGAACGCATGGCGTCCCGGGGCATTGAGGTGCGGCTGCCATGAGCGCTACATGGCTGGATGAAATACGCTGGACTGACGATGGCCTGGTTCCTGTAATAGCCCAACAGGCCGACACCGGAAAAATATTGATGTTTGCCTGGATGAATCGTGAATCATTAGGCTTAACGGTAGCAGAAGGCTACGCCGTTTACTGGTCAAGATCGCGCGGAAAATTATGGCGAAAAGGGGAAGAATCCGGCCACAGACAGAAAGTTACCGGTTTATTTCTGGATTGTGATGAGGATGTTATCGTGCTCAAAGTTGAACAAGAAAGCGGTATCGCTTGTCACACGGGTCGTGAAAGCTGTTTTTACCGCCAGCTGGTAAAAGGTCACTGGCAACCGGTTGAGCCCGTGCTGAAAGACCCTGAGACAATTTATGGAAAACCATGAGTGAAGTATTGCGGCAATTAGCCAAGGTTCTTGAGCAGCGTAAACTGGAATCCGCCGATAAGTCTTATGTGGCGAGTCTTTATGCGAAAGGGCTGGACAGTATTCTGAAAAAAATCGGCGAAGAAGCGGCCGAAACGATTATCGCCGCCAAGGACGCCGACCCAAAACAGATAATTCATGAAATCGCCGATCTCTGGTTTCACTGTATGGTGTTGTTGGCCGACCAGGGGCTAGGCCCGGATGATGTGTTGCAGGAGTTACAGCGCCGTTTTGGCTTGTCCGGTCTGGAAGAAAAGGCGCAGCGCAACAAATAACCAACTATTTTAAGTCGATTCTAGACGGCTAACTGGAGTTATAAATGGGCATAAGTATTACTAAACTGTTAATTGTATTGGCCATCATCATTATTATTTTTGGTACCAAGCGCCTTCGCAATATAGGTTCTGATTTGGGCGGGGCAATCAAAAGCTTTCGCTCCGCTATCAAGGAAGGGGAAGAAGAAAAAACCGCCGTCGATGACGATAAAACCATCGAAGGTGAAGTACCCGCTAAAAAAAATGAAAACGCTTAAAGGTTAAATCACTGGTATGTTTGATATAGGGTTTTCCGAGCTGATAATGGTGGGCTTGGTCAGCTTATTGGCGATAGGTCCGGAAAGATTGCCTAAAGTAGCCAGACTTGCAGGCTTCTGGATAGGCAAAACACGGAATATGGTGGCTTCGGTCAAGGCGGAAATCAGGGAAGAATTTCAAGCCGAAGAAATTCGCCAGTTATTAAAAGAGCGGGCGGGCAGGGCAGAGTTTCAACAATTGCTTGATGAGACGGCCGATACTGCGCATTCAATCAAATCTTCAATCGACCAGTTGCCAAAAGATAATCAGGAACAGCCTAAGCGGCCGCATGAGCCCAAATAATTCTGAAGAGGCTGTCGAGCAGTCTTTCATCAGTCATTTGATTGAACTGCGCAATCGCCTTTTGCGCATCGTTTTCTGTGTGCTGGCGGTGTTCCTGGCGCTGGCTTCCTATGCCAATGAAATCTATAGCCTGCTGGCTGGCCCATTGTTAAAGCATATGCCGAAAAATAGCACGATGATTGCTATTGATGTGGCATCTCCCTTTTTCACTCCTTTTAAACTGGCGCTGGTAGTCGCGGTTTTTATTTCCATTCCCGTGATTCTTTATCAGTTCTGGGCATTTGTCGCGCCAGGTCTTTATAGACGGGAGCGGCGGCTGATTTTGCCGCTGCTGATTGCCAGTACGCTGTTATTTTATATGGGCGTGGCCTTTGCTTACTTTGTGGTTTTCCCTTTGGTGTTCGGTTTCCTGACGACTGCGGCGCCCACAGGCGTGGCGGTAATGACCGATATTACCAAATACCTGGATTTTGTCTTAACCCTGTTTTTTGCTTTCGGCATTTGTTTCGAGGTGCCGATATTTACTATCGTACTGGTCTGGACAGGTCTGGTAACTCCCGCCGATCTTGCTGACAAGCGCCCTTATGTAATTGTCGCGGCGTTTATCATAGGCATGGTGCTAACGCCTCCCGACGCCATTTCGCAAACACTGCTGGCCATACCGATGTGGATGTTATTCGAGATTGGCTTGTTATTTTCACGACTGTTTGTGCGTAAGGCGGAGGCCGATTATGGTTATCCTGACGATGTCGGGATAGAAACCGGGCAGAAAACGCTTGAAAAGCAGGAGGATGAGTAAAATCCGCTTTATGTTACCAGGGAAATTATTTATTTTTTCCGGTCGCCCATGGCATTTTTTTGAATCAAGATGAATATAAAGCAAAAAAATGTGTTGATTACCGGGGCGGCCAAGCGAATAGGCGCGGCTTGCGCCCGCTTGCTGCATAGCGAGGGCAGTAATGTTTTTTTGCATTACCGGTCGTCCCAAGCAGATGCGCTTGAGCTTTGTAAGGAATTAAACCAACAACGTCCTGATTCAGCGAAGGCCATGCAGGCCGATTTACTTAAAATAAGCGAGCTTGAATCCGTTGCCGAGGCGGCCAGTGCGGCCTGGGATGGAATAGATGTACTGGTGAACAATGCCTCGGCTTTTTATCCGGCCGTCGTTGCAAAGGTAACAGAACAGCATTGGGATGACATATTGGGCATTAATCTGAAAGCCCCATTTTTTCTGGCAAAATTATTGTCGCGAGCCTTAACGGATAATAAAGGCTGCATTGTCAATATTATCGATATTCATGCCGAACACGGGCTGAGCGGCTACCCGGTCTATAGCATGAGTAAAGCGGGTTTGGCGGCGATGACCAGAATTCTTGCCAAGGAGCTGGGCCCCGCTGTACGGGTCAATGGCATTGCCCCGGGCGCTATTATCTGGCCGGAGCATGAGTTATCGGAGCAGGCTAAACAGGAAATTTTACAGCGCATAATGTTAAAACGCCTTGGCGAGCCCCTTGATATTGCCAAGGCGGTATTATTTCTGGTTAAGGATGCCGGTTACATCACCGGCCAGATTATCACGGTTGACGGCGGGCGAACGTTATCCTGTTGAAAGCCAGGGCGGGGTGACGCGTCTTTGCCTGAGATCTGACTTGTCGAATTTATCCCAGAGCTCGGCATAGCTTTTGTGGCTGACCGGATGCTCCAGGGTCGGGGCAATTTCCGCTAAAGGCTCAAGTACAAACGCATAGCGTTCTATTTCATCGCGCGGTATCCTTAAAGAGCCGTCGTTCATAATCAGGTCGCCATAAAGGATCAGATCCAGATCGAGGGTCCGTGAAGAAAATTTTTTGCATTCACGGGTGCGGCCATGATCCAGCTCTATTTGCCGGAGCCGTCTGGCGACCTCCTGCATATCCAGATCGGTATCAAAGCCGACCACAAGATTATAAAAGGCATCGCCTGAAAAACCTACCGGCTCAGACTCATAAATACTTGAAATGATCAGTTTGCCAAAGTGTTGCTCAAGGGCCTTCAAACTGGCAGGGATATAGGTGTCCTTGTCTATATTGCTGCCAATACTGATATAACCTCTGGGCACGGGTTATTTTTCACCCCGTTCAATGATAATGCCTACATCGCTGGCGCCGCGGATTGCGCCTTTTTTATTGAGGGTTATTTTTACCCAGGGGACATTAAACTCATTACGTACAATATCGGCTATTTCGGTAATCAATTTTTCAACCAGAAAAAACCGGCTTTCCTCGACAAAGGAGATAATGCGTTTGGAAACCGTTTTGTAATCAAGCGCGTATTGAATGTCATCGGTTTCAGCGGCTTTCCGAATATCAAAAGCCATTGCTATGTCAAGTACGACGGTTTGTTTGGTTTCCCTTTCCCAGTCATAAATGCCGATGATTGTCTCTATCTCAAGCCCGCCTAAAAATATGATATCCATTGCCGTTTCCAGTTATGATGTGCGCTTTTAAAAAAGCGTAAGTATCGGGGAAATGAACCCGGCTTACAAGTTATGAATAATTAAAGGTATATAATGATTCAATGGTTGCTCGTTCCGGTTGCCTATCTGGTAGGCTCAATATCCAGTGCAATTATTATTTGCCGCTTGTTGGGATTGCCCGATCCACGCCGACAGGGATCTGGCAATCCGGGTGCGACCAACGTCATGCGCATCGGCGGGAAAAAGGCGGCCGCTATCACCTTGCTAGGCGATCTGCTCAAAGGTCTGATCCCCGTATATATCGCGAAGCTAATGGAAATGCCGGCGGAATCACTGGCGTTAACCGGGCTGGCGGCATTTTTGGGCCATCTCTATCCGGTATTTTTCAGCTTTAAAGGCGGCAAGGGTGTGGCTACATCAATAGGGGTGTTGCTCGGATTTTCCTGGCTATTGGGTTTTGCATTTATAGCCACTTGGCTGCTGATTTACAAGGTAGGTAAAATTTCTTCCTTATCGGCGCTAGTGGCATCAATTTTATCGCCTGTTTACGCCTGGCTTATAGTTGGAAATATTCCGATAGCGGCAGTTTCGGGGATGATGATGTTGTTATTGCTGTGGCGGCATAAAAGCAATATTCAACGCTTGCTGGCCGGTGAAGAAGGCTGATTAAAGGCATGACAGCTCACTGATAGGCCATCGAGGGCGAGCCAAAATTTCCAGGCCTTCATATTGACCGGCCAGCAAACGCTGGCAGCCCGCATAAGCAATCATGGCGCCATTGTCGGTGCAGAACTGGGGTCTGGGAAAATAGATCTGCGCCTTTTCCTTATCGGTCATTTCAGTTAAAGAGGCGCGAATTTGTTTGTTGGCGCTGACGCCTCCCGCCACAACCAGTTTTTTCAAGCCGGTTTGTCTTAAGGCGCGTTGACACTTGATACTCAGCGTATCGGCCACTGCATTTTGGAAAGCCGCCGCAATATCCGCTTTGTCTTGATCAGTTTTTTTGCAGGCATTGAAAGTATTCATGGTAAATGTTTTTAATCCGCTGAAGCTAAAGTCCAAGCCGGGCCGGTCGGTCATGGGGCGAGGAAATTTAATTTGCGGATTGCCGTGCTCGGCAAGAGCGGAAAGCTTTGGTCCGCCCGGATAGCCCAAACCCAGCATTTTTGCGGTTTTATCAAACGCTTCGCCAGCCGCGTCATCGAGTGACTCCCCTAGCAACTGATAACGGCCGATGCCTTTGACTTGTACAAGCAGGGTATGTCCGCCTGAAATTAGCAAGGCAACAAAAGGGAATGCCGGCGGATTTTCTTCGAGCATAGGCGCAAGCAGATGTCCTTCCATATGATGAACGGCAATGGCCGGGATTTGCCACGTCCAGGCCAGACTTCTGGCAGTAGCTGCGCCGACCAATAGTGCTCCCATGAGCCCTGGCCCTGCTGTATAGGCAATGCCGTTCAAGTCAGTGCTTTTCAGCCGGCTTTCCTTCAGGGATTGCTTGATTAGCGGCACTAGTTTGCGGATGTGATCACGTGAAGCCAGTTCCGGAACGACGCCGCCATAGTCACTGTGCATCTTAACCTGACTGTACAAAAGGTGATTACACAAGCCTTGCCTGGCATGATAAATTGCAATGCCGGTTTCATCACAGGATGTTTCTATGCCTAAAACGTACATTGGTTTTTGAAAATTATAAAAATAAGGTATAATTAAGAGTTCTGTTTATTAGTAGACTACAAGCTTTCAATTTTAAATATTAACATATCTGGATCATTATAATGCCGTCAGTGAAAATTAAAGAAAACGAACCTTTCGATATCGCAATTCGCCGTTTTAAACGTGCTTGCGAGAAAGCCGGTGTATTGGCAGAAGTGCGTCGCCACGAGTTTTATGAAAAACCGACGGCAGAGCGTAAACGCAAAGGTGCGGCAGCTGTTAAGCGCCATTTGAAAAAACTGGCCCGAGAACGTTATGCGTTGAAAAATTTACGGCGTGGACGCCCTGCTTTATAAAGTAGGGTGGCTTCGATGGATTTATTAACAGATTGCATCAAGGAAGATATGAAAGCCGCTATGAAAAGCGGCAATAAATCAAGATTGGGCGTGATTCGTTTAATCCTGGCTGCAATCAAGCAAGTTGAAGTTGATGAGCGAATAGAGCTGGATAATAATCGGGCTATCCTCGTTCTCGACAAGATGCTCAAGCAGCGTCGTGAATCTATACGACAGTTTGCAGATGCCGGCCGAAATGATCTGGTGGCGGTTGAAGAGGCTGAAATTCTGGTGATTCAGGACTTTCTGCCTCAAGCTCTTACTGAGGCTGAAATTGATTCTTTAATCAAAGAGGCAATAGCTGAATCCGGGGCGCAATCAGTTAAAGAAATGGGCAAGGTAATGGGCTTGCTTAAAACAAAAATGCAGGGTCGTGCTGACATGTCAGTTGTCAGTACAAAAATCAAGGCTGCATTAGCTGGATAGCAGCTTTGGCCGGGTAGCTTATGGCCGGTAGAATTTCTCGCCAGTTTATTGATGAGCTGTTGGTGCGGGTTGATATTGTTGATTTAATCGATTCGCACGTTCCTTTAAAAAAAACGGGTGCAAATTATGTTGCCAGATGTCCTTTTCACACTGAAAAAACCCCCAGTTTTTCTGTAAACCGCAAAAAGCAATTTTTTCATTGTTTTGGTTGTGGAGCCAGCGGCAATGCCATTGGTTTTCTGATGGACTTTAGTCACCTTAATTTTGTTGAAGCCGTGGAGAACCTGGCGGCCTTTGCCGGCATTGATGTGCCCAGGGAGTCCCTTAACCATAAGACGGCCCCGCAGAAAGAAAATTTAAATGATCTGTATGCTGTTATGAGACAGGCAGCCGCATTTTATGTGGAACAGCTGA
This sequence comes from Candidatus Methylobacter favarea, assembly GCF_902806695.1. Classification (GTDB taxonomy): domain Bacteria; phylum Pseudomonadota; class Gammaproteobacteria; order Methylococcales; family Methylomonadaceae; genus Methylobacter_B; species Methylobacter_B favarea. The sequence goes on along the minus strand of NZ_CADCXN010000070.1, from coordinate 19,233 downwards.
GGTCGGGCATTAAGGCAATTGATTATTTAAGCGCCAGAGGTCTTGAATCTGAAGTTATTCGCGATTTTATGTTGGGCTATGCGCCTGATAAATGGGATGCCTTGGCCGGTCAATTTAATCAGAAGCTATTGATAGAAACCGGGCTGGCGATCAGTAAAGGCGGCGGAAATGCCTATGATCGTTTTCGCGACAGGATTATGTTTCCCATACGGGACAAGCGTGCGCGGATTGTAGGATTCGGTGGGCGGGTGCTTGATAATTCCTTGCCCAAATACTTGAATTCGCCGGAAACGGCCCTATTTCACAAAGGCAGAGAAGTCTATGGCTTATATGAACTGCTGGAAAAAAATCCCAAGCCTGAAAGAATTCTGGTAGTTGAAGGCTATATGGATGTTATTGCTCTGGCCCAGTTTGGAATCCATTATGCTGTGGCGACATTAGGGACGACAGTATCGCCAGCTCATCTTGACTTGCTGTTCCGGTTTTCATCGGAACTGGTATTTTGTTTTGATGGTGATAAAGCGGGTCAGGAAGCGGCATGGCGGGCAATGGAGCCGGCTTTTTCCAGATTAAGGGATGGACGAAAGCTTGGCATTATGCTGTTGCCACAAAATTATGATCCCGATTCCCTAGTGAGAGAGGAAGGTGTTGACAGGTTTAATGAACGCGTGCAGGCCGCTAAAACCTTGTCAGATTATTTTTTTCAGCATGTTTCCGAGGCCTTGAATTTATCCCGAATGGAAGAGCGTGTGCAATTAGCGATCAAAGCTGGGCCTTATCTGGAAAAAATACCGGCCGGCATGTTCCGTGAAGCGATGCAGGCACGACTCAAGGAAATATCAGGTTTAACGCGCCTGGATGTTTCGAAGAATAAGGCTACACTTAGAACGCTGCAAGGTCAGAGGCAACGCCAGGAAAAAGGGCGGCTATCCTCGTCACGGGTTGCCATTGCTTTATTGCTCCAGAACCCGGAGCTTGCTAAGATTGTTGAACAAAAAGAGATTGACTGGCGCGGGCTGGAGTTTTCTGGTATTGACCTGTTTAAAAACATCCTGCAAGTGATATTAGATAATCGACCGGCTAATGCCGCTGTCTTAGTAGAGATTTATCGAGGCAGCGCCGAGGAAAAGTCAGTAAAAGCCTTAGCTTTGCTGGAGTTAATGGTGCCGGATGACAAAATAGCTGCAGTATTTTGTGATGCCTTAGACAGACTGCTTGCCCAGGCCCGGTCGATTGGTCTGGACCGCTTGCTGGTTAAAGAAAAAACCAGCAGATTAGATCGGCAGGAGAAGGAATTATTACGTAAATTATTGTCCAACAAATAGTTTGATGCAAAGATAATAAAAATTTATAGTATAATTTTTAGTTCAGCGAAGCATGCTGAATAGAATATTCAGTGAGTAAATGATGAATCAAGAACACCAGCAATCCCAACTTAAACAATTGATAGCCAAAGGCAAGATCCAGGGTTACCTGACTTATGCCGAGGTTAATGATCATTTGCCCAGTGATATTGTTGATCCTGAACAAATTGAAGATATTATTGGCATGATCAATGATATGGGCATTCAGGTATATGAAATCGCGCCCGATGAAGATTCTCTAATTACCGATTCAGCGGCTGTCACTACCGATGATGAAGATGCTGAAGAAGTTGCAGCTCTGGCTTCTGTTGATAGCGAGTTCGGCCGCACAACAGACCCCGTGCGCATGTATATGCGCGAAATGGGCTCAGTGGAGTTGTTAACACGGGCTGACGAATTAAAAATCGCCAAGCGTATTGAAGAAGGTCAGCAGCAGCTGGTTAAAGCTATAGCCCGCTCTTGTATTGTAGTAGAGGACTTTTTGCACTCGTTTGATTCGGTTTCTGAGGAAGAAAGCGGCATTCGCTTGACAGATTTAATTTCGGGCTTTGTAGATTTAAGCGAGCCTGAGGTTTTTGCAGTTGCTCAACCCGCCAATGATCTTGTTGATGAAACCAGTACGGAAGAAGAGTTGAAAGGGCTGAATTATGGAGAGGTCAAGGAGAAAGTTGAATTGCTCAGAAAACAGTTGAAAATAACTTCTGGAGCAATTAAAAAGTATGGCTATGCCAGTGATAAAACAGAGAAAGCCTTTGAAACTTTAGCTGAATTATTCATGCAGTTTAAATGGACGCCACAATATTTAAAGAAGCTGACAGGCATTATACCTCAGGGAGTCGCACTTGTTCGTGAACAGGAAAAACTGATTCTGGATATTTTCGTTAAGAATGCAGCAATGCCGCGCAAGGAGTTTATTGCCTCATTTACGGAAAATGAAACCCGCACTGAATGGCTGGATCAGTATCTGGGTGAAGGACGTAAATACGCGAAAGATCTGAAAGGGCATGAAAAAGAAATAAAAAAAGCCCAAAGGATTTTGGCCGATATTGAAGCTGAGTATGGATTGACAATCAGCGCCTTAAAAGACATAAATCGGCGTATGTCGATTGGCGAAGCCAAGGCAAGACGTGCCAAAAAAGAAATGATCGAGGCCAATTTAAGGCTGGTTATTTCAATTGCTAAAAAATATACTAACAGGGGTTTGCAATTTTTGGATTTGATTCAGGAAGGTAATATTGGCTTAATGAAAGCGGTCGACAAATTTGAATATCGCCGCGGTTATAAATTTTCTACCTATGCCACATGGTGGATCAGGCAGGCTATTACCCGGTCAATTGCAGATCAGGCCAGAACTATCCGTATTCCTGTGCATATGATTGAAACCATCAATAAGCTAAACCGTATTTCCAGGCAGATTCTTCAGGAAATGGGTCGTGAAGCAACGCCTGAAGAACTGGCCGAACGCATGGAAATGCCTGAAGACAAAGTTCGTAAGGTATTGAAAATTGCGAAAGAGCCTATTTCAATGGAAACCCCAATAGGCGATGACGAAGATTCTCATTTGGGGGATTTCATAGAGGATGCAAAAGTATTGTCTCCGGTCGACTCTGCCACTATTGCCGGTTTGCGTGAATCAACTCAAAATGTGTTGGCAGGATTGACAGCAAGGGAAGCGAAAGTGCTGCGCATGCGTTTCGGTATTAATATGAATACCGATCATACCCTGGAAGAAGTAGGTAAGCAGTTCGATGTTACGCGCGAAAGAATCCGTCAAATCGAAGCCAAGGCGCTGAGAAAGCTAAGGCATCCGTCAAGATCAGAGCAACTGCGCTGTTTTCTGGAAGGCGAATAGGCAGGTAATAAAAAGGGCCCTTAGCTCAGTTGGTTAGAGCGTCCGACTCATAATCGGCAGGTCGAAGGTTCAAGTCCTTCAGGGCCCACCATACGCATAAAGGCTGCCTTTTGCAGCTTTTTGTATATTTGGCGTTTTATATTTTAGGAAGGCGAAATCATGAGCAATAGTTTCATTTTTACATCTGAATCAGTTTCAGAAGGACATCCGGACAAGGTTGCGGATCAAATTTCCGATGCGGTGCTTGATGCTTTATTGGCTCAGGATCCTCGATCAAGGGTTGCTTGTGAGACCTTGGTAAAAACCGGCATGGTTATCCTTGCTGGTGAAATCACTACCGATGCATGGGTGGATCTGGAAGCCTTGGTAAGAAAAGTCGTTTGTGAAATTGGCTATAATCATGGCGATATAGGTTTTGACGGCCAAAGTTGTGCTGTTTTAAATGCCATTGGCAAGCAGTCTGCCGATATTGCCATGGGCGTTGATGAAGCTGAAGATCATGAGCAGGGCGCGGGTGACCAGGGTCTGATGTTCGGTTATGCAAGTAATGAAACCGCTGTCCTGATGCCGGCGCCAATTACCTATTCTCATCTTCTGGTAAAGCGTCAGTCGGAAGTACGTAAAAATAAAATCCTGCCCTGGCTGCGTCCTGATGCCAAAAGCCAGATTACTTTCCGCTATGAAAATAGCAAACCGGTAGCCATTGATGCAGTTGTCCTTTCGACCCAACATTCGCCCGAGATTAGCGCCGACGTCCTCCATGAAGCGGTGATGGATGAAATTATTCTGCCGGTATTGCCTAAGGAATGGCTGCACCGGGCTACCAAGTATTATATTAATCCGACCGGCCAGTTTGTCATAGGCGGGCCTGTGGGCGATTGCGGTTTGACCGGACGCAAGATTATTGTTGATACCTACGGCGGTATGGCAAGACATGGCGGCGGAGCCTTTTCAGGCAAGGATCCTTCCAAAGTTGACCGCTCGGCAGCGTATATGGCTCGCTATGTGGCAAAAAACATTGTTGCCGCCGATTTAGCGGAGCGTTGTGAAATTCAGGTTTCTTACGCAATTGGTGTTGCTGAGCCGACTTCAATCAGTGTGGAAACTTTTGGCACCGGTAAAATCAGTGAAGACAGGCTGGTTCAGATTATCAGGAATAACTTTGACCTCAGGCCAAAAGGGCTGATTGCAATGCTGGGTTTATTAAAACCTATTTATCAAACAACGGCGGCATATGGACATTTTGGTCGTATTGAAGATTCATTCAGCTGGGAAAAAACCGATAAAGTCGATGCTTTAAAAGATGCAGCAGGTCTATAACATGAAACTGAACAGACAATACATGAGCCAGCAAGATTATAAAATTGCCGATATTGCTTTGGCAGAATGGGGACGAAAGGAAATCAATATCGCCGAAACAGAAATGCCGGGTTTAATGGCGCTGCGCGAAGAATTTGGCTCCGAACAGCCGTTAACCGGAGCGCGTATAGCAGGCTGCCTGCATATGACCATTCAAACAGCGGTGTTGATTGAAACCCTGACGGCGCTGGGCGCAGACGTACGCTGGTCGTCCTGCAATATTTTTTCCACCCAGGATCATGCTGCCGCTGCAATGGCGGCTTCCGGTATTCCGGTTTTCGCCTGGAAAGGCGAAACAGAAGCCGAAGCTGAATGGTGTATTGCCCAGACTATTGAAGGGCCTGAGGGCTGGCGCCCGAATATGCTTCTGGATGATGGCGGCGATTTAACCGCCATTATGCATGTCAAGTATCCTGAGCTGATGAAAGATGTCAAAGGGCTGTCCGAAGAGACCACGACCGGCGTGCTGCGTCTCTATGAAATGGTTGCAAAAGGCACTTTAAAAGTGCCTGCCTTTAATGTTAATGACTCAGTGACCAAATCAAAATTCGACAACTTGTATGGTTGCCGCGAGTCTTTGGTGGATGGCATCAAGCGTGCAACTGATGTCATGATTGCAGGAAAAATCGCGGTTGTAAGCGGTTACGGTGATGTTGGTAAAGGCTGCGCGCAATCGTTGCGCGGTCTGGGGGCAACCGTATGGATTACTGAAATTGACCCTATCTGCGCGTTGCAGGCCGCAATGGAAGGCTATCGAGTTGTAACTATGGAAGAAGCTGCGCCTATCGCCAATATTTTTGTTACCGCGACCGGTAATTTCAATATTATTACTCACAAACACATGCTTGCTATGAGAGATCAGGCAATTGTTTGCAATATTGGACATTTTGATGCAGAAATTGAAATTTCGTCATTGCGCCAATATAAATGGGAGAACATTAAACCACAAGTTGATCATGTAATTTTTCCTGATGGAAAACGTCTTATTGTTCTGGCGGAAGGCCGTCTGGTAAATTTGGGTTGCGGAACCGGGCATCCAAGTTTTGTCATGTCCAATTCTTTCTGTAATCAGGTTCTCGCGCAAATGGAGCTCTGGAAAAATTCTGATCAGTACGAAAACAAGGTGTATATCCTGCCCAAGAAACTGGATGAAAAAGTTGCCCGATCGCACCTTAAGCAGTTGGGCGTCAATTTGACTGTCCTGACAGATGAGCAAGCGAAATATATTAATGTGCCTATTGAAGGACCTTTCAAGGCAGATCACTATCGTTATTAAAGTTGACAAGAGTGGGTGATTACATTACCAAAGCGCCGCTTATTTATCCGAATGGAATTAGGCTCCAGGGTCGTGTAATCCGGCATTCTGCTCAAAGTTGCCTGATTACACGACGCTAATGATTTACAAATATTAAAATGCATTCACAAAATACGCCCTCGCAACTTTTCAGTTTTGAATTTTATCCGCCAAAAACCGAAGAGGGTGTAGCAAATCTACAGATGGTTCATAACCAGCTGGCAAGGCTCAATCCTGATTTTTTTTCAGTCACCTTTGGCGCGGGTGGTTCAACCCGGGATAAAACTTTCGATACAGTTGTAAACATTCAGGCCAACGGCATTTCTGCCGCACCGCATTTATCCTGTGTCGCATCAACCCGGAAAAATATTCGCGACATTTTGAAAAGCTATCAGGAAAAGAATATTTCCAAAATTGTAGCCTTGCGAGGCGATTTACCTTCCGGCATGATGTCGGCAGGTGAATTTCGTTATGCTAATGAATTGGTTGAGTTTATTCGTAAAGAAACCGGCGACTACTTCCAGATTCATGTTGCGGCGTATCCGGAAGTCCATCCGCAGGCTGTAAATGGCAACGAGGACTTTAAAAATTTCAAGCGTAAAGTCAATGCAGGCGCCAATGCGGCGATTACCCAGTATTTTTACAATGCCGAAGCCTACTTTTATTTTATTGATGCTTGTGAAAAAAACGGTATCGATATTCCGGTTGTCCCCGGCATCATGCCGATTACTCAATATACTCAACTGTTTCGATTTTCAGAAATGTGCGGCGCTGACATTCCCCGCTGGATGAGAAAGCGGCTGGAAAGTTTTGGTGATGATCGTCAGGCTATCCAGGCCTTTGGCCTGGATTTGGTAACGGAGCTTTGCCAACGCTTACTGGATAATGGCGCGCCGGGCCTGCATTTTTATACGATGAATCAGGCAGCGCCTACATTGGCAATCTGGGAAAATTTGAAATTGTAAATTAGAATTCAAAATTATCAGTTTAATTTTAATCAGGAGGGCGCATGGTTGTATTACAGCTTCGCGCCCTTTATGGTTTATTGAGTTATTCTTTATGACTAACCAGACATTTTCTGATCGGGACCTGGCCGTTTTGTGGCATCCGTGTACACAAATGAAAGACCATGAAAGTTTTCCGATTATCCCGATAAAAAGAGGTCAAGGCGTTTGGCTTGAGGATTTTGAGGGCAATCACTACCTTGACGCCATAAGTTCCTGGTGGGTGAATCTGTTCGGGCATGCAAATCCGGCCCTCAATATAGCCCTAAAAGATCAGCTGGATACGCTGGAGCATGTGATTTTTGCCGGATTTACTCACAAATCCGCTGTTAAACTTGCCGAAAAACTGATTGAAATTACCCCTGAAGGGCTAAGTCGCTGCTTCTATGCAGACAATGGCTCTTCCGCTGTTGAGGTCGCGCTTAAAATGAGTTTTCATTATTGGCGGAATCGAGGGCAAACTCAAAAAACCAGGTTCATTACCCTGGAAAACAGTTATCACGGCGAAACTTTGGGCGCATTAGCCGTCGGCAATGTACCGCTTTATAAAGACACTTACGCGCCGTTATTAATGGATGTGATAACGGTGCCCGGCCCTGATTGTTATTACCGCGAACCGGGCGAGTCCTGGGCGCATTATTCGAGCCGTCGATTTTCTTTAATGGAGCAGACGCTGCAGCAATACGCTGAAAGCGTCAGCGCCGTCATTATCGAGCCTTTAGTGCAATGCGCAGGCAATATGCGCATGTATGATCCCATATATTTAAAACTGCTGCGCACCGCCTGCGATAAATATAATGTGCATTTAATAGCCGATGAAATCGCCGTAGGCTTTGGGCGTACCGGAACTTTATTTGCCTGTGAGCAAGCTGAAATCAGACCGGACTTTATGTGTTTATCCAAGGGCTTGACAGGCGGTTATCTGGCGTTGTCTGCGGTATTGACAACTAATGAAGTCTATCAGGCATTTTACGATGATTATCAAAAGTTGACTGCATTTCTACACTCTCACAGTTATACCGGCAACGCCTTGGCGTGCAGAGCTGGATTGGCTACCATCGAGATTTTTCAAGAACAGAATATACTTGAAAATAACAGGAAATTGTCCAAGATCATGGGCGAGGCTGCAGCGCGCTTTAAAGATCATCCTCATGTCGCTGAAGTCAGGCAAACAGGCATGATAGTAGCCATTGAAATGGTCAAGGACAAGCGCACGTGGGAACCTTATCCTTGGCAGGAACGCCGGGGACTAAAGGTTTATCAGCATGCGTTATCCAAAGGCGTTTTATTAAGACCGCTGGGGAACGTGATTTATTTTATGCCGCCTTACATTATCAGCGAAGAAGAACTATGGTTAATCGCTGATGTTGCCTGGGAAGCCCTAGAGAGAGCGGTTAAAAACTGACATGCGGATTTCCAGATTATATCTGCCGGCACTATTGGCGCCGGGTAAAAAAATTGAGTTGGATGATGACAGTGCTCATTATGTAAGAACTGTATTGCGGCTAAAGAAAGATAATGAAATTATTTTATTTAATGGCGCAGGCGGGGAATACTCAAGCACAGTCGTTGAAGTAAGCCGAAACAGGCTGCTCATTGCGGTTGGGCAATGGATTGAACGCAGTGTGGAATCGCCTCTGATAATTACTGTGGGGCTGGGCATTTCACGTGGAGACAGAATGGATCTTTCGGTGCAAAAGGCTGTGGAGTTGGGGGTTAACAAAATAACGCCGTTACTGACCGAGCGCTGCGTTGTGCAATTTAAAGAGGAAAAAAAACCGCAGCGACTCTTGCATTGGCAAAAAATAGTGCAGCATGCTGCAGAACAAAGTGGTAGAACACTGTTGCCGGAATTATTGGAAATCGACCAATTATACTTGTGGATTGACAGGCAAGAAGGTTTGAAAGTCTTTCTTGACCCCTTTGCTGAAGCCTCCCTGTCGGGATTAAAACCTGAAACTATGCAAGTGACCTTGTTAACAGGACCGGAAGGCGGTTTTACGGATCAGGAACGCGAGTTGGCCAAAGCGGCAGGGTTTATTCCGGTACAGTTAGGCCGCCGGATTTTAAGAACAGAAACCGCATCGCTTGCAGCCCTAGCGGCCGTGCAAATGTTATGGGGCGATTTTGGTGGCAGAAACAGGCAATGATGAGAAATATTATTTATTCACTAATGCCGCTGCTGGTTTTACTGATAGCCGCGTCACTGGCTTGCATAGCGGGTTATTATATTATGCAAATGACAGGCGATCAGTTCCCTTTACGAAAAATAATAAGCAAGGCTACCCAACTGTTCCTGGTGCTTAGTATTTTTCCGGCTATGGCTTATCTGAAATTTAATAAAAAAGATCTGGGATTTGCTCCAGCCACTGTCTTTATAAAGCAGGTGGCGCAAGGCTTCGGGCTTGGATTTGTTACCTTGCTGCCGGTTTTTGTTGTCCTGTATATTTTTGAAATTAACATCATTGATTTTGATCGGATCTGGACAGCCGGGCTGTTGGCTAAAAAAATGGCCATCTCGTTAGCGCTTGCGCTGTTAATTTCAATGATTGAAGAACCGCTTTTTCGAGGGATTCTCTTAGCAGGTTTAAAAAAGAAGCTGCCGGTAATATCGGCAATTTTGATAAGCGCGGTTTATTATGCGGCCCTGCATTTTTTAAACAGCACAACTGAAATTCCTTACCAGGAGGTTAACATATTCAGCGGTTTTAAATTGCTGGCTGAAGCATTTGAGAATTTGCTGAACCCGGAAATTCTCTCGGCATTTTTTGCCTTGCTGCTGGTCGGTATTTTTCTGGGAGTGCTTAGAACGCAGATAAAACAGAGTCTGGGCTTATGTATAGGTTGCCATACCTGCTGGGTTTGGCAAATAAAAATGAGTAAAAGTTTATTTAACACGAATTCCAGCTCGGAGCACCTTTATCTGGTCAGCAGTTATGACGGCGTCATCGGGCCTTTAGTTACAGCATGGTTAACGTTAGCAATTATAAGTTATTTTATTTTTTCCTATAAAAAAGGCGGAAGGCAAAAAGCTAAGATTGTTTAGCCGTGTACCTTTTGTTCATTCCCTGAAATTATCATATTGCAACGGCATTTCCAGCTTTTCTTCCTTCAGCATTTGCATAACCTCTTGCAGATCATCTTTTTTCTTGCCGGTTACCCTGACTTTATCACCCTGGATAGCTGCCTGCACTTTGAGTTTTTTGTCCTTAATCAATTTAACGATTTTTTTGGCCAGCAGCGCATCCAGTCCCTGTTTCATGATAATTTCCTGGCGCACCGTTTTACCGCTGGCTTTAGGTTCGGCGATATCCAGGCAGCCGATATCCACGCCGCGTTTGGTGAGCTTGGCTTGCACGATATCCAGCATTTGCTGTAGCTGAAATTCTGAACCTGACACCATGATCAATTTATCCTCATTCAGTTCAAAGGTCGAATTTGAACCTTTAAAGTCAAAGCGTGTAGTCACTTCCTTATTGGCCTGGTCAATGGCATTTTGAGCTTCGTGTTTATCAAATTCTGAAACAATATCAAATGAAGGCATAGCAGGATTACCTCGCTGATTACCAGGTAGAAAGAGAATTCAACAGTATTATACAACTGTTTTTACAGGTAAAAATAGCAGACTGGATATGAAGCAAGTCAGGCTTTAATAAATTCGTTAACTGCTTTAATTCTTAAACGGCGAATGGCCTCTGCGATTTGATCGCCTTTAAGTTCGCTTTGCAGAACAGGCGTAATATCAATAGAGGCCGCCGCTTTAGTTGCTTCGCGCAGTCTTTCTGCTTGCGGGTAGAGCCTGTTTTCAAAGCCAGTCCTGCCTTTTGCATCGGCTTCGCAAGCCAATAAAAATTCAGCTAGCCTATTGGCCGGTTTAAATGCTCCCAAAGCAGTCAGCAGATCAGTTAATGTTGAGGCGCGTAATTCAAATGCCTTATGACAATGAGTATGGTATTGCATAACATGCCTGGCCAGCGATTTAAATGAGTTAGGGACGCGCAGTCGGGCGCATAAATTTTCCAAAACCTTAAGTCCGCTTTTTTCATGGCCATAATGATGAGGCCATTGATCTTTGGGCGTTAGCCCTTTGCCAAGGTCATGCACTAATGTGGCAAATCTGACTTCGGGGCTGGACGATAAAAGAGCCGCCTGCTCCAGGCAGAGCATTGTGTGTACGCCGGTATCGATCTCCGGATGGTGTTTTTCAGGTTGCGGCACGCCAAATAGACGATTTATTTCCGGGAAAATTTTATCAAGCGCATAGCAGTCTTTTAAGGTATGGAAAAAAGCCGTTGGCGATTTCTCGCTAAGCGCTTTTAATAATTCCGCCCATACGCGCTCGGGAACAAGGTGATCAATTTCACCGCTAGAGGCCATTTGCCGCATAAGAGCTCGTGTTTCTTCTGCTAGCTTGAAGTCTAGATGAGCATATCGCGCCGCAAAACGGGCGACGCGCAATATTCGCACCGGGTCTTCAGAAAACGCGGGCGAAACGTGGCGGAAGATCCGCTTTTCAAGATCATTTTTGCCGCCAAAAGGATCAATGATCTGCCCCTGCGGAGTCATTGCTATGGCATTGATGGTCAGGTCGCGGCGGATTAGATCCTGCTCCAGACTCACATCAGGCGATGTGTGCACAATAAAACCTTTATAACCGGGTGAGCTTTTTCTTTCCGTTCTGGCCAAGGCATATTCTTCACGGCTATGGGGATGCAGGAATACCGGAAAATCCTTGCCTACCGGACGAAATCCCTGTTTCACCATGGATTCCGGAGTTTCGCCGATTACCACCCAATCTTTTTCCTGAACAGGATAATTGAGTAATTTATCGCGGACAGCACCGCCAACAAGGTATATTTCCATAACGCTACCAGCTTGTGCGAATGTTGCGCCTAGAATAGCACAGCCACATTCAAAAAATCATACTGTGCAGGCGAGGTCTGACTGCCGGATCAAGTATTTGTAAAACAATCAGGAGTCAGGTGGGAGAAGTTATTTTGTTCAGTATGTTATGGAGAATGGTTACCGGGCTGTTGGCGGACTTTTGGAATAGGCGGCGGTTTAATTACTGCGCCGGTCCTGGTTATAGTGTATTCGGCGTAAGGATTTCCAACTGATCTGATTATGGTTATGTCGGCAGCCACGGTAATTTTTACTTCGATAGCTTCGACGTTAGCGCAATACCGTCTGGGTAATTCAGTTTCGATATCAAGCGCGCGTGGTTAGCCGATTGCTGGTGGCGGAACAGCGAATTATGCCATACCGGGATAGCGCGCGTTGCAGCTGGCGGAATTAAACTTGGTGAATGTTTATTTGCCTTCTTTCCTCGGAATAGGCCTGACTGGTGTTTTTACTGCTCCGCTTGGGACGAAGCTGGCTCATAAACTACCTGCGCAGAAATTAAAGCGCTGTTTTTTACTGCTGATTATTTTAATGGCGGTAAAATTAATGTGGTCTTGAATGGGAGGGCAGGGTATTCCGGAGCTCTGCAATGAACTGGATTAGCCGGTGCTATTCTAATTTTTCTATATGATACAAGGTCCTGGTCGGTATTTTTGCGTGCTGCTCATTAACCAGAACAGCGGCGGTATCATCGTAAACAACTTTAATAAATTGCGCCAGCTTGACCCGGCATTGGCTCTGCAGTTGCTCATCCGGACTATTCCAGATATCGTCAATGAGCCGCTTGGCATGCTGGTGTATGACTAATGCCATTACTTTTGGCATATCCGGATAAGCCTCGATAATTTGCGCCTTCATTTCGTCGATCATATCCAGAAACTCCTTATAGTCCTGCGTAGTACTGGTTTCTCTTGCTTTGGTTCTGAGCAGTTGTTCTGAAAACCTGATTTTCATCAGCTCAAGCTCGTAAGCAATTTGTGCATTAGCCATGGCTTTTTGTTGCTTTAACTGAGCATTTTCGCGCAGTGATTTTTTCCTCGCCTCGAAATTCCTGCCGAGAGCCAAGTTGATGAGGTCTGAAAATTTATGAAAAAATTGAAAGGGCATAGGATAATTCAATAATTAGCCATCTGAGCTTAATAGTCTCATCAAGCAATTCCCTCAGCGTAGAGTTTAATAAGGCAATATCGGTATCGATAACAATTTTATAAATGCGCAAGGCTTTATTAAAATCCTGGGCATAACGGCAACTGTTAAGCAGGTTCTGAATTTCCGGGACTATAGTCGGGTCGATATGCACTTTGCGTAAGTTAATTTCTTGATTAACCAGCGTGACAAGATGCTTTATATTTTCCTGATCAACTGTTCTGGACAGTGTTATGCGGTGTATTAACTCCTGCTGCGACAGTTTTTCCATGTAGCGTCTGAATTTTCGTTCCATGCGCAGATTAGTTCCTTCAGCGGAAAATATCCAGACAAACCGGTACAAGAAATAAACCAGAGTCAGTATGGAAAACAGGATTAATACGGTACTAAAAGTTACAGCTGCAAGTCCAATTCCACCCAGTAGCTTGGTAAAAACAAAAACCCCTTTTATACCTATGATGGACATAGCGGATTATCCTGCTAGTAAATATCTTACCTGCGGCTGGGTAAAAATTCCAAATTACAGACTGAGATTAATTTATCATTTAATGCTATGGAGTGTGGCGGTTGGGTTGAAGTTCCTCCGGCAGCTGCCCTCCAGTTAACTCTGCAAGGATGCGTGTCTGCTCACTAATAAACAATTATTTGAATTTAATCACGTGGCTCCACGGCGGCATGGATAAAGCCCTTCAAGGTGATAGCTGAACCGGGCAATTGATCTTTTTACCTCTAAAAAGAGATAATATGAATTTTTTATTTTCCCTTAACAGAGAAAATCATATTATATTTAATTTTAAAGGAATTGCATGGGTAGAATTGCTATTTTCACGGATGATCCAGGCTGGCACGGTAAGCAGTTGCGTCTTGCCTTTGCCAGCCGAGGTTATGCCAGCGATTATGTTTCCTTGACAGAATGTCGATTTGCCATTGGATCGGGTCAAACTCCGGTTTTAATTCCAGGCTTTGAACAGGCACTTCCTGATGCAGTTTTTGTGCGTGGCGTGCCTGGAGGATCCCTGGAAGAAGTCGTCCTGTATCTGGATATTTTGCATGCTTTAAAATTGCTGCATATTCCTGTCTATAATGACGGCCATGCCATAGAACGCAGTGTCGACAAGGCCATGACCAGTTTTTTGCTCCATAATGCCGGTTTGCCCACGCCTTTGACCTGGGTATTGCGAGACCGGGCAGAGGCGTTAAGTATTGCCGAAAGTGAGCTAGGAAAAGGGAATTTATTACTCAGTAAACCATTGTTCGGCTCGCAGGGTGAAGGTATTCGACGCCTTGAAAAAATGACTGATTTATTCTGGCTGACCAGCAGTCATGGCGTTTATTATCTGCAAAAATTTGTGCAGTGTGCAGGCTCGGGCTTTTCTGATAACCGCGTTTTTGTTATTAATGGACAGGCTATTGCGGCAATGCGCAGATGCGGAAAATCCTGGTTGAATAATGTGGCGCGCGGTGCGAAATGCGAGCTGATCGATCTAGTCCCCGACTTGGCTGAATTGGCCGTCACGGCTACGGCCACATTAGCGATGGATTATGCGGGCATCGATATTATTTGCGATAGGGAAGGCCGTTACACGATTATTGAAGTTAACAGTATTCCCGCATGGAAAGGACTGGAAAGCGTTTGTGATATCAATATTGCAGACTTGCTGACAGAAGATTTAATAAGCCGGCGCATCAATAAAAACGCTCATAAAATAAATTCCGCTGTCTCATGATGACTTCGCAGCAGCTCAGCATGCTTTATCAACAGGCGTGTGAAGTGGAATTACAGGCATTTAAACCCGGCAATGTCAGCATTTATGGAGAAGGGCATGGCATGACTGTGACTGATTTTAGGATCAGTGCAGAAGTCAGCGCAGCTCCGCTTTGCAGTCCTGATTATTCGTTGGGCGAAAAAATATTTTATGCAGTCAAGGCTACCCGCGACGCCGTGGGCTGCAATACCAATTTAGGTATTATTTTGCTTTGCGCTCCCCTGATTCAGGCAGTTTCTTGCAGCAGATATTCAGGCTTGACGCTAAGGCAGGCATTAAAGCAGGTGCTCGGTGTTACTACGGTAGCGGATGCAGACTGGGTTTTTAAGGCGATAACGCTGGCCTGTCCTGCTGGATTGGGCAGAGCAAATGTGCAGGACGTCCATGAAAAAGCCTCGATTACGCTAACCGAGGCTATGAAACTGGCAAGTTTCAAAGATCGCATTGCTCTTCAATATACTACAGATTATAAAGATATTTTCGATTTTGCCTTATTAAGGTATAATTATATGATAATTCGATGGGGCAATAAAAATTGGGCGGCGGCAGCAGTATATGCTGATTTGCTAAGCCGATTTCCCGATAGTCATATCGAAAGAAAATACGGCAATCAGTATTCTGAAATGATAGCCGGAAAAATGGCTCTTCTTAGCGAAGAGTTCTCTAGAACTGATAATCCTGAGCGCCTTATTCCATTGCTTCATTGCATAGATCAGGAATTCAAATCCAGGGAAGTAAATCCCGGCACTACAGCCGATATGACTGTAGCGACTGTAATGGCAGTATTTTTGGAAGACAGTATTAGTGGTAACTAATCAAGTCTTCAAAAGGAATTTGTTTAAAACAAATAAGTGGATATGAATAGTGTCGATATTAGCTCGAAATTTCTTTCAATTTTTCTTCATAGGGGAAAACAAGCATGGCGAAAATAAATAACTTACGCGTTGGTGAATCACTGGTGGGTGAAGGTAACGAAGTTGCTCACATCGATTTGATGGTTGGACCACGCGGTTCAGCTGCTGAGACTGCATTTGCAAACGCTTTGACTAACAACAAAGATGGCTTTTCCTGCCTATTAGCTCTTGTTGCGCCTAATCTGATGGTTAAACCTGCAACTGTTCTTTATAACAAAGTAACTATTAAAGGCGCAAAACAAGCTGTTCAAATGTTTGGCCCGGCTCAACGCGCTGTTGCTATGGCTGTTGCTGACTGTGTCGAAGATGGTACAATTCCGGCTAACGAAGCCGATGATTTATTTATCACCGTGGGTGTATTCATTCACTGGCAAGCTGAAGATGATGGTAAAATCGAAAAATTCAACTATGAAGCCACCAAGGAAGCTTTAAAACGGGCGGTTGCGGGTTCGCCTGCAGCGGCTGAAGTGGTTGCAAAGAAAGGGACTGCTAAACATCCGTTCGCAGTTAACAACGAATAAGTTATTAACTACCAAAGGTTGTTGAAAATACCTCAGCTTGCTGGGGTATTTTTTTGCCTCAAGCCATGAATATCCGCACGGCTAAGGTCCCCGCTGTGCAAGGCGCTGGCAACAAGAGCCTGTTTAATGCCTATCTCTTTCAAATCAATTAAATCCTGTTTATTCCGTATGCCGCCGGCGGCAATAAAGTTTTTATCCGGATAACGACTACAAAAATCATTTAATTTATTCAGATCCGGCCCGCTATTACTGCCTACCCTGTCCAACAGCATGATAATAATATTTTCGGGCCATAACTCTTGATTAGCAAATAGTTTTTGTGCTCCAAGCGCTCCGTAGATCGAAAAATCCAGCGAAAGAATAAAGTTGCTGCCAAAAGCCGCGATTTCCTGGCAATCTTCATCCTGATAAGATTCACTGCCCAGGATTGGAAGATAATTGCCTGGCCGTTGTAAATTCGCGTCATATTGCTGGTAACCTGTGTCTATCCAGAAAGTTATCTCCGGGAACCGGCTCAGCACTTTATTAATTAAATGTTTGTGGTCGCCTTGAAGAGTAATCGCATTCAAATCCGCAATATAGAGGGTATTGAAGTCACAGAGGCTCAGGAAGGCACGGATTACCTTATAAATATTGGATGAACTGCACAATCCTGTATTAATCGGCTGATAAAGCGCCCGTTTTCCTTGTTGGGCATGAACCACCTCGCCATCTTTCAAATCTATTACCGGAATTATTTCCATAAGTAATCACCTCTTCAGGTTATTGTGAATTACGGATGTTACAATAGTTGTTTAAGATTTAAGTATTTGTGTGAAAATTCTGATATTTGAATATATCACGGGCGGCGGCTTTAACAAGCAGGAATTGCCAGACTCCCTGAAGAGCGAAGGAATTTTAATGCTTCAGGCTTTGCTCGATAATTTTTCCGTCATAGCCGGTATTGAACTTGTCGTTATGCTGGATTGGCGCATGACCGGCACAATTAACATGAAGGGTATTAATACCGTCGTCATTAGTCCGGAAGATACTGTTTCTGATGAATTTATTCGTTCAGCCAGACAATGTGACGCGGTATGGCCGATAGCGCCGGAATTTGACTTTATTCTACAGACGCTGTGTCAAACTGTTGAATCCCTGGGCAAGAGAGTGCTGGCATCGCCCGCAACGGCTGTGGCTATCGCCGGTAACAAATTTAAAACCTACCAGCATCTCAGCAGAAATAATATACCTGCCATTCCCACGCGCCTGCTTGAAGATGTGTTTTATTCCCAAGGGGAATGGATGATCAAACCCGTGGATGGCGCAGGTTGTGCAGACAGTTATTTAATCACGGGGCAGGAAGACTTTGCGGCAATAGCCAGACAACTTGATCAAAAAGACCGGTTTATTATTCAGCCGCATATTCAGGGGGAAAAAATCAGCTTATCCTGTTTATTCAAACAAGGCCAAGGCTGGTTATTATGTGCGAATCTGCAAAAATTCAACATTATCAACAAGCAATATCACTTGGACGGGATTGTCGTGAATCATCATTACGGCTTAAGTCTGTATCAGGATGTGATTGATAAGGTTGCCAAAGCTTTGCCTGATTTGTGGGGTTATGCGGGAATTGATTTAATAGTGACTGCCGATCAAATAGGAGTGCTTGAAATTAATCCGCGTCTGACCACCTCCTTTGCCGGTATTTATGCGGCGCTGGGCATTAATGTTGCAGAACTCGTGTTGCGGTTACTGGAGGGTGAGCCTGTAATAAATCCCGTTTGCAACCGGGAAATTATCATTAAAATAAAACAGAATAACCATGCAATGTAATATCGCAGGCTGGGATATTGGCGGCGCGCATGTTAAAGCAACTGTCGTCAATAAGGCCGGTGAAATTATTAACATAGTCCAGAAACCCTGCCCTTTATGGAAAGGAATTGACCAGTTGCACAATGCTGTAAACAATATTATGCAGGACTTGGGGGACGCCAATCATCTTCATGCCATAACCATGACCGGGGAACTGGTTGATTTATTCATTAATAGGGCTGATGGAGTCAGACAAATTATTGATACCATGCAGGCTCTGTTACCGGGAATGTCCTGTTTAATTTTTGCAGGTTATGAAGGCTTTCTGACGCCGGAAGGCATTGAAGCCGGACATTATGAAGCTATCGCTTCTGCCAATTGGCTGGCAAGCGCACTATTTGCGGCGCAAAAACTGGAGAGCGGGCTTTTTATCGACATAGGCAGCACCACAACTGATATTCTGATACTGAAGGATGGTCACGTTCAGGCAGAAGGCTATACCGATTACCAGCGCCTGATTTCCCAGGAGCTTATTTATACCGGCATCGTCAGAACGGCGGTTATGGCGGTCGCGCAAACGGCACAGGATCAAGGCAGGCGTATCGGTTTAATGGCCGAGTATTTCGCAACTATGGCGGATGTATACCGCGTTACGGGAGAGCTCAATGAATTACATGATCAAACTGAAACGGCTGACGGTGCGGAAAAAACGGTTATCGCCAGCGCCAGACGTCTTTCACGCATGATAGGCTGCGATTTTATAACTGATGAACTGCCCCGCTGGCAGCAATTCGCCGAAAATATTCGTGCCCAACAGCTACAAAAAATACAACAGGGCTGCGAAGCCCTTTTATCCAGGCATCACCTTTCCCAAAACAGCCCGCTCATCGGCGCAGGAATCGGCCGTTTTCTGGCCAGGCAATTGGCTTTTAAGTCAGGTCATCCTTACCTGGACTTTGCCAGCTTTTTTGACCAAGCGGCGATATACTCAGGCATAAGCCCGGCCGATTGTGCGCCTGCCGTTGCTGTAGCCTGTTTAGCACGGGAATACCAAGAAGATTTTCAGAGCCCTTGCTGATTAATGCTGCTGATGTCCGGCGCCTATCGGCCTGTTCCAGTCTGCCCGTAGCGTCTGCAAAATAGCCGCGATATCCAGCAGATTTAACTCGACAGGCGAGTCTGCACTTTCAGCAATGATGATATGGACTCCTCCTTACCCACACGGTGTCATAAAATGCACCCAATGATTTAACGGAGCAAAGAGGAGCCCGACATGAATAATAACGCAGTTGGTTTGGATATTTCAAAAAACGTTTT